>CANMBE010000012.1 GCA_947495975.1 Ignavibacteria bacterium | reverse complement strand
ACACGTTTGTCATAAATCGGGAAGAGCAGCTCTACTCTGCGCTCCATATTTCTCGGCATCCAGTCAGCGCTCGAAATAAACAGCAGCTCTTCTCCACCGTTTCGGAAAGAGAAAATGCGGCTGTGTTCTAGGAATCTATCGAGGATGCTCCGCACAGTAATGTTATCACTCACTCCAGGAATACCCGGACGCAATGTGCAAACACCACGCACGATGAGCTCGATCTTTACACCGGCCATCGACGCTGCATACAGCCCCTCAATGATCTTCTGATCGATCAGAGCATTCATTTTCGCAATGATGTGACCTTGGCGGCCCGCAACCTGATGATCAATTTCGCCTTGAATATGCGCCAAGATCTTCTCTCGCATGTTCAGCGGCGCCACGCCGATGTGCTGCCACGAAGCGTGTTTCGAATACCCCGTCAGTAGATTAAAGAGGTGCACAAAGTCTCGCTCAAATTCTTGCCGTCCAGTGAACACACCAACGTCTGTATACATGCGGCTCGTTGCAGTATTGTAGTTACCTGTTGAAACGTGCGCATAGGTAAGCACATTCTTGCCTTCCTTGCGCACAACAAGACAAACCTTGCAGTGAACTTTAAGCCCCATAACACCATAAACAACGTGCACCCCAGACTGTTCTAGCGCTCTAGCCCAAGCAATGTTATTCTCTTCATCAAAGCGGGCTTTGAGTTCAACAAATGCAGTCACATTCTTTCCAATGCTTGCTGCACGCTTTAGCGCATCGATCACAGAAGAGCGTCCACCAGCTCTGTACAACGTAATCTTAATTGCGAGCACGTTTGGATCGTCCGCTGCTTGTTCAATAAAGCGCACAACAGAATTGGTGAAAGAGTCAAAAGGATGATGAACAAATACATCTCCCTCCTTCAGCACCTCAAAAATATCTGTTCCTTCAGTGGTAAATTCTGCGAGTTGACGTGAATTGAAAGGAGCGTCCTTGAGCTTACGCTTGTCCAATTGCATCAACACAAAAAAGTCTTGTAGGTTCATCGGAATATCAACGCCATACACATCGGCGGCTTCTAACTCCAGCGCCTTTGTGAAGAAAGCGGTAAGGCGCTTTGGCATGTCGGAACCAATCTCCATTCGCACAGCATCAGTACCCCAGCGACGCTGACGTATACCCTCTGCAACGGCTGCCATAAGGTCATTAGCTTCGTCCTCCGCGATCTCAACATCTGCATCTCGCGTTACGCGGAAGATGTGACTCTCTTGCAAACGAAGTCCGGGAAAGAGAATGCCGGCATGTGCACGTATGATATCTTCGAACAACACATAGTGATGTCCTGATGTACGATTGATCTTTACAAGACGTGGAAGAGCCGATGGCAGTTGTACAACAGCTACCTTCATGTCTTCAGTGTCATCCGTATCATCATAGAGAACAAATGCTACTGTAAGTGATCTGTTGAGCAAGCGAGGAAACGGGTGACCGAGATCAAGCGCGAGTGGGGTAAGCACCGGCATGATATTGTCTACAAAGTCTTGCTCAAATTCTTGTTTCTCTTCAAGTGTTAACGCATCAAAATGATGAATGAACACACCCTCGCGTTCAAGTGATGGAGCAATATCTTTCTTCCAGATTGCACTCTGTCTTTTATAGAGCGGTAGCAACCGCGAGCGAATTTCTTTGAGCTGCTCGATGGGCGTCATGCCGTCCGACGAAAGATCCGTAACACCAGAGTATATCTGCTCTTGAAGTCCAGCAGCTCGGATCATGAAGAATTCATCGAGGTTCGTGGAGAAGATCGCCAAGAACTTCATTCGCTCAAGGAGCGGATGTGTTTCATCCTCAGCTTCGTCTAACACGCGACGATTGAATTCAATCCACGAGAGCTCGCGGTTGAGGTAGAGCGCCTCATCGTCGAGGTCTATCTTTTCAGCGACGAAGCTCGATGCCACAGCCTCAACTGATTGCTTCTTTTTTGTACGGACGGTGCCGTTCTTCTTGGTTGCCATAATCACAAAACTACCTAACGTTCATTTTATCGAGGTATTACGATTTTTTGAACGTCATTCTCCCACCACAACCAAGCACCTATCGCGGTATACAGCCGCTGAGGAGGCATCTACGCACTCTATGGCAACCACATAGGGTCCAACAGCCACGCGCTGTCCTAGCCAATCAACACCACTCCATGCTACGCCCCCTTCCCTGGCAATGAACACTGAGTTTAAGAGGTCAGCCACGAATGACCCATCTGGACGATATACACAGACCCGGGCGATGGCCTGTTCAAATGGCTGTTGCCACGTGATAACGCAGCTCGATAGCCTGCGACCGGGATCTGATGAAAAGGGGCTGGGCACTGCCTGCATTGTGGCGTTGCTTGACGCGCTCATAGACACGCTGTTGATGCGACCCGGTGTGCCCCCACTCACATCGCCACTCGACGTCCACACTGACCGATCAGAACTCACAACGTTGGTGTGTCGCTTCTCAAGTGCAACACCCTTTGTAGTTGGAATGATTGAGTGATGCAGCTTCTCATCGTACGTCATGCTATCCACGAGAAACCCGCTTGGCGTGCGCAACACAATGAGATCAGTGGTACTATTGATTTGCAACGCAGGACGTGCCAGCGTCCATTGATCTTGGCCGACACGATTCCGAATTGACGTATCGCCCGCAATCACTCCATAACCATGCGGTGCCACAACGGTCTTTCCAACACCAACGCTGCGCACATGAGAAGCATCCTCAATAATCCAACCATCAAGGTCAATGGTATCGGGGGTGCCGTTCCATACTTCCACATACTCACATGAACCTTGCTGTGGATCTGCGAGTACTTCATTGATCATAAGTGTGCCGTACAGTGGAGGGAACATCAGATCTGCATCAACTGAATCGTTCTCTGCACGATCATCATTGATTTCGGCGTACGCTAGAACATGTTCATATCTCAGTTGTCGGTCAAGCCGCAAGGTGTGTATCGGCAATAGCACAGTCCAGGCCATCCCAGGGTCGAGAGTTGATGTTGTAAATCGAATCTTCTCTCCACCAACGTCAACAAATATTGGTGTGGCTTCGAGTACAGTGTGTCCGTGGTTTACAACATCAATAACAATCAGATCATCCTGCGCGCTTATCTGTGAGCAGCGCACATCACGCTCGAGGGTCACAACGGAGTTCAAAGCACCGCATGTTGCACTGTCTCGTGCTACACAACTAGCCCATGTTTCACCTACACGCTCGATTGTTCTACCACGAATATGTCGTCTCGCGTCATAACTCATACTGTCGACTAAAACAGAGTCCTCGTTTCGAATCTCAACTCTATCGGTGGTGTTGTTGAGCGAGGGCAGATTTGCTTCAACAATAACAACGTTTTTTGGAATCCATCGCGACTCGTTTAACGCAATGGTATCTCGTGTGAGAACCACAAAGCCCCTTGCCGGAATCATCACTTCATCGAGTGTAACGCATGTCCGAGAATCACAGATCATCCATGCATTCAGGTTTATCGATCGTGTGCCAACGTTTACACACTCAATCCATTCAGGCTCGCCGCCAGATGGTGTTGGGTGAATCTCATTGATGAGTAGTTGCGCGTTGGCGCATGTTGCAACAAAACACAGCAGGATGAAGGGGATCATCCAGACACGTGTGTTCTAGGCGGGCATTCGTGACATTAACAATTGAGCAATGCGCTCTAGCCCATCTGCATCTTCGTTTGAGAATCGGTCGAGCAAGGGGCTATCCAAATCCATCACACCAATGAGCTCACCATTGTGTACAAGGGGCACAACAACTTCTGATTTGGTGAGAGCGTCGCATGCGATATGTCCAGGAAAAACAAGCACGTCCGGCACTAAGACTGTCATGCGTTCTGAGGCAGCGTACCCGCAGACACCTCTACCCATCGTTATCCTGATGCATGCAGGGTTACCATGAAATGGCCCAAGGACTAATTCCGTGCCATCATAGAGATAGAATCCAGCCCAGAGAACATCTGGCAGGGAACGATAAAGGATAGACGCTGTATTGGCAAGGTTCGCAATAAGGTTGCTTTCACCAACAGTGATCATGGCCAAAGATTCTAGAATCTTGGCATATCGTTCACTGGTTGATCCCGACGACGCATGTGGTATCTCAAACATCCTATAAGGTACACATTCTTTGTCGTCAACCATGCCTTGTGTGCCTGCATCGGCGTTTGCGCCACTGCCAAGCAGAGACATTTCGGTCACACCCGTTCTTACTGTCCGTTTACGTTGTTACTTGTGCACAAGTAATCGCTGAGTATACGTTCCGCTCGCTGTGCTAACGCGGATCGTGTATGTGCCATTCGCAATTGATTGCATATCAATCTGAGCAGCATTACCTGACATTGATCGCTCGAAAAGAATTCTCCCCTGTGCATCAATCACTTCAAGATGCTGAGCAGACTCCTCTCCACCCCACGTAATGGAGCATTTTTCAGACGCGGGGTTTGGGTGTACCGTGATCTGTGATGAGAGTGTACTGCTGTGTGCTTCATCCACTTTCAATGTTGTGTGAAGCTTAATGGTATACGATGTAACATCGCTACAGCCACTTGACCACATTCGCGCAACAGAAATTTTTCCTACAGTATCAGCACCAGTCCATCGTACCACAATCTCATTTGTAACTGCAGAGCTCTCAAGCGTACCGCCGAGCACTGTCCACTGCGATGTTGAGTTAGAAGCAGCCCTCATGACGTACATCGCCGTATCACCTCGCTGAACGTTGCGCCTGCCCGCAATAACTGCTGGAGCATGCATCAAGGGTGAGGGTACATCTCCCCAAGTTATTTCCGTTCCACTTACAGCGTCAGTACTCCTGCCTGTAACATCCGTAGTCCTTTGCCCCTTACCCTCGTCTAATAGCCAACTTCCAAGGAGGTTAGACTGGGGCTCTGCAATACGCTGGTGCATTGCATTAAGAATCTGCTGCTGACCCCGCATCACATTCCAGATGCGGAGATCGCGCATTGCTCCTTTATGGTATGTACGAGAGAACGAATTTCCGCCAATCGTGATCTGCTTGAGAATGCCCGGTGCATCTGCAAAGCTAGACCGTCTCACAAGGGCACCATTGAGATAGATGGCCATGGTGTCATATCCATTGCTCACAAGAGCAACGTGAGTCCACTTGCCGAGACTGCCTTCATAGGATGTTGAAATTCTGCCTGACTCTCCCCAGTTGCCATAGTCCCAGTAGTATGTCTTATCAACCCACGGCGCATGTGCCTGAAAACGTTTTGATTCATCGTCTTGCGCACCAACCATGAAGGAAACACCCGCCATGAGTTGATCTGGATTAACAAGACTCCAATATTCAACAGTCACTGCTTTGCCATGAAAGAGAAATTCTGTGTTTGTGAATCTCTCTCCTGCACCAGTGAACACCACGCCTCGTGATTCACATGGAGACTGTGTAACTATCTCTGCTTGGCGCCACGGACTTTGTGTGTATGCAGAGCGAGCTCGCACTCGCACATTCATTGTGCTATCTGCTGGGAGCCCAAAGAGACCATGCTTTGCAACTGACTGCGACGCTGCCGTGATGTTATTAAAATGCGAAACAACTCTGCTTCCATCGGCATTCGTTACCTCTAAATCATACCATACCGTTCCGCGCTGCGTATTGACCGACGTCCACGAGACTTCATTCTGATGATTACGCGGCAAGGGTGAGGCTCCAACGCCCGAAAGAAATGTTGGCGTTACAAATGGAGCTACATCTTCACACGTTACTGAGGCTCCACTTGGTGTCCACATAGATTCCGATGAGAGCGTTAACAAGCGTGCACGCACTGCGTCTTTTGATGTTGTACCCGTTCCTTCGTCTAGCCTCCAACATCCAACAATCTTTGTATTCTCCGCAGGAGCAGGCAGTCTACGGAACATTGAAGAACGAATCTCCTCGGCTGAGCGAGCAACACTCCAAATGCGGAATTCATCTACGGTGCCATTGAACCAGGTGTTTGTCTTCATTGCGCCTATGGTGAGCTCTGTGAGGTTGTTGGGTGCGCTTGCTTCGGTAGCGGAGTTTGCAAGTTGGCCATTGAAGTAGATCGCTTTGAATGTTGCGCCATCACTTACAAGAGCAACGTGCACCCACTTGTCGAAATACGGCCCGAATGCAGTTGCAATACGCCCCTTATCGCCAACATTTCCATAATCCCAATAGAGTACACCATCATCCCACGGTGCGTGTGCTTGGAATCTGTTTGAAGCGTTGTCACCCGTTCCCACCATGAAGGTTGTGCTTGCCTTCAGTGTTGACCTCTTTACGTACGTCCAATATTCAACGGTAACGGGGCCACCATTCCACGCGAAGCTTGCATCTGTAGCACGCTGGTCAGTACCATTAAACGTTAACGCTGTGCCCGCGCAAGATCGCGTTGTGATGAACGTGGCAATAGTAGACCATGGACTGTTGAACGTTTGGTTTAATGCTCGCACTCGCCACCTACGAGTAATATTGTTTTCGAGAGGAATGACAATCGCCCCAGGGTCTCGCACAATAAAGACAAACTCTAGGTTTTGAAACGCAGCGTCCTCCGCTACTTGTACTTCATATTGGTCACCCCCCACTACCGTGCTCCAAACAAGATCTGTTGGCACTTGTACCCCAGAGAGCCCGTCAGAAGGAGAGATCAAGGAGGGGGCAGATAACCGCACACCGGCAGGATATACCGTAGGCCGCACAACGATGTTTGGTGAAAAGACACTACGTCTCAATCCGTCAACAGTGCGCAGCGCATAGATGTATGCAGTATCGTTCATCAGTCCGTCATCTACAAACGAGGTAACACTTGGCTTGAATGTGCGGATCCGACGAAGATCATCTACTGAATTCCCTCGCCACAGTTCAACACGATAGTTTTCATTATCCTCACGCAACATCCACTGCAAGAGAATCCGCGAGGGACCTTCTTCAAATCGAATATCTGAAGGTGGAGAAATACCAGTTGACGTGAACTCTCTACCAAATCGGTCATTGGCTGGATTATTATCGCCAGGCGCCGCCACAACAAACTCCATGACGTGTACTCCATTTGCAAGCATTGGTGTTGCAAGGAGAGAGATGGTATCCATTGCCCCTGCTCTAACGAGTGGCACGACAAACGACGTATCAACGGAAGGAGTTGTTGATCGAACCCAACGCATTGAAAACCTGACATTGACATTCTGGACATCAGTCAATCCAGGATTACGAATCACAAGCCTCGGTGATATTGGCGATGCACTTGTGGCATTCACAATTGGCGCTGCAATGTCGTATGCGTGAATGTCTACGGGAACGGCAATCGTAAATGTTGCATTTGATGCATCATTGATCTGCGCTGCGGCAAGACTTGAAGCACGAATACGACATTTTGAAGACGGAAACCATGGCACATTCCACTGCATCTCTGCAGCTGCTCCATCAACTTCATGTTGCAGTGTTGTCCACGTTGCGCCATCATCAGTAGACAATTCAAACATCACACGAGCAACACCTGTAGCCGTATACTTTACGGTCACGGGTGTGCCCGCAGTAACTGTTTCACCCCCATTGGGAGACACGACTACGATTGCCCCAGACTCTGCAGCGCCTACTGCAAAGGGCCGCGTCATGATATCGTTTGTTGCGTGTTGGTCTTTGTTTGCCAGTACACGGGCAACTGCCAGATAGTCACTCGCAGTATCAAATATCATTGCTGTAAACTGAAGCCGTAGCGTTTCACCAGGATCAATGCGCGTGATGTTTACACTCACAGTTTTCTTCACAACATTGTTGCGATCTGTTACCGTAAACGAGCATGGCACATTGTTCAACTGTACTCGTCCAAGATTACGCACATGAATTGATGGCGTAAAACTTTGTCGAACCGTCATCACTCCACCATTCGCAGGTACCTGGATGTTGACAACAGCAACATCTGTATCACGCTGACTTGGTACGGGGGCTGTGCAATTGCTATTTGCCAGTACACGATTGAACAGGGAGGCTACTCGTGGATGAAACTGAAGCTCGGTGCCTTTGGACACAAGGTGGCAATAGCTCATGATGGTTCCGCGCTGTGGACGCGTAGATTCATAACATCCACCTTCAGCATTCCAACAAGAATCTATCGGTGGGTTCCAACCACAGTTTTGTGTGTGAGAAGAGCCAATGTTGTGCCCAAGCTCATGCGAAGTAACGTCTATATCCCACACATATCCCGACGCGGGAAAATTCACCCGTCCGTCTACACCACTCACGTTGTATCCGTAGCCACCACACAATACTCCAACCCATGCCAAGCCCCCTCCCCCTTCACCTGATAGCAGACATGTAATTGATCGGGAGACATGCGTCATGTTTGCTTCCCAATGCTCGCGGGTCTTGTTAAGCTTGGAGCCAATATCTCCCGGATATGGGTCAGCAACGGTCCACACACGGAGATACGGCACACGCAGCATCACATTAGCGTCGCGCTGATAGACCAGAGCTGCTGCACCAGTGATAGCGATGGCAGAGGAGGCTGCGGTAGTGAGGTTGCTCCCCAGATTTGTGTAGAATGAGAGAGTGCAATCCAAGGCAAATTGAAGAGCATATGGCGTTGCATCCTGACTTCTGTCTACGTCTTTCTTACTGCGCGAATCGAGGTTTCGTACGAGTTGAAAAATGGAATCCACTTGCTGCTGATAGTTGGGCAAAGTTTCTGCGTAACAATCCCTGGGAGAACCTTCACCAGCACGTGACTCATGATAGACGTGATTTGCCATTGAGCCGGGAATAACAGTGTCGGGCGAAATGAGAAACCTACGTTTACCCCCTGGCTCTCGGAATTCAATCATTGCAATAACGTGCGTTTCAAATGCGGCAAAGAAAACGGACGAACCCGGATGACCCTCTACAAATCCGCTCATGAGCGCGTGTCGAGGCATTTCTACAAGTTCGTCACCTGAATATCCGCGCTTCATCATCACGGCATCTGGCGTAAACAAATCGAACGGCTTCCCAACCAAGGTGATAGAGCCATCAGCCGTAGGTACAACAATTCGTACTTCACTATTGGCGCGGAGAATTTCGATCAGACCCGCCGGTGGCCTGATCACCGCAGCGGTGGGAGGCACAATTGCGGCCGTCCGCAAATCGTCTGCACTCCCTTGTGAGAAGGACAGTTGGGCTATCGCGCCAATTGAAGCCGCTATGAATATTACGATGATTGACGTACAGTTTCGACCGAACATGAACTCTCCTAATGTTATCCGACCGTGAATATACCCTTGCGTTTTCAGCTGACGGTGTGATATTTGAAGATGCAGCAACTGTTTGACCTACCAATAGACCCCACGATTCGCTCTGCCGAACTGCGCGAAGCCATTGCAAGGCATGACCGACTCTACTATGTGGAGGCGCGGTCAGAGATTAGCGACCGCGAGTATGACGCTCTTTTGGCAGAGCTGCAGCAGATAGAACTCGCCAATCCCGAGCTCGTTACGGCAGACTCTCCTACGCAGCGGGTAGGGGGCTTACCAATCGGCGCATTTCGCACGGTTACACATTCGGCTCCGATGCTTTCATTGGCAAACACGTATTCACGAGAAGAAGTGCAAGATTTTGACCGACGTGTCCGTGAGGGTCTCGGCATAGAAAATCCGCATTACGTGTGCGAGCTTAAATATGATGGCGTGGCAATGTCGCTCACATACACGGACGGTATTCTGGCGCTTGCCGCTACGCGAGGTGACGGGCAGTCAGGCGATGATGTAACAGCAAACGTGCGCACTATTCAATCTGTTCCTCTGCGTCTTTTATCCACTAACATTCGCTCGGCTACCATACGTGGTGAAGTATACATGTTGGCTGAGACTTTTCTCGAGATCAACCGCCGCGCAGAACAAGCCGGAGAAAAGTTGTATGCAAATCCGAGAAATCTCACTGCCGGCACACTGAAACAAAAAGATTCTAAGGCTGTGGCAAAGCGTGAGTTGCAGTTTGTTGCGTATTGGCTTGATACGAATGACGAACCCCTTACTGCACACTCTCTGAATCTCGAACTGCTTGCAGCGATGGGTTTTGCGATTGGCAAGGCCGTGCGAACCTGTCCGTCGATTGACGACGCAATGAACTTCATTACCGAGTGGGATGAAAAACGTTTTGATCTGCCCTTTCAAATTGATGGGATCGTTGTCAAAGTAGACGCACTGCGCCATCAGTCAGAACTTGGTGCGGTTGCACGATCTCCACGGTGGGCAATGGCGTATAAGTTTGAGGCTAAAAAGGCTCAGACAGTTCTCACAGACATTACACTGCAAGTAGGACGAACCGGTGTTGTGACCCCCGTGGCCGAGCTTACGCCGATACTTTTGGCAGGTTCAACAATTTCACGAGCAACATTACACAACGAGGACTTTGTTCAGGAAAAAGATCTGCGTATTGGTGATACTGTTGAGATTGAAAAAGGGGGCGATGTAATTCCAAAGGTGAGCTCAGTTGTCATGAGTGAGCGCTTGGAATCTTCAGTACCGTGGAACATGCCACACGTTTGTCCATGCCCACTCAAGTCAAAACTGCATCACCCTGACGGCGAAGTGAATTGGTATTGTGATGACGCTGGATGTCCATGGCAGATCCTACGCAGACTTCAGCACTTTTCATCGCGTGATGCGATGGATATTGAAGGTCTGGGCGAAAAAGCAATTGAACAATTTGTAGAGGCACAACTCTTAACAAGCATTGCCGACATTTATCGACTTCCAGAACGAATGGATGAGATTCTTGCGCTTGAGCGGTGGGCTCCAAAAAGTTTTGAGAAACTTGTTGGTGGCATCAACGCATCACGTGCACAACCGTTTGCGCGTGTGTTGTTTGCCCTTGGCATTCGTTTTGTTGGAGAAGGAGTTGCCAAAATTCTTGCTCGTGCATTTCCGTCAGTTGATGAACTTACTGCGGCATCAATTGAGCAACTGACAAACGTGCATGAGATCGGCGCATCCATCGCATCGTCCGTTCGTACATTCTTTGATGATGCAGACAACAGGGAGCTCGTGCAGGCATTGCGAACGTCAGGCGTTCAGTTCATTTCTGCTGACAACACTGTTGCGTCGCAAGAGTTTGCGAACAAAACGTTTGTGTTAACAGGCGAGCTTGTAGCGATGACGCGTAGAGAAGCCGAAGAAAACATCGAAGCCCGCGGTGGTAAGATCTCAGGCTCCGTTAGCAAGAGAACATCGCTTGTTGTTGCCGGCCAAAACGCTGGGAGCAAACTCAACAAGGCGCAAGAACTTGGTGTACCTGTTCTAACAGAAGAAGAGTTTAGAAATTTGCTATCGAATAGTTGATAGCAATGATCAATTGGTTGCAGATCTGTAAGGCACCAAAGCCGCTGCCCACGCCACTACTCATAATGTTGGATATCTGGAGGCTTTTGCCTGTGGCTGAGTCGATGACGTCGTAATTGCTTCCGAGTGGCCATAATGATGACTCGTAGGAAAAGTAAAATACGTGCAGCAAAAATACTCGCCACGTCGAGTTAACAGCCTAACTTCGCACCCTGATGCAACAAGTACATTCGATTCGACCGCTAGCAACAAAACCGGTGCTGCCGCTCCCAGTTCGCATGCACGCAGACATACGCTCAACTGGTGAGGGCGTGTGTATTGCCATGGTAGATAGCGACTTTGTACAACATCCTGATCTCATGGAGCCGCTGCCGCGAATTGTTGGCTACTATGATGCAGTAGAAGATCTCGAATACGACCTGCCTCCAACGGTGCCATCATCACGGCACTGGCACGGTACAATGACGGCCTGCACGGCTGCAGGCAATGGATACTTGTCGCGCGGTGAGTTTACATCACTCGCCCCTGGCGCAGCATTGCTTCTCATTCGCACCATGAATGATGCGGGGAGAGTTACCACACCTACGATCGTTCGTGCATTACGATACATTGAGGTAAACGCAGATCGATTTGGCATCCGTGTGGTAAACCTCAGCGTTTATGCTGACGAGGTTGATCACACGCTTAACCATCCAGTGAACAAGGCCGTTGAAGACATCAGCGCGCGCAACATCATTGTTGTAGCTGCCGCGGGCAACAATCCGTTCTCTCCTATTAGGCCCCCCGCTGCCGCGCCAAGTGCGCTCACCGTTGGTGGGCTAGATGACAAGAACACGCTTGATGGGTCAGATGAAGAGCTCTATCACAGCACATTTGGTATGACAAACCTTGGCGTACAAAAACCTGAACTCATTGCTCCTGCCATTTGGTTGCCAGCGCCGATTCTACTGGGCACCAAGACACACACGCAGGCATCTGCTTTGTGTGCCATGGACATGATGACTCCAGAAATGCTGCTCTCAAGCGCCCCTTCTCTCATGCCTCATAGCGGATTGCCGATGGCGTTGTGGACATCGAGGGATGTTTCATCGCTTCGCGGTGCTATTACGGAGATGATTGATAAAGAGCTGATAGCCTCGCCATTTTACAAGATGGTTGACGGCACCTCATTTGCGGCGCCTATTATTGCGTCTATTGTGGCTCAGATGATAGCTCTGTCCCCTACCCTAACGCCTAATGAAGTAAAGCACATCCTTATGTCTACAGCTCGCCCACTCGCAGCCTTCCCTGCTGCACGCCAGGGGGCTGGCGTCGTTAGCCAGCGTGCATCGCAGAATGCTGCACGAGAGCACTTGGCAGAACATAGGTCGCAGACAGATCTCGTGTAGAGTCCTCGCCGTAACTTTGGGGATGAAACTCATACTCGCTCTTCTCCTCGCTGCTACCACGTCATGGGCGCAGATCTCTACGACGGCTGTTGACGGCCTGCGCAACAAGCGCATGCGCACAGTTGCATACATCAACTGCACTGCAATTCCACAGCCAGGTATGCAGGTAGATTCTGCAGTGATCATCATTCATGACGATCAGATTGTGGCCGTGGGAAAATTACTTGCAATTCCTTCAGGTGCAGAAGTGCTGGATTTGCACGGTGCGTGGGTCTATGCCGGTTTTATTGAACCCTACTGTGATGCAAAGTTTCTCAGCAGTGGCGGTAAGGGCACGCCAACAACAAGAACAGGCGAAGAAGATGAAGACCCGAACACACCAGCGCCACAAGGTGCGCACTATTGGAATCAGGCCGTTCGTCCAGAGCGGAGTCCGCTGGACGCGATAAAAATGTCAGATGAAGCACATCGCGAATGGCAACGTCAGGGTTTTTGTGCTGCAACAATTTCTGCGCATGATGGGATATTTAGAGGTAGCGCGGCAACTGTCTTGCTTCGCAGTGGACTTCCTGCCAAGACTGTGATTCGGGACAACTCTTATCAGGCGATGGCATTTATGAAGGGCTCGTCCAAGACGCCGTATCCGTCTTCGCAGATGGGATCGATTGCTCTTATTCGTCAGACGTTCTACGATACAGATTGGTACGGCAAGGCAAGAGTTGCAACTTCTCGCGGCACACTTGCTATACCTGCCGAGGTGAACATTTCATTGCAAGCACTTCGTACCGCGCTCGACAACAAATCCATTTTTGTTTGCGAGACGATAGACGAGCATGATGTGCTCCGCTGGCAACGAATTGGATCAGAATTTTCGTTGTCAATGATAATGAAAGGCAGTGGCCTCGAATACCGTCGGTTAAGCGCCTTCGCTGCAGCAAAACCAGAAATGATACTGCCCCTTACCTTTCCAGATGCACCAGACATGCGAGATCCCGTGAGCGCGCGCGAGGTTGGCCTGAGCGAGCTTATTTCGTGGTATTGGGCCGCAGACAATGCACGTCTCCTCGACTCTGTTGGATGCAAGTTTGCGTTTACCACTGACGGGCTAAAAGACCGAACACAATTTCTTACTCGTGTGAGACTCTGCGTAGAGCGCGGCCTTGATTCCAACAAAGCGCTTGCTGCACTCACTACTGAGCCAGCACGGATGGCCGGTGTGTCTGACCGCATTGGAAAGATCGAGAAAGGTTTCTACGCGAACCTTGTCATAACTACAAAGCCTCTTTTTTCCGATGGATGCGAAATTCGCACGGTTGTTGTTGCCGGTGCAGAGAACACACTCATACGCACAACAGAGATCGACATGCGTGGTCATTGGACGTTAACATCAAGCGCACTTCCAAATGCACGCCCACTTGATGTCAACATTACAGGCACAAGAGAACAACTCTCGGTTGAGACACGGCGTGATTCAATAAAGATTCCTACCACGTTTGTTGTGAACGGCAGACGCGCCTCGCTTGCATTGACTCTAGACACACTTGGCATCAATGGGCTTGCACGCACATCTGTTGAGTTAGATAGCATCCTCGTGAATGGCGATCTGATTATGCCTGATGGCACTGCGACATCATTCGTTATGCGTCGAGACTCCACAATGCAGGCGCCCCCTATTACGCCAAAGCCAGCCGCTGCTCAACGTCGATCCCTCCCTCTCATCTCTCCTATTGGACCCTTTGGGTTGCATCGCGCACCTGCGCAACTAAACGTAGTTCTGAAGAATGCAACAGTGTGGACGTGTGGTCCACGCGGAGTTCTTGAAAACACAGACGTACTCCTTCGCAATGGAGTAATCGCTTCCGTTGGTAAGGGGCTAACCGGAGACACCACTATTGATTGCACGGGCAAACACATTACACCTGGAATCATCGATGAACATTCACACATCGCGATATCGCGTGGCGTGAATGAAGGCACACATGCTGTAACAACGGAAGTACGAATCGGCGATGTTGTTGATCCAGACGATGTAAACATCTATCGCCAACTTGCTGGTGGAGTTACAGCTTCACATCTCTTGCATGGTTCTGCAAATCCTATGGGCGGCCAGCTTCAATTCATCAAGCTTCGTTGGGGTGCCAATGCAGAAGAGCTCAAAGTTGCTGGCGCAGTACCAACAGTAAAATTTGCGCTCGGTGAAAATGTGAAACAAGCAAATTGGGGCGACAGATTTAGCGTGCGGTATCCGCAGACGCGCATGGGTGTTGAGCAGATTATGCGCGATGCCTTCCGCACGGCGCGCGAATATGAGAAAGACCTAAAGGCAAATGATCCGTCAAAGCCTGTCCGCCGAGACATACAGCTTGATGCTCTCGTAGAGATTCTCAATGGCAAGCGCAACATCCATTGCCACTCCTACGTGCAGAGCGAGATACTCATGCTCATGAGGCTTGCTGAAGAGTTTGGATTTCGGGTGCATACGTTTACGCACATCCTAGAGGGCTATAAGGTTGCAAAAGAAATGGCGAAGCACGGCTCGGGTGCATCATCATTTGCCGACTGGTGGGCATACAAGTTTGAAGTGTATGATGCGATTCCAGAGAACCCAGCCATCTTGCATGAGAACAAGGTTGTTGTTTCTATCAATTCCGATGATGCAGAGATGGCTCGCAGGCTAAACCAAGAAGCCGCAAAGAGTGTGAAATATGGTGGTGTAAGTGAAGAAGACGCAATGAAGTTTGTAACCATCAACGCCGCAAAACAAATGGCTGTTGATGCACGCACAGGAAGTCTCGAAGACAACAAGGATGCAGACGTAGTAGTTTGGACTGGCAATCCGCTTTCTAACATGTCCCGTGTAGAAAGAACCTTTGTTGAAGGCAGAATGTTTTTTGCACGCGATGTTGATGCACTGATGCGCGCACGCGACCAAGAACTCCGCAGATTCTTAGAACAAGAAGCTATCCGATCTGCCAATGCAGGCGCATCTACAAAGCTTGGCGGGCGTGGCCCGCAGCGAGAATACGAATGCGAAACGATGGATGATGAAATGTCAGGAGCCCTGGAAGGCCGATGACAACACTTCCAATAGAATCAATTGTTTCACAGCCAATTGCGCGTGCGTTTCTTGATCACTCGCCACACATTGTTGCACGGTTTCCGCATCAGACCGTAGATGCAGAATTCTGCGCCACGCGAGCACGTCATGGAGCATCGAGATCTCGTCTTGTAGATCTCGCTGCGTCATCGATGAGTAGCCTAACACTAAGTGATGCACAGAACGCGGCACTTGCTGTTTTGCGCAATCCGTTAAGTGTTGCAACAGTTACCGGGCAACAGATTGGTCTATTTGGTGGACCAATGTACACCATCTATAAGATCCGCACTGCGGTTGAAGAGGCGCGTCGCGTTCATGAAAGAGCAGGCGTAGAGACCGTTGCTCTTTTTTGGCTAGAGGATAATGATCATGATGCTGCCGAAGCATCGTCTACGCACTTACTAGATGCTGATGGAGCCGTAGTTGACGTGCGTACGTGGGACAAGGCTAACGATCGGAAATCAGTATCTGGTCGCAATGTAGATTCTGTTATGTACGAACGAATCACATCGGCCGCTGCAATGATAACTGGTCAACATGCAGACGCAGTTCGCGAGCGTTACGCTGAAGCCTACAATAATGGAGCTCTATGGGCAGATGCCTTTCTTGCAGTGCTACAACCCTATCTCGCCCCTTGGGGAGTCCTTGTGATACGGGGCTCTAAAGTCATTGAGAGCGGCCTTCATCTTCCGATCCTTCTGCGTGACGTGCAACAGCCGGGTCAGCTTGGTGCTGTTCTTGCGTTGGGCGCAAGAGTAATTGAAGACCTGGGCTTCACGCCTCAAGCAATTGTCGGTTCTCAAGCATTTTTTGGAAGTGATGATACTGGACGGCAGAAGATTGTTGCAGGTGAAAACGGCGTATCGATGGGTGCGGAGATGCTTACGAATGATGAGCTGCTCGCGCTCGGTACGGAACAGCCACAGCGATTCACTCCAAGTGTGCTTGCCCGTCCTATTGTACAGGATGCAATTCTTCCAACAGTAGTGAGCGTGCTTGGTGCCGCTGAGATTGCATATCACGCGCAGTTGCACGAGGCCTATGAGTTCTGCGGCGTACAGATGCCACAAGTTGTTTTGCGCAATGGTGCTACGCTGCTTGATCAACGTACAGAGCGGTTGCTTTTAAAAGATGGTCGCGAACTTTCGTGGTTCATGCGCGCGCCTGACGAACTCGAGCGAGCTATTGCTGACGTGCTCACCACGAACGTGGTTCCGAGCCC
Source organism: Ignavibacteria bacterium (assembly GCA_947495975.1). Lineage (GTDB taxonomy): Bacteria > Bacteroidota > Ignavibacteria > Kapaibacteriales > Kapaibacteriaceae > UBA10438. Next base: position 73,959 of record CANMBE010000012.1, on the reverse strand, counting down.
TGAACTTCGCACCGAGTTTTTGACTGCGCTATTGGCCCCCTACGTGAATGCTGCAGAGACCATCGACCATACGCTCGTTGCTACCGTACGTGCGCAAGGTGCAGGGATCACATCTACACTTGAAGCACTAGAAGGGAAATTGCGTGCCGCGGCAAAACGTACGCAAGCGCTCGTTGTTAACCGCATTCGATCGATTCACACACTCGTATCGCCACGTGGAGTTCTGCAAGAGCGCATTTTCCCACTTGCATTTTGGGAAGCACGATTTGGAACTGAAGACCTCCGTATCATTGTTGAACACATTGCACGTGCACCGATTGGTTCGCATACCGTAATCGGATTATCAGATCTGTCTACATAAGGGATGCTAATGTTTCGGCAGTATGTCTTGGTAGTAGACAACGATAAGATCACCACAAAACTCATGCGTCGATATCTCGAAGGCAATGGGTTTGAAACAGACGAAGCTGGCGATGCCTCCAAGGCGCAAGAAATTTATGTCACCTTCGGACAGCCCATCTGAGCCATATCGTCATTATCGGCGCCGGCATCGGCGGACTTGTTACAGCAACGCGGTTAGCCAACGCTGGCCATACGGTTGATGTGTTTGAACAAGGCGAACAAACCGGCGGCAAGATGAACCGCATTGAGTTTGACAGCTGCGTGTTTGACACAGGACCAACACTTATCACAATGCCATTTGTGCTCGAGAATTATTTTTCGAGCATTGGGCTGACGCTCGCAGACAATCTCACACTGTGCAAGGTTGAACCCGCCTGTCACTACCGATGGTCTGATGGATCATCTCTTGACTTGCCCTTTGAAATGGATGATGTTGCACGTGCAATTGAAGATTTTGCTCCTGGGAATGGGGCTCCTGTTAGCCGCTATCTTGAACAAGCGCGCGAGCTTTACGACCTCACAAAAGATGTATTTATTTTCTCGCCATTCCGAGGCTTCCGAGAATTTTGGTCTCTGAAGAACGTACGCATGCTGCCGCATCTGCACCGTTTACGTTTTATGAGTTCATTGCACAGTGTGCATTCCAAGACTTTTAGCGACCCGCGCATTGTTCAGCTTTTTGATCGGTTCGCTACGTATAACGGATCTTCTCCCTATCTGGCGCCTGCCACGCTGATGGTTATTCCATGGGTAGAAATTGGTCTTGGTGCGTGGTATGTAAAAGGAGGCATTTATACCATTGCAGAGGTCTTCACGCGAGTAGCACAGGAGAATGGTGTGCGCATTCATCTGCGTAGTCGTGTTGAATCGATTAACGTGGAGCGAGGCACTGCATGTGGGGTAACGCTTACTGATGGATCAATCATTGCAGCTGATCACGTTGTCTCTAATGCGGATGTATTCGTAACAAGGAGACATCTTCTTGGCGTAGAACTAGATGAGCCAACCAATTTGTCGAGCAGTGGACTTGTCATGCTCATGAGCGTTGAAAAGGCTGATCATGGTCTAGCGCAACACAATGTACTTTTCAGCGACGACTATCCTGGTGAATTTGCTGCGCTAGCCACTGAGGATCGTCCACGAAAGAACGCCAGCATTTACATTTCTCGCTCGTCACACGCAGACGTAACGCAAGCCCCTTCCGACAGAGAAAACTGGTTTGTTTTGGTCAATGCTCCACCAAAAGGCAAATCCAACGTGCACGATCAGGATCAGATATCCTCGTGGGATGGGCACGCTGAGACACAAGCACAGCTTGTTTTGGAACAAATGTCCAGTTTTGGAGTAAGGCCGGTGGTTCGACAGATGATGATTCGCACACCTGATACGATGGCTTCTGAGTGGTCTTCATACAAGGGGGCCTTGTATGGCTCATCATCAAATTCTATGTTTAGCGCCTTTCTTCGGCCACGGCAGCGCTCTTCTGACGTTGCAAATCTTTGGTATGTTGGTGGCAGTGCCCACCCTGGTGGTGGTGTTCCTCTCGTAATAACGAGTGGAATGATTGCTGCTGATTTAATTTTGTCATCACTTTCTACCTGATCATATGCGTAGCCTCATTGTCCTTTGTGTGGTCCTCGCAACATCCTGCGCGTCGATCCGTGATATCACGAACACACTTGCTTCATTACAAAAGATGCAATTCAAGATTGCAAACATTACGGGTATGCGGCTTGCAGGAGTTGACGTAGCAAGAATTGCCTCGCCTTCTTCGTTATCCATCACGGATGCACTTGCGCTAACACAGGCATTTGCTCGCCGGGCTTTGCCTGCTTCGTTCACACTGAATGTTGATGTAAGAAATCCGAACACAGGTGCCTCAGGCACAAAGAGCGTGCCACTCACACTCAATGATTTGCAGTGGCGCCTCTTGATTGATGACAAGCAAACCATCAATGGTGGTCTTGGCAATCCGGTAGATGTTCCAGGCAATGGCATAACAACTACGCTGCCACTCGTGATAAACATTGATCTGTATTCGTTTTTTGCGGACAAGGGTTACGATGGCCTTGTTAACCTTGCTCTCGCACTCGGAGGTCAGCAAGGAAGTTCAGCTCGTGTAAAACTCGATGCGATGGCTACTGTTATTACACCGCTTGGAAAGCTCACGTATCCTAATCGCATTTCGATTGTGGATACAGAGTTCCGCGGAAATTAAATGGACATTCCTGTTTTAATCATTGCAATTCTCATTAGCGGCCTTTGCGATTATTTGGCTGCTGCACTTCTGAACATCCCAACATCCGTTGTTTCTACAATGGCCGACGAAGGGTCTCGCATTGGCCGTAGACTCAAGCGTGCAATCGATGATGCAAATGAAACTCGTCTCGCAATTAGTATTGTAGACGTAGTGGTGTTGGTAGCGGCACTATTTCTTGTTGCGAAGATGACGATACAGGATGATAGCAAATTCATCCTTGACGCATCCATCTTTGTGCTTGGTGTGTTAGCAATCAAGATTGTTTCAAGTGCTCTTGGCGAGCGTACAGCCGAGTTCATGCTCCGCTTTACAAGCATATCACTCACGCTCGTAACAAATATGGCAGCCCCTTTCATATTCATTCATCGCGCATTGTTAGCGTTAACGCAACCACGATCACGAGAAGAAGAAGAAGAGGAAGCCCGGGAAGAACTCGAAGCCCTTGTGGAGACGGCGCGCGAGGAAGGGGCTCTTGATGCTGGCGAATATCGCATCATGACAAACATCATGCAGTTAAGTAGTATTGAGGTGTCGGACGTGATGACCCCACGTACCGTTGTTGCGGCTATTGGAGCAGATCACACAGTAGCTGATGCAATTAAGCTACACGAGCTTCAGACATTTTCGAGGCTTCCCGTGTTTGATGGTCATGACCTCGACACGGTCTCGGGTTATGTGATGGCTAAGGATATTTTGCGTGCGGCACTTGCTGGACGTCACACAGTGCCGATCTCAAAGCTCCGACGCGAAGTTGGGTTCATCCCAGAGAACGTAACGTTAGAGCGAGCACTCGAACAATTCCTGCAAAAGCGTCAACATCTTTTTATGGTTGTTGATGAATACGGCGGCGTAGAAGGTCTGCTTACAATGGAAGATGTGCTCGAAACAATGCTAGGTGCAGAGATCATTGATGAGGCGGACCACGTTGTTGATCTCCGTGCATTAGCTAAGCACAGACGAGATGTGCGTATCGCGCAGAAGGCCGGCGAAGTATAACGCACGCTATCCGTGAATGACCTTGATGTTCACAAATTCTCGCATTCCTGCTACTCCAAGCTCACGTCCATAGCCACTCATCTTCTTCCCGCCAAACGGTAGGCGGACATCGCTTCTTACGTAGTCATTGATTGCTACCATTCCACAATCAATTCGTGCGGCAATCTGTTTTGCGCGTGATTCATCAGCAGAGAAGACCGCAGCGCCTAGACCGTATTGCGAATTGTTTGCGAGCTTGACTGCTTCTTCATCCGTAGAAAATGGGAACACGCCAATTGCGATACCAAAAGTTTCTTCGGTAAAGAGCCTGCTATCCAGCGATACACCTGATAGAAGCACCGGACACAGATAGTGCCCGATCTCAGGCGTTTCATTAATCTGCCGCTTCGTGGACAGGTACGCCCCCTTATCAAGGGCGTCCAGGATTTGGTCGAGGAGGTTATTCCGCAGATCCTTCGTGGCGAGCGGTCCAATCTCTGTTGCAGGGTCCATCGGATCTCCTACAACGAGGGCATCAAAACGCTTGGCAACTCGGGAAGTAAACTCCTCAATAACTGATTCATGCACCAGAAAACGCTTGGCCGCGATGCAGGATTGACCGCTGTTATTGCATCGCGATGCAACGCAAGCATCTACGGCTACATCGAGGTTGGCATCGTTACATACGATATAGGCATCATTTCCGCCCAATTCTAGCACACATTTCTTCAATGCACGTCCGGCCGCCTCGGCAACAGCGAGTCCGCCCGCCGTTGAACCCGTAAACGTGACCGCATGAACACGAGGATCTATGATCACTGCTTCAACGCGATGAACTTCAACAAGCAGGCACTGAACAACCTCGATTGGAACACCAGCTTCGTGACACATTGCAACAGCTTTTACTGCACTTCCCCATGTTGATGGTGCATGTTTTACGAGAATGCTATTGCCCGCAATTAACGCTGGCGCTGCAAACCGAAAGAATTGCCAGAGTGGGAAGTTCCATGGCATGATTGCCAGAATCACACCGAGCGGCTCGTAGGTGATGGTAGCAGTTGCACCATCTATTGCCTGTAGCTCTGGGGCTAGCACGTGCAATGCCGCATCTGCCATGTACCGGCACACCACGGCGCACTTTTGCACCTCGGCTATAGACTGCGTAATTGGCTTTCCCATTTCATGGGTGATAAGCGTTGCAACGTCCGTGATGTCGCGTTCTAGGATGTTGGCCAGGCGACGTAGAATCTCCGCTCGCTCTTCCAGGGGGCGCCGTCCCCAAATTTTTTGTCCGTCGTTTGCACGACTGACCGTATCAAATACGTCTTTGGTGTCGAGAGCGCGATGTTTGGCGAACTCCGTCTCGGTTGCTGGGTTACTACTCGTAAAAAACATGCCGCTAAATTACATTTGCACCCATGGAATTATTCTTTACTGTTGACAATCTGGTCTCTCTTGTTACCCTGACGATTCTTGAGATCGTTCTCGGAATCGACAACATCATCTTCATTTCGATTCTCGTAAGTCGATTAAAAGAGCAAGACCAAGCTCGAGCACGCACAATCGGCCTAACGCTAGCGCTTGTATTGCGAATCGCATTTCTCTTCGGGATTTCGTGGATGGCGCGGCTAACCATCCCGTTATTCACTGTTGGCCCTGTCCTCGGCATGGATGCGGCTTTTGGGTTTAGCGGTCGCGACCTGATCATGTTGGTAGGGGGCTTGTTTTTGCTTGCCAAGGCCACCTCGGAGCTCCATTCCAAGCTTGAGGGCTCTGAAGAGGGCTCTTCTACGGGTAAAATGGCATCGTTCGGCTCCATGATTGTACAGATCATCCTGCTCGATCTCGTCTTTTCCATCGATTCCGTGGTTACGGCCATTGGCTTGTCCCAAAACTTCGCCGTCATGGTCATCGCCGTGGTGGTTGCTGTGGGGGTAATGCAACTCAGCGCCGGGGCAATTTCCCGTTTTATTCATCGCCATCCGACCATAAAAATCCTCGCGTTGGCCTTCCTCCTGATGGTGGGAATGGTACTTGTTGCCGAGGGGCTCCATGCACACGTTCCGAAGGGCTATGTTTACTTCGCAATGGTGTTTTCTATGGGTGTGGAATTTATAAATATGCGTTTCCGCACCAATTTAGTGCCTCCTCCAGTAGAGCTGAGACAGCCCCCCTATACCGAATGAGGCGTTTTTCCTTGCTTATAGCCCCTTCCGTTCTCTATTATCGCTTCACTTACTAAAATGCACGTTATGATCGAAAGGGATGGCACATGCCCAAAAACCCAGCACTGACTACCGATAAATCCAACATGTTCGACGTCTTGTACCGGTTTCCGGAACAAGTCAAAGAGGCAGTTTCCATTGGTGAAGCGGCGCCGCTCTGGCGGCAGCAGTCCACATCACACCGCTATGCCTTTTTTGGCCTCGGCGGCTCTGCAATTGGCGCGGATCTCCTGCGCAGTTATGCCCAGCATAGCAATGGAAGCGAGCACCTGAACATTTCGGTCCATCGCAGCTACCATTCACCAGGTTGGATGGATAGCGACACAAATGTTATCTGCTCTAGCTACTCAGGAGAGACAGAGGAGACCCTGTCTGCCTTTGATGAAATTCGCAAGAAGACCATGCGAGTGATGTGCATTACAACAGGCGGAAGCCTAGGCAAACGTGCTGTTACCTATGGCATGCCTATTGTGAACATTCCTCCCGGCTATCAGCCGAGATGTGCGCTTGCATATTCGTTCTTTCCGATGCTTACGATTATGGGGCGGTATGGCGCTATTGACTCTAAGGGCGTCCGTCTGATGAACAAGGGCATTCGTGAAATTTTGGCCCACACCGATGAAATGCGGGATCTGTACGCAGGATCAACAGCAAAGAACCCAGCTCTTCAGATTGCTAAGAAGTTACTTGGCAACGTTCCTGTGATTTATTCTGCATCTGACAGACTTGACGCAGTAAATCTCCGCTGGCGTGGTCAGATCCAAGAAAACGCAAAGAACCTTGCGTTTGGCAGCCTACTTCCGGAAATGAATCACAACGAGATCAACGGCTGGCAATTCCCTAAGGCAAAGACGAAGGGATTTTCGCCGATTCTCATGCGCGATGTGGATGATCACAAGCGCACACAACTTCGATTTGATGCTCTTCAAGACCTTATCAAGGCCAATGCCGGCGATATTCAAGTGGTTGAAGGCAAGGGCGCAACCCTTTTGGGCCGAATGTTCTCCCTTATCTATCTCGGCGATTGGGTTTCTTGGCACCTCGCTATCCTCAACAAAGTAGATCCTAGCCCCGTTCCAGTGATCCAGCAGCTTAAAGCGAGACTCGCAAAGGCGAGGTAATAGGCCTCTTTTGACATTATTCGTCGGCTGTGTTTTGTGCCCCTCGGCATATGCACAGCCGACATTACGTTTGCCCCACTCTCTCGCTCTATTAGAGTTGCCGCTGTGAAACTGCCTATTGAGCGGCAGAACGATTCGTGGCTCACGGCACTCCGAGTGCCTATCGTTTGCTAAATCTTTGTAACTTGCACGCCCCGTAAACTAATGGGAAGTACATGCCGATTGTAAAGGCTCCGGCCAAAGTCAAGAAAACAGTGAAAAAAACAGACGCTTCAGAGACTGCGGCTGTTAAAAAGACAGTGAAAAGAGTTGCGAAGAAGGTAGTTGACGGTGATTCCGCGGAAGTACCGAAGAAGACCAAGCGCAAGGCGAAATACATCGTTTTGTATTCGCCATTCCTCATGCGCGATACAAAGCATGAGCTGATTGGCGAGCCGCTCGAGACCGACCACGGTCGCCAGCAGTGGGCTCGTTGCTCAGTTAGTCATCACTCACAATTGATCAACCTCGACGCTCTTGCGGCTTCTGCCGAAAAGAAGGTTACGGAGATCAAACTTGCTCGTGAAGATTCGAAAGAATATTCGCCAAAGAGTGAGTACAAGGTGGGCGACGTTATTTACCACAAGACGTGGGATGACGTTGGCATCGTGCGCTCAAAAGAAGTGATGTCTAACGGCCGCGCTTCTCTCCTGGTTCATTTCGAGAAGAATAAAGAAAAACGTCTCGTAGAAAATTTCAAGTAAAACTTCAACCTAGAGGATCTCCCGTGATCGGAGTCACCATACAAAGCAACGAGTCAATCGACCGTGCGCTGCGCCGCTTTAAGAAGAAATATGAGCGCTCTGGCGTTCTTCGCGAGTTCAAGAAACGCGCATTCTTCGTAAAGCCAAGTGTTGAGCGTCGCATGGCACGCCTCAAGGCTGCCCGCCGCCAACACCGCGCTCAGATGGAAGCAGAATAGAGCTCTATTTCTGCTACGTCGCTGAACGGTATCCGTTCAGTTCCAATGATCTGATATTCTTCATGCCCTTTACCGGCAATGAGCACCACGTCATTCGGGCCAGCAGCTAACAGTGCCGCCCGAATCGCTTCTCGGCGATCTTCAATGATTTCAGTGCGCTCGCGCGCTACCCCCTCAATGCCTGACATTATGTGGCTGATGATCTCTGTTGGATCCTCAGACCGCGGGTTGTCGCTCGTTAGCCATACGCGGTCTGCCAGCCTTGCAGCAATCCTTCCCATCGTTGGGCGCTTGCCTTGATCTCTGTCTCCTCCACAGCCAAATACAACGTGTATAGTTGGATGTGATTCTTGGCCTGTGTGCAAATGTCGCAGCACCCGTAGCGCATTGTAGAGCGCATCTGGCGTGTGTGCATAGTCTACAACAGCAATGGCACCAGAAGAGATTGGGTAACGCTCCATACGTCCAGCAGGCCCTTTTACCTGAGCCAATACCCGCACTACTTCGGCAGCCTCCATACCATCTGCTAAACACAGGACGGCGCACAACGCTGCATTGGTAACGTTAAAATCACCGAGCAGAGACGTAGCACATTCAATTCGCTCAGGCAGTGCCGTTGAATCGATGGGCATTCGCTGCAGTACAAATGTTGCGCCATCAAGGGTGAGGGCAATATCCGTGATTTGAATATTTGCATCACGCCCTCTACCAACAGTCAGCATCGTATTCGCAGTACAGTTGCGCTTCATGAACGGCGTCCACTCACTATCGGCATCCAGCACTGCATACGAATCTGCCGGCAGCATGTCGAAGAGTCGCTTCTTGGCGCGCGCGTAGTTCTCCATTGTGGTGTGATAGTCCAGATGATCACGCGTAAGGTTCGTAAACAATGCACCCTTGAACGGAATGCCCCATACCCTATGCTGATCGAGCGCATGCGAGCTTACCTCCATGCAGACTGTATCAACATTGCTACTACTCATTTCGAGAAAGAGATCGGCGAGTGCGTGGGCATGAGGCGTGGTGTAATTAGTTGCGTGTGTTGCGCCAGCATACCTGTTGCCCGTTGTACCGATGAATCCCACAGATCTGCCACTGGCCAAAAGCATCTGCTCTAACAACGTAGCACATGTGGTTTTGCCATTCGTTCCTGTAACACCAAAAATTCGCATGGTGCCCGTTGGACCTTTGAGGATCGACTGAACTATTTGTGCGAACGCTAGACGTGTATCTCTAACGATTGCAATGGGGACAGAACTCTCCTCAATAGGGGGTTTCTGCGCAACAATTGCAATGGCTCCTGCAGCAATAGCTTGCGGTATAGCGTTATGCCCGTCAAACGCTGAACCGCATACGGCTACGAAGATCCATCCTGGGCGGACTTCACGAGAATCTGTTGTGACGTCCACAACACCATCAAGAGCGAGAACATCATCAATGCTTGTCATTCGTCAAATTTACAACCTGAAAGTGTGGAGATTTGCACGATGGACCTAATCGATTTTCTTAATGAGCGACTGCAGAAGCCCCTTCCCGGACTCGAGGCACATCGTGTGTTTATTCCAGATATACCTGATGCCGCCCGCAGACTGCTACCTCCACCGGCGGGTGCTAGACAAAGCGCAGTAGTAGTACCAATCGTCTTGCGCGAAAACCGAGAACCGCATATCGTTTTTACTGTGCGGAGCGAGAATCTGAGAAGTCACAAGGGGCAGATATCTTTCCCTGGAGGTCGGCTCGATGGAGGTGAAGATGCAGTTTCAGCCGCACTTCGAGAACTACATGAGGAGATTGGCGTTGACCCTCGGGACGTCATTATTCTTGGCGGACTCAGTCCGCTCTACATTCCTCCCTCAAACAGCGCTGTTACGCCAATTGTTGCCGTCTTACGAACATCTGGCCCATGGATTATTTCAGAAAACGAAGTAACGGAAGTGTTCGAAGTTCCCTTTTCCATATTCCTTGCACCAAACTCCATACGCAGTGAAATGCGCATGCTCTATGGTGCAAATGTTGACGTTCCGCAGTGGGACATACATCCAACAATTCCGCTGTGGGGCGCAACAGCCATGATACTAAACGAACTTCTTTGGCTGATCAATGAATATCAATCAGAGGAATAAGATGAAGGCAGAGGTACGGAGATACAAAGAACGCGTGTTGGCCTTTATGAGCGATCATTGGGCGCAAGGAATGATGGAACGCCAATTCAACACGAGTAGTACAGAACGTATCCCATTTGGTTGTGCACTGCAGACATCGGTAGAAAATGACCAATACCACGATGAATCAGTAGGCGTTCGGTATTTTGATGTGAGCGAATGCGAATTGATTGAAAATGAAATTACTTTATCGTTTGACGTACGTGAAGTGACGACGCAGAAGACCGGCACGTTCAGAACAACTTTGATATCAGGTCACGCGAGAAACAAGTAACATGAAAAGACGACTGGCACAAATTTCTCTCGCAGCGTTTATGGCGGTGGGCCTTACGTTCATAGGATGCTCAGGCGGCAACGTACCTGATGAGCGCCTTGTAGCAGCCTATGCCGATGTTATTCTCGTTCGCGAGTCACTGAATGATACCGGGTTCATTCAACGTACGATAGATTCTGTTTTAGTTGTACATCGATATGTACGAGAAGATTTTGAAAGAGACTTGCGCTCGATGGGTACCAACCCAGAACTTTTCAAATCATTCTATGACAGTGTTTCTGTTAGGCTCTCACTCATGCGAGACACAACAGCACCGTAAACGTTGTGTCCGGCCAGTGCAAACGCTTCAAAGTATCCCACATACCATTGGTTGAGTAGCACGCCAGCCTTATGCGATTCAACAATATCCGCGGCTGATGATATACCACCACATCGTATCACCTGAAATTCATGGGAAGGGGCGAGTGCACGCACGGCATCAACGGCACAACGCGCTGCAGCAAGTGAGTCCAATCGAAGTATGCCGCCACTGAGTCCGCCACCATAGGTTGAAGTAAAATAATCGTACAATGATGTATCGCGCTGATCAATCGCACTTCTATATTCTGCGTACCGAGTTGATGTATTTCCGAGTACTATCCCATCAAAGCCGCGCTCAATGAGTGTTTGCACGAGCTCTGGAATCTGTTCGAGATTTACATCTGTAGAAAACTTTGCAACTACTGGTAGGCGGCGCGAGCGATGAGCAAGCACATGCGTAGCTATCGCATCGAGTCTCTTCAGTAATGCCGCATCTAGGATCGTGGCGCCTTGATATCCATGTACATTTGGACAACTCTCGTTGAGTTCAATGTAGTCAACACCAGCCCCGTCATAGAGCTTGATACCTTCAACGAGTTCTGGAGTTGCCATAGCATCATCAAGTCCAGGTTCTGCAGACACACTTGCACCTACCGGACATCCTGCCCTGCGTTCAATGCGTGCAAGCCTTGCTGCAACCACAGCGTGCCCTTCATTTGGCAAGCCCATCCAGTTCGATCCTGCATGTGAATGCGCATACGGGATTGCTGGCCAGCGAACACCATTGCGCACATTCCCTTCGCGCGCTCGCGACGTGGTTGTCCCAGCTACGTAGCCCCCAGCCCCTTGCCGAGAGACAACATCATAGCCTTCACCCTTTTTGAACATCCCCGCGGCATTCCACAAGGGTAACTGAAACCGTAGTCCCCACGCCGTAACGCCTAGCTCTGATGGTGGTATGAACACCTTAGGGGGCACATCCTGCGCAAACTCCTTGGCAAACGCTGTACGGCCGGCAGAAAACAATCTCACACCCACAGATGGTGGCAAAACCCCCACCACACCACGCAAGCGATGCTCGATACGAGCAAGAGTTTCGAGGAAAGACATAGAATAAGTTACGGAGATAGCCTCGAAGAGTCCTTGAAAAGCGCGAGAGCATGCTCTCATGTTACCCCAAGACATGTTAACTGGTAAGGCAATTAATGGGTTAGTTCGTTCATGCCGTAATCCCGAGCCAAGCGAGGGACCTTCTTCTGTATCTCTGTATCTCTGTCGGGGTCGTATCTTTTCATCATGAACACCAAACTTTCTATCGCCCAGAATTGGTTGCCGCGGTATACGGGAACAGAGATTTCCGACTTTGGCGACTACATACTTCTAACCAACTTCAAGGGGTACGTAGAGTCTTTCGCGAAGCGGTTTGATGTAGAGGTGAAGGGTCTCCAAAAACCAATGCAGACGGCAACGCACGGCAATCTGACGATCATTAATTATGGGATCGGTTCTCCGAATGCTGCACTCATTATGGATTTGCTTGTAGCTCGGATGCCAAAGGGTGTGTTATTTCTTGGCAAATGTGGCGGGCTAAACAAGTCAACTGAGATTGGACACTTTATCTTGCCGATAGCTGCAATACGCGGAGATGGAACAAGCAACGACTACTTCCCACCAGAGGTGCCTGCGTTGCCGTCTTTCAAATTGCACAAGTTTGTTTCTGATAAGATTCTCGAACATGGTCAAGAATATCGCACGGGTGTAGTGTACACCACAAACCGGCGTGTCTGGGAATGGGATGATGTATTTCGCAATCGGCTAACAGATTTGTCGTGTATTGCAATTGATATGGAGACAGCAACCATACTTATCGTTGGTCACAAGAACGGCATACCGCGCGGAGCCCTCTTGCTCGTAAGTGATGTGCCGATCATGCCAGAGGGTGTGAAGACAGAAGAATCTGATAGACGTGTAACAGAAGCATATTCTGAATTGCATCTTACAATTGGCATCGATGCAATGAATGAGATTGGCGACAAGGGAGAGGAAATCAAACACCTACGCTATGCATAAACTACTGTATGCTTGTTTTGCACTCTGCATCATAGCAGTCTGTGCCGCCCCCTCCCTCATGGCTCAGATTGGCTTACGAGCAGGCCCAATGGTGGGTCACGTAGATATGCGAAGTGCAAGCATATGGGTGCAAACGTTAACGGAATCATCTGTTCGCATAACGTATCGCAATAATGTCACTGGTAAGTGGCTCTCTACATCTACACGTCAGACGCGCGCTGAAGATGGCAACTGCATCACATTTGTGCTAGACAGTGTAGAGCCCGGACGTACATACGAATACAGCATTATGATCAACGATGTTGTTCAAACGTTCGATGTGCCCACAACATTCAAATCAAGACCTATATGGAAGTGGCGTGGCAAGAACGTACCTCCTCTTGCCATTGCGTTGGGATCTTGTCATTATGTAAATGAAGCTGGCTTTGAGCGTCAAGATTCATTAGGCAAGGAAAGTGGATACGGCTCTGACTATCAGATATTTACAGCCATAAATGCAATGAAGCCTGATGCAATGCTTTGGTTAGGCGACAACACGTATCTGCGCGAGCCCGATTGGAATTCGCGAGCGGGGATGATAAAGCGTTATGGTCATACGCGCGCGTTGTTGGAATCGCGCGCATTATTTGCATCCGTCCCGAATTATGCAACATGGGACGATCATGACTATGGGCCGAATGACTCAGATCGTGGTTGGTGGGGTAAGAAAGATGCGCTTGATGTATTTAAACTTTTCTGGGCCAACCCATCATATGGCGTAATGGAAAAGCCCGGCATAACAACATCATTCGAGTTGATAGACGTACAGGTGTTTATGCTTGACGATCGATACTACCGTGCACCGAATGATCGCAAAGATGGAGATCAGACTATCCTTGGCGAACATCAGATTCAGTGGCTCATCGATGCTCTTGCATCGTCAACGGCTACCTTTAAGATCATTGCCGTTGGATCACAGTTTCTTACAGATAATCTTCGTAAAGAATGTTTCGCCCGTATGCCCAGTGAGCGTCAACGAATTATTGACCTCATTTCTACAAACAAAATCAACGGCGTATTGTTTGTAAGCGGCGATATCCACGCTGCCGAACTCTCTACGTTTGATCGCGTTGGTTCATATCCTCTTTATGAACTGACTACATCCTCGCTCACAGCCGGCAGCAACAAAGACATTGCAAAGCAATCAAACACCTATCGCGTCCCCGGCACTGAATTCGGAGAACATAACTTTGCTCTCATCAGCGTTGCCGGAATGAAGGGGGCTCGCGTCCTCACTATGCGTGTTATGAATAAGGATGGCAAAGAAGTTTGGAAGAGGGATGTTGCCGAGAAAGAATTGAGATAGATGGTTCGTTGAGTAAGCACTCTAGGCATCTCCGTATCTGTCAATACTCTGGCTTCCACGCACATCCATCCAAGAACGCTGGAATATTTTCTGGACGTTCTACACGTGCAAGGCCTTCATCAAAAAAGAAGGTAGCAACGGCATTAGCTACCACTGCTGCTGCAGCGCAGATATTAGACATGGGCGGATAGATAAGCCCCCTAGCAAATTGTTCATCTGAAACCATTGCAGCAAGTGCGCGTGCCGCAACAGCAAAAGCCTGATCTGGTATGGTAGTAGCCATGGTGGCATAAACGGCAAGGCAGAGTCCAGGAAAAATGTAAACATTATTACCTTGTCCCGGGTAGTACGTTACACCATCGAGAACAACGGGTTGGAAGGGGCTGCCACTTGCAAAAATGGCGCGGCCATTCGTCCATGTGTACGCTTCTTCTGCAGAACACTCGCTCTTTGATGTAGGATTCGAGAATGGGAAGATGATTGGTCGGTCTGTGTTGGACGCCATCTGCTCGATAACTTCAAAGCTGAAACTTTTTGGAATAGTGCTTGTGCCAATGAGTGCTGTTGCCTTTGTGAAGAGCGCTGCATTTGCAAGTGTACCTACAGGCTCAGCATCGTGAGCAAAAGGACGTTTAGTTTCCGTGAGATCTTCGCGAGAGGCAACAACAAGCCCTTTGCTATCAACAAGCCAACATTTTTTACGCGCTTCCTCGAGTGGAATGCCATCTTTCTGCATCACCCTACACAATAGGTCTGCAATGCCTGTGCCTGCTGAGCCCGCACCAAAGAACAAGAATGTTTGTTCAGCGAGCGACTCGCCTTTCATTCGAAGTGCGGCAAGTATGCCGGCAACACCAACGGCTGCAGTGCCTTGTATATCGTCATTAAACGAGGAGATGCGGTTACGATACCGTTCCAGGATGGGTCCTGAATTCGGATTCGCAAAATCTTCCCACTGAATGCTGCACTTTGGAAAGATGTGTTCTACCGCAGTGACAAATTCTTCGATGAAAGACTCGTATTCTTCACCAACAAGTCTGCGTTCGCGTAATCCGATGTAGAACGGATCTTTCAATAGCTCTTCATTGTTCGTGCCAATGTCTAGTACAACAGGCAACGTCATCTGAGGGGGCACCCCTGCACATGCTGTATAGAGGGCAAGCTTGCCAATGGGAATACCCATGCCTTGAGCACCAAGATCGCCTAGACCAAGAATGCGTTCGCCATCGGTAACGCAAATCCAGCGCACGTCTTCTTCGGGCCAGTTACACAATACGTCAGCAATTTTGCCGCGATGTCTCGCACTAATGAAGAGACCCTTTGGACGACGATAGATTCTCCCAAATGTCTGACACGCAAGCCCCACGGTTGGCGTATACACCACGGGCATGTACGCTTCAGGATTACCCATGAGAATACGATAGAACAGGCTTTCGTTTCGCTCTTGTAGGTCACTGAAGTAGACATATTTTTCAATGTCTGTAGGAAGCGACTTTATATGCCCTTCAATACGCTGGATTTGCATTTCGAGAGTAGAGACCATATCGGGCAGAAGCCCCATAAGCCCATATTTTTCTCGCTCTTCGCGTGTAAAGCCCGTGCCCTTGTTATAGCGTGGGTCCCGCAGCATATCGAGGCCGGACTTCTTTGACTGGTCGTGAATTGACATAGGACTTAAAAATACGGACTCTTCGTAGCTTCGAGACCTACGAAGCATCGTTTAACTCTGTTTTTATGTGATTTACTGAATGAAAAGATTTTTGTGTCGCTTCTATCCAATGGTATTGCTTCTCATCTCTACCGCTGCAATCGCAACGGCACAACCAAAGGAACATCACCTTGCGAATGTTCGTCAGCTTACATTTGGTGGCGATAACGCAGAAGCATACTTCAGCCCAGATGGCACAAAACTTTCGTTTCAATCAAACAACAAATCGTGGGGTCATTCATGCGATCAAATTCACATGATGGACATCGCGCGTGCTGCAGGAGATTCCTCGTATCGTGCTCCGCGTATAAGCACTGGTAAGGGGCGCACCACATGTTCGTATTTCATGCCCAACAATTCGGACATTCTGTACGCAAGTACGCACGAAGCCGATGCAGCATGTCCTGCGTTGCCTGCTCCCCGCACCGACCGCAAATATCTCTGGCAGGTATTGCCATCGTATGACATTTACGTTGCGGATGCTCGTGGGATTGTAAAGTTAAAGCTCACAGATCGTAATGGATATGACGCGGAGGCAACGCTCTCTCCTAAAGGCGATCTCATTGTCTTCACATCGGATCGCAGTGGCGATTTGGAATTATGGACAATGACTATCGATGGCACTGACCTTCATCAAATAACGAATGAACTTGGATATGATGGCGGCGCATTCTTTTCTCCTGACGGTACTAAACTGGTTTATCGTGCATCCCGGCCAAGAACTGAAGAAGCACAGCGCGATTACAAGGAGTTGTTAGCACAAGGTTTAGTGGCCCCAACCGACATGGAGATTTTTACCTGCAACGTTGACGGGTCAAATGTGCAGCAAATAACAAAACTTGGAAAGGCCAATTGGGCACCGTTCTATCATCCATCGTCAAGGAAGATCATCTTTTCATCTAACCACGCGTCTCAACGTGGATACGATTTTCAGCTCTACATGATTAACCTTGATGGCACCGGTCTAGAGCAGATTTCTTCTGAGAGTATTTTTAATGCTTTCCCAATGTTCTCGCCCGATGGCAAGCACCTCGTATGGTCAAGCAACCGTAATAATAACGGCACTCGAGACACGAATGTTTTCATGGCCGATTGGGTGGACTGACGTCATACGGCCTATTGGTTGTAGATCACCCAGCCCGCATTCCCGTGCAACTGCCAAGAAGTCTTGCGTGTGCTGAGGATCAACACACACGAGCAAGCCGCCACTTGTTTGTGGATCACAAAGGATATACTTCTGCTCCTCTGTGAGAGGCGCGAGTTTATGACCATATGATTCAATGTTACGCGTTGTTCCACCTGGGAATGACTTCTGCGAGAGGTAGTCATTGATTACGTCTCTCTCTATAATCGGCACCGCGATGTAATCAATCTCGGCGGTAAGATCAGCTCCCTCGCAAAGCTCGCACAGATGGCCCATGAGGCCAAAGCCTGTTACATCAGTCATCGCGTGCACATACGGTAGTGTTCCAAACGTTGCTCCTGCATTGTTTAGCCGGCACATTATATCGCGCGCAAGAGTTGCGTGCTCATCCTTAAGGATGCCCTTCTTCTGTGCCGTTGTGAGAATGCCAATACCAAGGGGCTTGGTGAGAAACAGCACATCGCCTTCTTGTGCGCCGGTATTTCTTTTGAGATGTGCAAGTGCAACACGTCCTGTTACTGCAAGACCAAAGATTGGTTCTGGACTATCTATACTATGCCCACCAGCCAATACGATGCCTGCCTCTGCACATGCCTGGCGAGCCCCATCCAAAACAAGTCGAGCAGCTTCGAGTGGCACAGTGTTGATTGGCCAACCAAGCACAGCAATGGCCATGAGTGGAGTGCCACCCATTGCATAGATATCGCTAATTGCATTCACACTAGCGATGCGACCAAAGTCGATGGGGTCATCAACGATAGGCATAAAGAAATCTGTTGTGCTTACGATGGCTGTGCCATCACCAAGATCGTATACCGCGGCGTCATCACGTGAGTCATTCCCAACGATCAGTCGTGGATCAGGAAGACCAACATGCTCCGTGCTAAGTATTACATCCAATACTGCCGGTGAGATTTTGCAACCACAACCAGCGCCGTGGGAGTATTGTGTGAGTGTGTAGTTCATGGAAGTTCTTACATTTTCTTTTCGTTTCTTAAGGTCTCTTTGTTAAACAGTAGTCATAGGTCTGGTCATAATAGTCAAGAGCAAGTTCAGCCGCCGTTGCCATATCGCCAGCGGAAACCGCCTCAATAGCCTGGTTACAGCGATCTCCACCAAGTTTTCGGCGTAGTCGTTCGAATGCGGCGATAAGGTCTGCACGTGATGCTTGTCCATAATCTGCTACTAAGTTTTGTACTCGTAGATTTCGAGGGACATCCAGCTTTTCAATGGGAGCACGCTGCATAGCGTTAAAAAGAACTTCGGGAACCGATACGCTGCCAACATTGCGACTCTCATCTTCCACCCAGAGAGTTCGCTCCACCATAAACTTCTGCAGTTGCTGAGTAACGAGATTCATAAAGTGTTCAGTGGATGGTTGCGGTGGCAATCCAATTGCTCCAAAAGATGAACCTTTATGATGAGCGAGTCCCTCAAGATCTAGAACCTGTTCGCCACGCGAAGCAAGTTCATGCAAGTAGTGTGTTTTGCCCGATCCAGTTCGTCCACATACCACGCGTAAATTCCACGGCTTTGCAATCAGGCTCAGACCCCATGCCCTATAGCCTTTGTATCCTCTTGGAATTGTGCGCACGTCCATACCGGCAGTTTGAAAAAGCCAACACATTGAAGCGCTACGCATGCCCCCTCTCCAACAATAGATGATAAGAGGCTTCCCTAACGCACGAGCTTGTTTCACAAACAACGATAATTTTGGGCCTACAATTTCTAGTCCAATCTCAACAGCACGCTGATTTCCATTTTTCGCATATGCGGTTCCAACAACGGCGCGCTCTTCGTTGGAAAAGAGTGGAATATTCACTGCTCCAGGAATATGGCCTGCTAAATATTCAGCAGGAGATCGCACGTCAACAATTGCTACGTGTTCAGAGTGAAGATCGTCAAACACCGTAGTCATCATTCTCCGGTATTTGCGAATATTCATTTTGCATTGGTCTACGTTGCGTCCCGCGTTTGCGATACATTCCCATTGATGTATCAATCTCAAGAGCCAACATATCTACATTGCGAACAACAATGGTTGATGCACGTTCTCTGCGTTGATACAACCACGAGGTTATGATGCGCAGTTCATCAAGTTCGCGCTCACTGAAAGCCCCCTTGGGAGCATCGGCAAGGAACACGTCTTTCAGTGCATCAATAATAGGTGTCCGGTCAGCACCCGTGCCTATTACGCGCTGATATGCCAACCTACCCGCACGAAGGGCATACACTTCAACGGTTGCATACCTATCATTTGTTGGTACAATAATCACAACGTTTGTATCGGTAACAGCAAGAGGCCGATCGCTACCGTGCAAGGTTACGCGCTCAATCTCTCGAATACCATCGCGCAACATCGCTGCGCGCTCATAGTCCAGCCGCGACGCTGCATCGTCCATCTGTGACGCTAGTTTTGCAATTGCACCAGTCTCTACGTTCATCAGAAACTTACGCGCACACTCTACTGAGTAACGGTAGTCATCAATTGTCTGATGCAGTGCGCACGGTCCGAAACACTTTTTGATGTGATAGTCAAAACAGGGGCGTACATCGGCATCGGGATAAAGTTCTCCACTGCACGTGCGCAGATTGTGCTCGCGCACCACCATTTCGCAAATACGCTCTGCCATGCGTTGTGAACGAAACGGTCCAAAATATTCTGCGCCATCATCTTCTATGCGATTAACAAGATCAATGCGCGGAAAAGCTTCATTTGTAATCTTCAGAAACGATGGTGCGTGATATTCGAGTCCAGCACGATTATGCAGCGGATGTTTTGTTTTTATCTCGCGCGACTCTAACAACATCGCGCCAAGTTCAGTACCCGTTGTCTCCCACTCAACATGACGGATGTAGCGAATCATTTTCTGCACAGACTTGCCGTGCAGAGGGCCATCATGAAAGTATGTATTCACGCGTGCGCGCAATGACTTTGCCTTACCAACGTACAACACCGTCTTCTTTGCATTGAAGAAATAGTACACACCCGGCTCATCTGGGAGTTCTTGTAAGCGTGGCGCAAGAAGCTGTTTTACCTTTGATGTTGTTTTAGATGTGGTTGTTGTTTTTGGAGCATGCTGCAGAGCAATGACGTCGCCAAGTGTTAGCGCATCATGCTCGCCCCTTGCCCTATCAATCAGCTTTATGAGGACTCGCGCCGTGGCCTCCGTGTCACCCATTGCTCTATGTCGCGCAGAGATTGTACACCCATAAAACTCAGCCACTGCGCCCAGGTTATGCTTCGGAAGGCCCGCGCTGAGTCTGCGCGACAACCTACACGTACACAGTCGCGGTACATCGATAAGGGGCTCGCCCATCCGCTCAACTGCCTTGTTAACAAAGCTCCAATCAAACCCAACATTATGTCCAACAAATACTACAACCTGGTTCTCACTTGATAGCTCAGAGATGATAGGTGCAAGCACAACATCCTCGTCAGGCGCATCAGCAACCATTTGCGGAGTAATACCCGTCATCATCTGAATAAAATCAGGTATCGGCTGATGCGGATTTATAAGAGACTCGTAGCTGCGCACAATAGAGTCATCCTCCACAACACACATCGCAATCTCCGTCATGCGATGGTCTGCCGCCTTACCGCCAGTGGTTTCTACATCAACCACAACAAAGCGTACGAGTTCTATTGGAGTGTTTAGCACAGGAGAAAATACGGAGATACGGAGACAAAAAGAGCCGGGCTTCAGCCCAGCTTTGTGGGACTGCAGGATTAACGCACGATCATCGGCAGTTCAATTGAGACGTCCGTTTCTGCGCTTGGCGTTGTGCCGTTTTTGTCGGCTGCATTCTCCCAATGCGAAAGAGACATTGTGAGGGCACCCGGCACAGCTGAAGCAGTTACTGTTGTCGAGAGATAGAATTGCAAACCAACAGGTAGGCTCCGACTATCTTTATCTATTACGGTTACGTTGCCAAGGCTATTTGTAATGGCGTAAAAGAACTGGTGGTTCTCTCTTTCTGCATCGATCTCTGATGTGATATCCACTATTGGCGTCACGGAGCAATTTTCAACTTGTATCGAACATATATACTCTGTGCCAGCTTTCAACTTTAGCGTATCAATGCGATTGGGGTTTGCGCCCCCTACCCCATCGATATCCTCCCAAACAGCAACGAGTGAATCTATGATCACCCCTCTTGGCTTGAGCGTGATAGTCACTGTTGTTACGATGTCGTGATTGATTGGGTCTGGCGTAGTGGATGTTTCCTTGCATCCAGACGTAAAGAGTAACATCATTCCACAGAATGACAAAGCGATCAATACATTGCTCATTATTGCACTTAAAACGTTGTGGTGAACCGCATGATGATATTCCGACCGGAATCATCTGCAAAATATCGATATCGACTCAAGTAATCTCGATAGGATGTGTTGAGAATATTCTGACAAGATATTGTTAGGCGCGATTGTACGCCTTCACCAATATCAATCATACCGCCAAGTGACACGTCTGCTCGTACGTATCCGCTCGGGGGCGCAGCATAATCTTGCCCCGGTACAAATTCTGTTTGCTGTCTCACACCAAATACGCTAAGATCAACGAACGCATCGTGCAAAAACCATACGTCATCTGCATGTACGTGCGTTCCAATGCGCAGACGGTCGCTCGGCATGAGAAACAATGGTTGATCACTTTCTGTATCGATGCCACGCACAATGCTGCCGGTTGTGTAGACGTTAACGCGTCTTGATACTGCAACGGTGGCAGAAAGATCAGCACCGCTCACGATGGCAGGGAGTTGCGTGAATCGAAACGTAGGAAAAGTTCCGCGAACGGTGATCGTTGGATTGTTAGGATCAGGCAATGCCAGGATGTAGTTGCTAAAGAAGTTTGTGTATGCAGACGCCTCCAACTCAACACCAGCAATTGTATAACGCACAGTTGCGTCAATGCCAGTTGTGCGCTCCGCACCAAGAGTACTATCACCAATCTCGTACACTGCCGTCCCATGATGCACATCGTTACTATAGAGCTCATTTACTTGCGGTGGACGCCACGCTGTGGCGATGTTGATGCCCAAAGACCAACGCTCCGATGGGACCCACAAGCCCCCTACACTTGCCGTAACACTTGCGAACACTTTTTCTTGAGGTGTTACGATCTGGCTTCCGCGACGCTTAAGAGAAACATCTAGCCAACGAACATCATAGCGTAGTCCAGCGCTGATGGTAACCTCTGTTAGCACTAATGATTCATACGCAAAGCCACCAATACCCAACGCTGTGTAATCTGGAACAAGGAACACACTGCCACTACGATCATTCACCTGACGCATGACACTTACACCGGCTTTGCCCCGGATGCTCTCTGTGAGCCCGTGTTCTAGAACGGCGTCAGCAGAATACGTTGTGAGCAAGAGATTCATCGCAGGAGTTTGTAGCGCTCTTTCAAGATTTGCTGAAGAGTCAGGTCCACCCGTAATAAATCGCGTGTTATGCGCATCAAATTCACTGCGATCATTTTGTTGCCATCCATATGTCAGCCGAAGTAGTGCATCCGGGCTCAAACGCAGACGGCCCTGAAGCGATAACATCGCGTGATCAATTTCTTGCCGTGGATTCTTGATGTCGTATGTAAAGGGATATGTCTGCAAAGGATATCCACGATCAATTGCACGTTTCAAATCTTCCGCATTTCCTAAATGTGCCCCCTTATAAATGCCGAGTGTTGTGCTAAAGAATGTGCCTGTTGCAGTAAGTCCCAGGTTAGCATCACCAGCATCGAGCGTAGCACCAGCACTCCATTCCTGAAAGCCCGTATTCGTCAGTGCATAGTCCGGTGTTAGTGCGTCGCCCGCTCGCCGTGCAGCGCCTTGCACTCGTACACCAATTGGTAATCCTGCGATGCTGCGCGACTCTACAAACACACCAGCAGCTCCCTGCTTGTTATTCGTGAAGAGGTTCGCAGATGCCTCACCATGCACACCATCCATAGAAGGTAAGGGGCGAGGCACCACGTCTATCACACCGCCCATTGCATTAGGGCCGTACATCACCGAAGCAGGACCTTTTACAACCGAGATACGCGATGGCGTGAACGGATCAATTTCAGGTGCGTGTTCAGCTCCCCACTGTTGACCCTCTTGTATAACGCCGTTGTTGCGTAATACAATTCGTGTACCCATCATTCCATGAATCATTGGCTTACTGATGCTTGGTCCAGTCTGCACCACCGTTACCCCTGGTACTTGCGTCAGCACATCAGAAAATGTTTGGCCGCGATGCTCATCGATCTCCGCTGCGGTCAGTACATCAACTCTTTGTGTTGGCAATCCTGACTGTTGATGTCTGGCATCTGTAACAACAACCTCTTCTCGCACATTACTATCTTCTGAAAGCATTACTTCGATGCGCACATCTTCTGATGCACTTACACCTACACGCACCCGGGTCTGACGATATCCCACGTACGACACGTCGAGAGTAATGGAGTCGCCCACAATATCGTGCAAGTGAAACGTGCCTATTCTATCCGTAATCGCACCCCTCGTTGTGCCCACCACACGGACCGTTGCACCATGCAGCGTCTGCTTTGTGCTACGATCACGTACAACGCCGTGCACGTGAGCATCGAGTACGGTGGAGAGGAGCAGCAGGAGTGACAGCATAAGTAACCGCAAGTTAGGTTACGCGGGAGCATGAGTAACCCTAAGGCACGAATCGTGCTATGGCGCAAGAGGTGCATAGATACGGAGATACAGAGATACCATTGTCTCATGAACTGATTAACCCATTAACTTCGTGGATGAGAGCAACCATCTTAGACGCCCAAGGACTGCACATAGACGAGATTCCTTCCCCTATGTGCGCTGAGGATCATGTTCGTGTTCGCCTTGCTGCGGCTGCGCTGAATCACCGAGATCAATACATTCGTGAAGGCAAATATTCCAAGATTGTTTTGCCCGCAGTGCTCGGTTCTGATGGTATGGGCGTAGTGACAGAAGCCCCTTCTCAGCCAGATCTTGTGGGCACGCGAGTAGTTATCTATCCAGAGTTGAGCGCTGGCAACATCATCGGTATGCCAACGCAAGGAACGCTTGCGCAAGAGATTGTTGTGCCGGCTGCCAATGTTTTTGAGGCTCCTGAACATCTTTCTGACGAGCAAGCGGCTGCATTACCACTTGCTGGGCTTACTGCATTTCGCGCGCTAATGAGGCAGGGGGCACTACAGGCAACGGACACCGTTCTCATAACAGGTATTGGCGGAGGAGTAGCAACGATGGCGCTGCTTTTTGCGGTTGCTGCAGGAGCGCGCGTGTGTGTGAGTAGCACAAGTGATGAGAAACTCAATCGTGCTGTTGCTCTTGGTGCATCGTACGGAATCAACATTCGTGAATCCGACTGGGCAAAGCGCTTAAAGGAGCAAGGGAGCATAGATCTTGTCATCGATTCTATAGGAGGCGATACGTTCAATGATCTCACTGATGTTCTCGTTCCTGGTGGACGCGTTGTGATCTATGGGGCTGCGCGCGGGGCAGCGCCGATGATGAATCTTCATCGTGTGTTTTGGAAACAACTTCATATTCTCGGCTCTACCATGGGTTCGGCGCAGGAGTTCGCAGATATGCTACAGCTCGTTCGTCATCATTCGATTGTGCCCGTTGTAGATAGAGTCTATGCAATGAGCGATGCAGTAGACGCATTTGATCGACTTCATGCAGCGCAGCAATTTGGAAAGATCGTTGTCTCATGCAGTTAAGCTCGTTACGTGGCCATAGCGCCGAACTTGTTCGCATCATTCGTAAGAGCCCGCAACCGGGCGATGCAATCGCATCTGAATATTTTCGATCTAAAAAATATCTGGGCGGCGCCGATAGACGTTTCATAAGCGGACTTGTCTTTCAGACGTTGCGCACACTTTCATTGAGTGAAGCAATTGCAGCACACCTTTCACTAGAAGACGTTGTTCACGGCGCGCACTTACTTCAGGACAATTCAGAGAACGTTGATCTTTCATTTATTGGTGACCTACCATTTCATATTCAGATCAACACGCAGGAGTGGCTGCTTAGCTCAACTCAAAAGCGGTGGCCTGATGATTCCGCTGATGTGTGGCGCGCTATGATGAACTCCGCACCACTTGTATTGCGCGTGAATCTCAGACGAGTAACGCGAAACAGCGTGTTGCAGAAGCTTGTAGAGGAAGGTATTGATTGTACAATTGGCCCCTTATCACCTGCGGCTATCATCGTAAACCAACGTGTGAACCTACAGCAGCACCCATTGTATACAGGCGGTTTTGTTGAAGTGCAGGATGAGGGAAGTCAGCTCATTGGATATGCCTGTGCGCCTAACGAGGACGATAACATTCTCGATGCCTGTGCTGGCGCTGGTGGCAAGAGTCTTCATCTTGCTGATATTCAAAGTGATAAGGGGCGTATCACGGCGCACGATATAGAATGGAATCGATTAAAGGAAGTACCAACGCGAGCGAACCGTGCAGGCATTCGGTCGGTATGGGCTTCTGTTGATGATGGTAGAAAGCAGAGCCGTCAACCCCGCGCAGAGAGTCAACAACTCGATGCACGACATCCAACATTGTACGACATTGTTCTTGTGGATGCACCATGTTCTGGCATGGGGACCGTGCGTAGACTTCCAATGCCCAAGTGGCGCCTGAATGAAGCATCGTTAAAACGCCACGTCCGCAAACAGCAATCCGTCCTCAAAGAATATGCTCCTCACGTACGCGAGGGTGGCGTACTTGTGTATTCTACGTGTAGCATCCTGCCTGAAGAAAACGAGCGTGTGATTGAACACTTTTTATCAGAGCATCCGGATTTTCAGCCAGATCCATTAGCCCCGTGTTTTGAGAAATATGGTATTCATATTCCTGACCTGCATACATCAGCGAGCCACATGTTTCAAGCCGATCCATTCCACCATGGAACCGATGGGCTGTTTATGGCACGGATGAAGAAAATACCGCTGTAGAGGCGAGCCGAGACGGCTACTTGGCGGAGCATCACCTGCATCGACTTGGTAGTCCCGAGCGGAGTACATTTTTCAAAGCTAAGATCAACCATATATGACGGTTAGTCCGACGCGAAATAATTTGACTGGCGCTGTCACTGGCAGTTTCTATCGCCGACTTCATTGAGCACTTAACCCGGAATCTCCACGTAGATGCTAACATTATAGGTGGATCAGGAGTCATTTCTCGTGCTTTGCCTATTCGTCCGCTATGCGGTCAGGTCCCCTCGGTGATCGCCGAAACTGGTCACTAAGCGGAAAATGCATGTCGTCAGCCAAGGATCGAGACTCACTAGGGTTCCTATCTATAGGGGTCTGGGATGGGAACCTGCGTGGATTACCTTGTGTAACTCTTTTGTAGTTAAGCGCATTGGTTAGTTGGGCAGAGAGAAAATGAGCGAAGAGTTACACGCCGTGCACCAATTGCATCTGTTTTTATACGTTGGTTGTAATACGAGGTCATCAAGCCTCTTACTGTATAAGTTGTACGGGAGGACTACGAGATGAAATTTTCATTCTTTTCAATATTGGTTTTTATAGCCATGTTGTTTGCGGGTGCTGCTGAAACAATAGCGCAGCCAGTATGCCCACCTGGTTCTACCACAACAACACAGGCTTTTTCCGCTCCACTGCCGGATGGAGGCTGTTGCACGATTACAGTGACATATTGCTATCTGTATTCAGGTACTACCCTCACACTTGTTATAGGTACGATTACGGTCCCAGCCGACTGTCCTCTCATAGTTAACCCAGGGCTGTTCAACTGGCTCAGTAAGAAAATTGTGTTTAGACTTAGTTTGGCAGGTGGGATTCCCGAAATTTTTAATTGCCCCACAACAACTCAATTGACCGTTGAAACGGGTCAGTCTAGTTGCTATATGAAACAGTATGCTCTTGTGGGGGGTACCGGTTTTAACATTTACAATCCTTGTGGCACATCGATATGCCTAAGAAGATGTGCCGTCTGTTTGTCTACTTCACAAACAGACCCCTGTTCAACACCTGCCAATGAACCGATGTTGCAGTATGTAGGATGTGTGTACACTACCGTGCCCTGCGTACCCGATGCTTCAAAGCCAGACTGTGTCATAAACACCTGCGACAGTAACTAAGACGAGTCTCACCTTGCCTTGAGGATCACATGAAATATCTCTTTGTCATACTTGCGATATTATCTTTCGTTATCACTACAAGGGCCCAGTCCGCCTATGTGGAACAGATCTTTGGCTTCGAGCATGCTGAACCAAGGTCTGTTATGGCACACGGCGGGCAATATTTCTGTTCCTATAACAATGGGCAAGTCTCTGTCTTCGATTCAGAGAATCTTCAACCACGGTTAGTACCAACGCCATCAGGAGCTTACGTTACTGATCTCTATTCAGCAGATGGCCTGCTCTGGATCCACACTAGCGCAGGCCGTCTTTTTTATACAATTAATAGTGGTGGATCATGGGTCAGTTACGGCCACTCCGTATTGGCAGCATTCAAACCCCATGGCAGCGGGCTGTATGTTGCCGTTAGCGATACTATTCACCTACTGAAACGCAATGGGACAGTAATCACAGATTCAGTTGTTCGAGTAGTTGCCGACCTACGCCCAATCGAGTCGTTTGCGATCAAGTCTGACACGGTGATAACGATCTTTCAGTTTACAGATTCAATGAGTGTGTTTGTTGAAAACAGAACTTTCACAAGCCCTTTGTGGCAACAGGCAAGAGCGGCTAATTTCTATCAGTTCGATGATGGGACGATTGCGTATTTCTCAACGTTTAACCGCGTTTACCTTCAAAGACCAAATCTATCTACGGGATTTCAAGATATTACATCAGCAGTTGGCGTTCCCTCCATCTCTGGACTGGGGATAGGTCGCACTAATGGGAAACTCGCTATGATGTTCTCGGGCGGAAATCGCGTAACCAACGCAGATTCTGTGATCGTTGTCCGGATCGATCCTACAAATGGGGGACAAGTCATATTAAATCGACCGATAGAGCCGTGGCTTGGGTTTAACGTGCTTACAATGAATGACGATACTGTCTACACGCTGTCACCCTATGGCAAAGTCATGAGTCTCAACTTAGTCACGGTAGATTCTTCTCTGTCTATCCTTCCCAATCGAGCATATAATCCCTTGAAGTACTCAGTAGTTCAGGGGAAGGAAGGAATCATCCGATCGCTTCTGCCCGTTTCAAAAGAGATTGACTACCGCCATCTGCTTTATACGAAACAGGAGATTCGAGAGCCTTTCGAAAAAGAATCAATAGGATTCCGTGATTCACTTGGTGAAGTTGAGCAGCTACTTGGCGATGATCAAAATGGGTATGTCGCCTCTGGTAGTGAGAGCATTGCATATTCGCCATCGGTTGCGGGACCGTGGAAACACGCATTACCAATTAGAGGCGGTAGAATTTATAAACTCGCAAGTGGTAGCTTAATTTCGTCATTATTGGGCAATGGGGTTGGTGTTTCTGAAGACCAAGGAAAGACGTGGAGTGTACACTATATAAAGGGCATGTTTGGCGGCTTCTTTCAGGTTTTGGAATCCGCTGATTTTCTGGCATTTAACCGTCGAAAAGAGATCTATATACTACCTCGACATCTTACCGGTGATACTGTCGCTAGGTATCTATACTCTCCGGTCCCTGGCGGTGACTTGACGATACTCGGGTTGCAAGGTGACACGGCATACTTTTTTCATCCGATGTTCGCAGAAACTTCGCAGGAGTCGTTTAATCGTTTCGAGCTTCTTCATGTCTCTCGTATTGGAGTATTGGACTCAACTGTCATCACTCTTGCAAATCCTCTTGCCAACTACTCTCGCGCTACTGCACGTCTCGTTAATGACACATTAGTAGTTTATGACCGTGTAACGGCGAGATTCATTCTTATTAAGAATGGCGAAGTCATCTACGAATCCACCTTGTCACAGAATGTGAAGGATCCTTTCACACTTTATCACCTTGCAACAACTACAATCAACAGTACTAGACACATCAGAATTGTCATGCCTCAGTACGGAATTGCAACAAGCATATTCCCGTTCGGTGAAGACAGCGCGGTGTCTGTTGTAGAACAGAGTATTTCACATTACTACATATCCGTCGTAAAGCCCAATCCCGCATCGGGTACAATCGTTGTGGAGATTGGCAAATTCGTTACGGCAGATTTGAATGGCGTAACTCTGCAACTCTGCGCCATGGACGGTAAGATAGAGCGTGATTTTTCTGCTCAGCTTCCTGTTTTTGGGAGCGGGAACGAAGTCAAGACTGTAACGCTTGACGTTTCCGGCGTTGCCACTGGCGCGTACCTTCTCGTCGTGCGAAGTTCCAAGAACGTTCACTCCTATAAAGTGATGGTAGAGCGTTGACCTCTTGCATCGGGCGACATGTCGCTCCACGTGATAGCCATGGCTCGCAACAGGACCAGGTACTTACGCATTTTTGGAAAATCCGCGTTATGTGACCACCTGATTCCGCGCCAAAGTGACCACCTGATATTGCACAACAACGCAGACGCAACTGCAATCTAGCATTGCGCTTTGAAGAATGACCAACCACATCGTCTGGTGGACAGTTGCGCGCGGATTTGGATATGGTTAGGGGGTGCGGGAATCTCTACTCAGGTCCCTCGCAAAGCCTCGGGATGACGCCGCATCGTGATTTTTAAAAAGAGAACGGCGAGCACCATCATGGATGGTGCTCGCCTTTCTTTACTACGTACCTGCGAGCCGGTGCGTCATCCCGAGGAGGTAGGGTCGAGGCCATGCCTCGACCTTTCCGACGAGGGACCTAAAGCAGTGCCGCTAGCGAATCTGTAGTCCCGAGCGGAGTCGGGTTTTCGGTGCTAAGGTCACCTGTGTATGCTAGTTAGCTTTCCGGCAAACAATTTTACTGGCGCTGTCACTGGCAGTATTTGACGCGGATTTCATGAGCCATTTTACACGAAATCTCCACATAGTGACTACGATTAAAGATAGGCTGACAATCGGGGGTAGGTCACTGGCCGCCGAAAAAAACAGGGACTTTGATTGGTGGGATCATACCAAAGGAAGGTACAAAACATCCTGGATTAGAACCAAGCAGGCAAGCCAACTAGAGACTTATTAATCAACGAACAACCATCACTTTGTAGGAATGAACATTCTTAGAGCTGCGTATGACAAGGAGATAGGCGCCACAAGCAACATCTCCAATATTCAATGTTACGGTCTTAACTTCATTCCCACTCCCAAACACGGGAAGTTGTTCCGTAAAGTCGCGTTCTATCTTGCCGTCAAGTGCGCAAAGGTGCAGAGTTACACCCTTTACATCTGCGGTTACGAATTTCCCTATATCAACATTGATAGATCCTGCTGCTGGATTAGGTCTAACGACGGAGATATAGAAGTGAGAAATATACTGATCCACAACCCCAACTGTCGAATCAACACCAAACGGATAGATGTCAGCGGCAAAACCGTAATCGGGCGAGATCACCCGAACATGTTTAGAATTCATTATAGTTGCGGTCATATTTAGTTGGGCAGCGCTCGCGAAGGGCTCACGCATGGACTGGGGCAATACCGAGTCATAGATAAGCTCACCATTCATAATCATCAGGTATCGCGCGGAAATACTCTCATAAACAACAACGGTGTCGTTGAAAAGTGCCGCACTAACGCGAGAAAAGCCCGGCAACGGTTCCGGCAATGAAATCACCGTAGAATCCAGAACCCCTTTTCTCGATACACGAAGTAACACAAGCCTGTCCAGCTCGCGTGACAATTTGGATGTATACCGAGGGTGGAGTAGATATGCTGTGTCACCTTTCAAATCGAGGATAGTAATGCTGCCTCCATGTGTTGGAGTGTATGTGAACGGCACCACGGTATCTCCAGCAAGGGGTCTCGGCAGGATGTACAATTCGAGACCACGGTTGAGGGCAATGAAGTTGCCGTCTGAAACGGCTTGAACAAAACCATTGAACATACTCTTTATGTAGTGCACGCTCCATGTTTTACCATTGTCATTCGACAGCCCAACCCCATTGCCAAGAATCGTTGATACGAGGCCTCCATCTCTGAGCCTGAACAGTTGACCACCATTTATTGGCAACGCAATGCTCCATGGCCCCGCAACAGAAGGAGCAAATGCGATACTCTTGCTAGTTGAGGCAACAATGCCGGTGAGATCGTTGCCAATCAGACTTTGTGCGGCGCCCAATGAGTCTCGAAGCACCCTAGACTCGGATTCAAACAGTTCGTTCACTTTGAAATCAGAATATAGAATGCTACGATATCCAGACGCGACTGAGCGGGGAAGAGATCTTGTGACAACATCCTTGTTGTCAAGGAAGGAATACCCAAACCCTCCACGATCAAAAACATCTGGATAGTTCGATGTTGAGGAGTCAAGCGATGTTCCAGTTTGAAGCACGGCCTTGCCGTAGGCGGTTAGGACAATGACTGAATCATCATGAACAGTGGCTGCTCTCAATCGGCCATAACTACCTGAGGACTCTAAGACAACTCCTCCGACTCGGTCCGAACCGATTTTGCTCACAAGGTGTTTAAAAGGAACAGAATTAAACCCGGATGCAACAAGCGTAAAGTCATTGTTATAGTTGCCAGGAACAATTGCCGCAACAAAGTTCATAGACAACGTGGATGTATAGTTTAAAAAAGAAAGTCTAAGACTGGAGCTTTGAAAATATAGTCGTTGACCAAGAGTGACGTACACTATTGATTCATCGTTCAGCTGATAGAAGTGAGCTACTCTCGCATAATCCAAGGGGAGCACCCAAATCAAATCGCTTGCAATCACGCTCATAGAGTCAGATAAACGGAAAATTACGACCGCTGTGTCATTCCTGATCGCAAACGATTCGAGTGTTCTTGAGTCTTGAATCACACGATAGACAGAATCCGAAACTGATTGTCCTTGGCGAGAGATTCTGCGAATTGTATCCCCAACGGCAAAGTACAAACCGGCACCATGCGGTTTGAAGACAGCAAAAGTTTCACATCCATAGTCATCCCACGCGAGGCCACTACTTGCTGAATAAAATAGATGGCCTGTGCTGGAATGAATCCAGAGCAGGCCATCTGCTGAATAGACGTCCGTAACGTAGATTCCTACTGGTATCTGAACCAAACGTGGTTGAAGGTTCTTCGCATCAAATACGGCCACCTGTCCGTTTAGAT
The DNA here is from genome assembly GCA_947495975.1 of Ignavibacteria bacterium. Lineage (GTDB taxonomy): Bacteria > Bacteroidota > Ignavibacteria > Kapaibacteriales > Kapaibacteriaceae > UBA10438. The sequence continues at coordinate 41,836 of CANMBE010000012.1, read as the reverse complement.
AGGTGCAGAAGTACTGATTATCATGTTCCAATATCGACGTTGGTTCGGAATGCTCGAAGGCATACAGTTGCTCGATTCGAGCGATTTGTGAACTCGAATGCACTATGGATGCAGTCAAGAGCAATACCAATAGGATGTATCTCATTGCCTTGCCATGTTACTTGGGAAAAGCTTGCTTTAGGTTAGTTGCTGTCGCAAGTATTTATGTTGCATCCACTATTTCCGGTGCCTGGAATACACGGATTGATACTATTCGAACACCCAACGTATTGCAACATGGGTTCATTTGCTGGGGTTGAACAAGCGTCTGTGTCTGTGGTTGAAAGGCAGACTTCGCACGTCCTGATGCACATGGCATCACCACACGGATCATAGATCTTGGTGTGAGAAACGCTTTGATAGCTCATCGTATAGCAACTAGCATAACCCGTCTGAACTGTTATTGTAGATGTGGTAGGGCAATTAGGAATTCCCAAATTGCGACGGCCAGGTTTATTTAGTTCAAATACAATCTTCTTGCGGAGCCAATTGAAAAAACCGGGGTTGACAATAATTGGACAGTCGTCTGGCACTGTTATCACTCCTATCGAAACGACGAGGGTCCCGCCAACTACGTCATGACAATAGGTCACAGTGACGTCACAACAACCACCTCCAGGTTGAGGTGCTGAAAAAACCTCAGTTGTGCAAACTTGGACAGCCATAGAGGCTGTCGGCGCTACAACAAGCATGGCCACTGCACTTAGGCATGCAAGTACGATACTTTTTATCATCTCAATCTCTAAAGAAATATTGAAGCAGATTACGACAAAAACAATATACAAATTACGGGCAATTACGTACATATTATTACAGATGTTTTATTAACAGATTAAGTGGATCCCTACATTGTGAGCTATTGCCATGGAATCTCGCCTGATGACGGGCGTCCTAGGTGGCATGGAAAAGCCACGCAAAGTGGCCACTTGATATTGCACTCGGACGAAGACTCAACCGCGATCAAGCACTGCACCTAGAAGAACGACGAACCACATCGTCTGGTGGACAGTTGCGCGCGGATTTGGATATGGTTAGGGGGTGCGGGAATCTCTACTCAGGTCCCTCGCAAAGCCTCGGGATGACGCCGCGTCGCGATTTTTTTTAAAAGAGAAAGGCGAGCACCATCATGGATGGTGCTCGCCTTTCTTTACTACGTACCTGCGAGCCGTTGCGTCATCCCGAGCGGAGCGAGGGACCTGCGTCATCCCGAGGAGGTAGGGTCGAGGCCATGCCTCGACCTTTCCGACGAGGGACCTAAAGCAGTGCCGCTAGCGAATCTGTAGTCCCGAGCGGAGTCGAACCGCTGACCTTCAGCTTCGGAGGCTGACGTTCTATCCAGCTGAACTACGGGACCATGAGGTGCGAAGTTACGGAATTCAGAAGTCACGTTTGATAGTGCCCTACACAGCCGCCAAAGGAGCGGTACAACTGTTGAATTTTATACGTTCTTCCTATTGATCAACCATTTAAAAAGGGGGCTGCGGTGATCATGGTAAATGTCTGCTCTTCGGTTGATCGTGGCGAAGAGATTGTTATCGCTCCCAGACGCCAGCAACTGTTAGCATTGACTCTTGCGTAGTAGATGTTATCCCCCACAACGCACCATCACAGGCCCACTCGATTTGTGCAATGGCATGCATCTGAACAACGGAACTTGCAATCACAACGAAACAAAGAATAATTTTTATGATTAACTCTCTGAACGTTTAGGAATGAGCGATGCACATCGCTCGTACGATGCAACTCGCATGGCATGATCATCAGTAATCGTTACGATAGAAAATTCATTCGTGGCATAGCGCTGTCCCATTTGTAGCAACTTCTCATGCACGTGCTCAACGGATCCTATCAGCACACTTGCCCTACGCATATCGCGGACAATACTCTCAAATGGCTGCAGAGCAAACGTCCCGCTTTCTCCAGCGATTGGGAATCGTACGTTTTTTGAACGCAGGAAAGATTCAACAAACCATTGCTCACTGCTGCGCGCCATGCGTGAGGCGTCTGCTTCTGTTTCTCCAACGAATGCAACCGTTGCAATCATTGTGCGGGGCTTATCATTCCACGTACTCGGAATAAAACTTGCATGATATGCGGAGAGCGCCTCTGTGAGATGCGATGGATCAATGAATGCCCCAAACGCATACGCTAGGCCTCGTTTGCCGGCTTCCATTGCACTTGATGGACTGGTGCCAAGAACCCATACCTCTGGTGGCGGAACTCCATCGGGCACGGCAACAATATTCCCACTGTTTGCTGGTTGCTTCATATCCTGCAGTTGAGCCAATATCTCATCCAAACGCTGCCACGAATCGTTTGGGCGCTCTCCCAATGCAGACATCACACGTTGGTCACCACCCGGTGCGCGTCCAAAGCCCGCATCAACTCTAGATGGAGCAAGTGCATGCAGAGCCCGAAGTGACTCCGCAACACGAAGGGGCGAGGCATGGCCCAATAATATGCCGCCACTACCGAGACGGATATTCTTTGTGCGGGCTGCAGCGTTGGCTATCATTATCTCAGGAGACGCGCTCGCAAAAGAAGCAGAGCCATGATGCTCAGCAAACCAATATCTCTCATAGCCCCATGCATCAGCTCTTACCACGAGATCCATTGTCTCGTTGATTGCATCTGTTGCAGTACGCCCATCAACAATGGGTGATTGATCCAAGATTGAGAGGCGTATCATTCGTTGCTCTCAAGAAGCATGATTGAAGTATGGTTGCTGTTAAAAGCTATCTGTTGCGAAGAGCTGCCTAGTACGAGCACTCGGAGCACATCTGCCGTAACCTGATACCCTGCGGTCTTCAGAATCGATAGGGCCTCTTCAACGGCGATTTCTTTGGGGTCTCTCTGATGAAGCTGATCCACCAGAAAGCGTTTGGCTTGAATGATCTGAAACGAGTTCATGTCTGCAAATCTACGGTCGGTATCTTTGTGGCATGTACTTCTTCTTCTCCCTCCTGATAATCCTGTCTACAACCGCGGCTACGTCGCAGGTTCTTGCGCCCGCTCAGCCAAACCAGGAAAAGCGCCTCATCGCCGGTGTTGTTAACGGCGATACTGTGTGGCTCAACGAATATTCGCGCGAAGTAGGCCGAATTACTGAAATGGCTTCTCAACGTGGCCACGTAGATCCGTCGGATCTCATGCAACAGGCCTGGACAGATGTTGTGCGTCGCAGGCTGATGCTTCAAGAGTCTACTCGGCGTGGCATCGTGCTTGAACTGAGAGAAGTAGACAGTGTGCTGTTGGAGGCCACGCCGGACTACATCAAACGTGGCATCGTTGATGAAAAAGGTAGGTTTGATAAGGGGCTCCTCTATGCCATGCTCTATGCACCAGACTCACTCATTGCGGTCAATACTCCCGGAATGAATGCCAGCGATAGAACAAATGAACGTGCACAGCTCAATGCATCCATTGCACAACTCCGCGAGCGCATTGGCTTGATTGAAATGGAATCTAGACTCCGTGCAAGCCTCGCAAAAGAATTTCAATTTGATACAACAGACCTCAGACAACGCTACCGAGAAGTAGCCACGTCTGCAACGGTTGATGTAATACTATTTCCATGCGTTACAAATCTTCCCGCTCCGTCTGTCTCAGAACTCCAGGCCTATTACAAAGCACACAGCGCAGATTTTACATCGCCCCTTCCCATGCGTCGGCTTGCATTACTTTCGTGGCCGATGACTGCGGCTCCTATTGATTCAGCACTTTTTCTTGATAACGTGCGATCGTTTGCAAAACTTTTGAATGGGGCTCGCAAGAAGCAACAGCGCGATTCTCTGTGGATGAGTGTTGCATCTACCACGTCGAGTGGCGAAACGCGTCTCTCTCCTGATAGCGCTTCGCACGAACAGTTCTATGCGCTTGTTAAAGGGAAGAGTGTTGGCACTGCCATCGGACCAATTGCTCATCGCACGGGTGTGCATGTATTGTTGGTCGACACGATTTTTTCCAAGAAAAGCAAACACCCACATGAGATAAGTGTGCGCGTCATCATTTCTGAAATTGAACCATCGCGTCAAACAATCGACAGCATACTCACACAGGTTGATGAAGCAGCAGAGATGTATGAGCGCGGAATGGAATTTGGCGCAATTGCCGGTAGATATGGCCGTGCAATAGAATCTTCCCCATGGTGCACCAGCAGCGAAAAGCTCTACGGTTCATTTCGCCTTGTGCAGGTAGCATTCAAAACTCAAGTGGCCGCAGCATGCGACCCAATTGATACACCCGACCGAGGTACTGTGTTGGCGGTCGTTATTGATAGTGTCCCAGCCGGACCCATGCCATTCGAGGCTGCTATACCGCGTGTTGCAGATGCAATTAATCGCAAGCGGGGATGTGACGAGCGCAGTGAGCAGGCAAAAAATGCACGGGGGCTCACCACTCGCCTCGATGATGGCACGATGTTCATAGCTGAGACAATTCCAGAAGCACAAATTGCTCGCGGACTAGAGGTGCACTCCGATGGTATGATTGGCGAAGTGCTTCTAGACCCTACAGCCGCGCGCGAGATCTTGGCGAAACCCAAGCCCGATATCTACGGTCCATTTCTGGGGGAATCTGGTTGGTACGTTGTGAATATTACAGGTGTGATAAAGGCCAACAGCGAAGAATATCCAATGTGGCTAGAAATGCGCAGAGCAGATCTTGAAGCCGAGCAACGAGAAGCTCAGTGGTTGAGCTTTGTAAAAAAACTTCAAGCCACTGCAGCTATCGAAGATAGCCGGTGGGTCTACTTTAGATATTAACGCGGCGTGTTCATTATCTCGGTAGTTCTTGGCCCCGTGTTTCTCTTGCAAACATCAGCGTCACAAGTCCAACCACGTATGCACCACTGAATACGAAGATGGCATTGTTGTAACCGCCAAGAGTTTGCACAAGCACACCTACAAAGAATACAGTGATCGTTGTAAGGAGTCTACCTGCATTCATACTTATTCCCGTTGCAGCACCTCGAATGAGCGTAGGGAACAATTCAGGGATGTAACCACTCAACACGCCTTGATTGATGCCAATGAAGAGGCTGAGTATAAATGTTAATGCAAAAAGAACATCACCTGGCTGAAGTCCAGTAAGGAATGTGCACGCCGTAAGCGTGATGCAACCAATATAGCCGAATGCAGCAGCGCGCTTACGACCAAGTGCATTCGATAGTGGACCGCTCAATAATCCACCCGCAAAACTTCCTGCACCTAACATGATAGTTGCGAGACTTCGATTGTGCTGCGCAACATCTGGTGCGCTCAATTTGTGAACCCATGTTGGCATCCATACAAAGACGGCCCACAGACCCACCAACATTGATCCAAAGAGGAGAACACCTGCGATAAGGTCACGTCGGTACTTCGAATCCAAAACGTGTTCGCGCTCGCGGTGTTGAAGTGCATGATCCTCTTCACTACTCTTCCACCAAGCCGATTCTTTTACCACAACAAGTATTGACGCTGCAAGTACAATTGTGCTTCCACCAATGAGATATGCTGTGCGCCAATCACCAACGTTTTTTGCAATGAGTCCAGCAACAATGAATCCCACCGGAAACGCATTGATGAGAATGCCAACCATGCGCGCCCTGTTTCCCGTTGCCCACGCCTCAGAAACCATCACAGCCGTGAGTAAGAGAATGCCGCCGGCGCCAGCGCCTGTTAGTAGACGAATTGCAACAAGGATAGGCAGCGACGTGGCAAAAGCGGTAGAAATGATTCCTATTGAACACGTAAGAACGCTTGCAAAGAGCGCCAGCCTTCTTCCGAATCTATCGCCCAAAGCACCCAGGAGAAAGGCGCCCAGCGCCCATCCAAGCAGAAACGCACCACCGGCAAACGATCCCGTCCGTGCAATAAATTCTGGTGATGCCGAGCCCCCTGCCAATTCAGCTGCAATAAGAGGGAGGTAGACGCTAAAAAGCGTGGCCGCGATGCCAGCACTGACCGTGGAGAGCCAGCTGACGAGATAGAGCATTCTGCGAGATTGCATGTGCAAATGTAATGGCTAACACCACAGCGTGCACCTGCGTGATGTATATTCGCGCTCCCGATGTGGTCGCCGCTATCAAAGCGGTGCTGTGAGGGAAGCACGTGTAAATCGTGCGCGGTTGCGCCGCCGTAACGGCTGACGACCCGTTCTAGCCCCTCTAGGGCAAGCCACTGTACTGTTGTTGATGACGCAGCACGGGAAGGCGAATGGGAAGGATGACGCCCGAGCCGGAAGACCTGCCACATCGATTATATACTTGGGGCCGCTGCGCCCCTCCGCCACGCATCATGGCAGTTGAATCATATGGAGCACGCTATGCGTGACCTTCTCCTGTTTGCTATTGCATGCCTCTGTGGCATCGTTTCTCTCACTGCGCAACGAGTTGCACAAACTCCGCCATCACCGTTAAGCATTGTGCGAGCCGGTGGGATCATGCACGTGTTTTGTGCACGTGTAGATGTAAATTTTAATGGGACTCAAGATGACGGGGATGCTCGGGCAACATGGGTGCAGATTGACCCTTCAACCCTACAACCACTGCGATCATATACGTTTCCGTGGGCTGAGGTAACCGCTTCGCGTATGGGTATTTCGGAAACGGCGAAGCTTCTCTTTGTTGGCGTAGATAATACTGTTGAACAGTTTTCTCTTGAGTCACAGGAACGTATTGGAGTTGTATACAATGGACTTGTGTTTGCCGTTTCTTCTACGTTAGATGGGAGCGCTATCTATGTTAGCCAGCGTCCCTCGTACACTGATCCAGGGTCAGTAGTGCAGGTTACGTTGGCCACAGGAGATACGGTTGTGTATCAGGCTGGGACCAACCCTCAGCAATCTGGTCGGTTTCTAACGTCAACAAATGCACAGGGTCTCCTCGTTCTTAGTGAAGGAGATTTTGGTCAACCCACTGGTGTCTTCGACATCTGGAAAGAGTCAGTTCTGGGTGCTGGGCTCACATCTCATGCTGTGGGTGCCACCCCCAACCACTTTTGTGTAAGCGGAGACAGTGCCTATATCACTGTTAACGGTTCTCATTGGATTGTAGTTATAAACCTGTTTACTACCGAAGCAGTTGATACAATTCTAGTTGGAACATCTGGTTATGATGGGCCACGAGAATCTGTCGTCAACAATGGTCGACTCTACGTGTCCACCTTTACGGGCGATGTGCGCGTCTTTGATATTTCAACCGGCAGGCGAGTGGGATCCATTACCCTCGATGCCAAGCCAGAAGGCATTGCAATCAATGGCACAGACCTCTGGGTTACACGGGCGTTTGTTGCAGGGGGCTATTCTGCGGAGCGCAACGTTGCAGTCTACGATCTTACTCAGGCCGTTTCGGTCAATGATGACCCTTTTGTTATCAATACCCCAAAAGCCATCATTGCTTCAACGAATAGAGTTGTGCTGCCCCGTGATTTCCACAATCAGATCACGATTACTGCAATAGATGGTAGAAGAACTGACGCGCAGATCGTAGATTCGGGTTCAAACACGATTGATATTTCTTCTCTCACGCACGGCGTATACGTGGTCTCTGACGGAACGTCTGCCATAACTCTTATGCGATGAATTTTGCCGCCGCTTGTCTCGCCTTCATTTTCCTTGTTCCATCACTCTCTGCACAGACTACCCCATCAAGCGCTGAGCTCCACGTTGCCTTTCGGTCTATGCAATTCCGAAACATCGGTCCGTATCGCGCCGGCAGGTCGTTAGCAGTTGCAGGACATTCGGATTTGCCTTCCACCTATTATTTTGGGGCAACGGGTGGCGGTGTATGGAAGACTGAAGATGGCGGCGAGACATGGCGTGCGGTTTCAGATACAACGTTTAACACGTCTAGTGTTGGTGTGATCTGCATAGCCCCTTCCGACCCAAATATTGTCTATGTGGGTATGGGCGAAACAGATATTCGTGGCAACATCTCGCCTGGTGACGGCGTGTATCGCAGCAACGATGGTGGTAATACGTGGCAGCACATCGGACTCTCAAACGCACAGATGGTTGCGGACATCGTGGTGCACCCAGAAGATGCGGATGTTGTTCTGGTATCATCCATGGGCAACGTCTTTACTGCAAATGCAGAACGCGGAATATTCAAGAGTATTGATGGCGGAAAGAATTGGCGCAAGGTGCTCTACCGAAATGACAGCACCGGTGGTATGACGTTGAAAATGGATCCCAATAATCCGCGAATTATCTACGCCTCGCTCTGGCAGGCATATCGCAACGCGTATAGCATGAGCAGCGGCGGCAGTGGATCGGGGCTCTTCAAGAGCACTGATGGCGGTGAAACATGGAAAGAGATCACGAAGAACCCAGGGATGCCAAAGGGCACGCTCGGCAAGATTAATGTTGACGCGTCGCGCGTGCAACGCAATCTTGTCTGGGCTATGATTGAAGGTGAGAATGGCGGATTGTTTAGAAGCGCAGACGCTGGACAATCCTGGCAACGCACGAGCACCTCTGCTGATCTACGGCAGCGCCCATGGTACTTCAATCACGTATATGCCGATCCTACCGATGCTAACGTTGTTTACGTTCTCAATGTTGGCTGGCACAAGAGTATTGATGGCGGCAGAACATTCTCCGGCATGGGTTCAAATCATGGCGATCATCATGATCTATGGATTGATCCAAAAAATTCTAAGCGCATGATCCTTGGTGATGATGGCGGCGCTGTTGTCAGTGAAGATGGTGGACGTCACTGGACCGAAGATGATCTTGCTACGGCGCAATTCTATCACGTTAGTGTAGACAAGCATTTTCCGTATCGTTTGTATGGCGCCCAGCAGGACAACTCTACCTGCTCCATTCCTAGCCGCGTCATTGGTGGCTGGTCCATTGACAAAAGTGATTGGTATTCAGTGGCAGGTTTCGAAAGCGGATATGTTATTCCGCATCCTACAGATCCTGACATCACATTTGGTGGCAACTACTCAGGATACCTTGGTCGCAAGTCGATGAAGCTCAATCAGGAGCAAGACATCTCCGTCTATCCCAATAATCCTATTGGTGAAGGAGCTAAGGATCGCGGCGAACGGTTTCAGTGGACATTCCCCATTGTGTTTTCTCCACATGATGCGTCGGTGATGTACACTACATCACAGCACGTGTGGCGCACAACAAACGAAGGCATGAGCTGGGCAAAGATTAGCGCCGACCTCACGCGTAACGACACAACAAAACAAATTGCTTCTGGCGGTCCAATCACAAAGGACAATACTGGCGTTGAAGTGTACAACACCATCTTCACGTTTGCTGAATCAGCAGTTGCAAAAGGCACGCTGTGGGCTGGCAGCGACTGCGGGCTCATTCATGTGAGCACCAATAGTGGAACATCATGGTTAAACGTAACACCGAGCGGATTAAAAGAATCACTCATTAGCATTATTGAGCCGTCACCATTTGATGGTGCCACTGCATATGCAGCAATCAATCGGTACAAGCACGGAGATGATGCCCCCTATATCTACAAGACCACCAACAATGGAACATCGTGGTCGCTCATCACGAAAGGTATTCCTAACGGTGCATTTGTCCGAGTTGTGCGCGAAGACCCCTTTCGAAAGGGGCTGCTCTATGCTGGCACAGAGCGCGGACTCTACGTTTCCTTTGATGGTGGCAGCTCGTGGAGCAGATTTCGGTTGAATCTTCCAACCACACCAATTCATGATTTAGTAGTGCATCCCACAGAGAAAGACCTCGTCGTCTGCACGCATGGTCGGTCATTCTGGATACTCGATGATCTCACGCCGCTCCATCAATACGATGCCTCATCAAAGCGATTGTTGAGCACATATTCTCCTCGCCATGCCTATCGCGTTTCAGGTGGCTCTTGGATCAGCTCTACAATGAGTGTTGGGCAGAATGCTCCGAGTGGTGTGTTGTTCAACTACTCACTTAGCGACACCACGTCAAAAGAATTGCGAGTCACTATTCGCAATGATCGTGGCGATAGCATCATCACGTTTTCTAGCATTAAGGATCTCAAGGGTGAGCCATTTAAATCAGAGACATCCTTCCATCAAGATTCACTTCATCGCGTATCAGATGATGCCCTCACTCTATTTACGGGGCTCAACAGATTCTCATGGAACATGAGTTGGCCACCTGCCGAAGAGCTTGAGGGCGCCTTGTTATGGGCTGGCGGCACTGGAGGCCCCACTGCAATGCCAGGTCTATATACTGCTACCTTTACCCTTGGTGCTGATACACAGACCGTTGCATTTGAGCTCCGAATGGATCCTCGCCTCACTACACCCAAAGAAGATTTGCAAGCACAGTTTGATCTTCACCAACGCATCAATGCAAAGCTCACAGATGTACACAAGGCAATCAAGCGTCTTCGTGAAGTACGCTCAAGTGTTAGTGGACTTACCGCGCAGTGGAAGAGCCTTGATACAAGTACCACAAAAGAAATATCTACGCTTGCAAAGAAGATCGCAGATTCACTTTCAACGTTAGAGAACGCTCTTGTGCAAACGAAGGCACAAGCGTTTCAGGATTTGTTGAATTTTCCAGTGAAACTCAATAACAAGATTGCATCGCTTGCGAGTGTTGCGTCGAGTGCAGACAGAAAGCCGACGCAACAAACGTACGATCTCTTTGAAACCCTTCGAGTAGAGGCTGATGGATACCTCGCTGCGCTAAAGGGAATCGAATCAACCCAGATCGAAGAGCTCAATGTCAGATTCAAACAACTTGATTTGCCTGCGATTCCAAAACAGTCAGATAAAAAGTGAGCCGTCAGTTATTGCTCGCAGCAATTGCAGCACTTACGATTGTTGCTTCCATTATTTGGATGGATCAGCCCCTTGCCATGTGGATTGAGGCGCACCAAACAGAGTGGTTGAGCAACGTTGGATCGTGGCTAGAAGAGGCAGGTAAGTCACATTGGGTGCTGATTTATTGCATCATTATGATTGCCATTACGTGGCGGTCAACACGATCGATAGCGTACAAGTTTCTGGCTCTCTTTGCTAGTGTTGCCGCATCTGGTATTCTTGCAAACCTTATCAAAGTGATTGTTTGCAGGCCACGTCCGCCCCTTTTTATTCAACAGGGCATCACACAGTGGAACGTTTTTGGCTTTCAGATTGAATACATCTGGAATAGCTTTCCATCAGGACATGCTACGACAGGTCTTGCGATTGCGATCTCGGGCTCTGCAATCTACCCGCATCTACGCTGGTTGTTCTGGAGCATCGGTATTGCCATCGCACTTGGGCGCTTAGCGATCAATGCTCACTACCTAAGCGATGTTATTGCAGGGGGCTTGTTAGGAGCAGTGGTAGCACTGGTGGTGAATGTCATTCTTGTAAAGAAAATCAGAGTGTAGCTTCTCAAAAAGTTTCTCAAAGAGTCTATCGTAGAACTCAAGGCTCATCCACCTACAAACGCTTGCGCAAATCCGCAATTCCAACATTGCCTATGCTGCCGAGGGCTGAACGCTCATTCTGATTTGTTGATGGCAAGGGGCGCATGATTGCCCCATCACTAATCTCTTGCGCAACCTGACGATATGCATCGCGAAAAGGCACGCCAGAGCGCACCAGCTCGTCTACGCGATCAACGCTGAAAAGATGTTGATACATACCGTTCTCTAGAATGTCATCGATTGGTTGAATATGGGGCGCAACATGTGTAAGCACACGAAGTATTAATGTGAGCTCATCGATGGCCGGCACAATTCGATCCTTAATGAACTGCAGATCTCTGTGATATCCAGACGGTAGGTTTGTCAGAACAAAACCGATCTCCGTAGGAACTGACTGAAGTCTGTTGCAGCGCGCACGAAGAACTTCAAACACATCTGGATTCTTCTTATGCGGCATAATGCTTGAACCCGTTGTGAACGCATCAGGAAGTTTGATGAATCTAAAATTCTGGCTTGCATAGTGCACTACGTCGGCCGCAAATCGCGCAACTGTTGAAGCTACTTGTGCAATCGCAACTGCAGCAAGTTTTTCAGTACGGCCACGAGACATCTGGGCAAAGGTGCTCGTGACATGTACGCGGTCAAAGTTTAATGCACGTGTTGTTACATCTCTATCTAATGGGAGTTGCGTGCCATAACCAGCTGCACTTCCAAGGGGGTTTGCATTTGCTGCATCAATGGCCATATCGAGCACACGCATGTCCTCTGTGAGCGCTTCTGCATATCCCGCAAACCAGAGGCCAAAACTCGATGGCATGGCAATCTGGTAGTGTGTGTAGCCAGGCATGAGAATGTTTTCGTGCTTCTCAGCAAGGTCAAGAAATAGCATTGCAGCTTCCCGTGTGGAGGAGCGCAACGTGCGTAGCTCGTGCCGCAGGAATAGTTTGATGTCAACCAAAACCTGGTCATTGCGACTGCGTCCGGTATGAATCTTCTTCCCCACGTTACCAAGTTTCTCAATGAGATGCTTCTCTACCTGCGAGTGCACATCTTCGCTATCATCATCAATAACAAAGCCATTCGCATCAATTGATGCAAGAAGTAGACCTAGCTCTCGAATAAGTGCCAGACGGTCATCATTTGAAATGAGACCAACAGATCCAAGCATCTCTGCATGTGCGAGAGAGCCAACAACGTCCCATCTCGCAAGACGCACATCTATCTCTCTGTCATTGCCAACAGTGAAGGATTCCATCACTTCATCGATTGGTGTGCCTTTATCCCACAGCTTCATGACAACCTCTGCATCATTGTGTCTAACAATCGTATAAACGTAGATATTCCTTGCTCTAGCTCTTGCACGCCAAGCCATTCATCGGGTGTATGCGAACGCGCTGAATCGCCAGGTCCAATTTTCATTGAAGGAACACCAAGCGGTAGGAGTGATTGATCAGACATTGTAGGGCTGCCATATGTGGTTAACCCCATTTCAATTCCCGTTACTACAAGAGGATGATCCATCGGAATTGATGAGGGGGCTAAGTGCATCGAACGCGGTGTAATCTCGCATGCTACATGACGCTTAATCTCTTCGAGCACTTCCTCGTTTGTGTACACATCAGTCACGCGCACGTCCACTACAAAATGACAATTGTCTGGCACAACGTTATGCTGGGAACCAGCATCGATTTGTGTTACGGTCATCTTTACGTTGCCAAGCACGGGCGATGTGCGCTCAAAGCGATGATTACGGAACCATTCAATGTCATTGAGAGCGGCATACAATGCATTTACACCTTCATTGCGCGCAGCATGACCCGTCCTGCCACGCACAACACAATCAAGCACCATGAGCCCTTTTTCAGCAACGGCCATCTGCATTCCTGTTGGCTCACCAACGATGGCAATATCAATTGGACGTTTTACAAATACATTACGAGTCAACAATGCCATTCCATTCTCGCCACTCACTTCTTCTTCTGCCGTTGCAGCAAAACACAGCGAATACGGCAGATCGATGCGATTGTGGAAGTGAAGGAATGCTGCAATCATCATCACCAGTGCACCGCCAGCATCATTGCTACCGAGGCCGATAAGTTTGCCATCAACATGCACGGGCGCGTGCGGATTATGTGTCCACCCAGCCCCTGGCTTTACTGTGTCATGATGGGAATTGAGCAACAAAACCGGCATGGAAGGAGAGCCACTCCATGCAACAACGTTGTTTCCATATCGCTCTACAACAACGCCAGCCTCCTGCAGAACTGCTTCGATGATATCTGCTGTAGCCCCCTCTTGCCTACTAAAAGAAGGTGTTGAGGTAAGAAGCGATAGTAGCTCTAACATAAGATGTGCGTTCCTGAAATCGTTCCTAGCGCTGATACATGTTGAATGCGCACATCAATTCCCACCCGCGCTGCATCAACTGCATTTGTGATCTTTGGCAACATACCCGTGTCAATTATGCCATTGGCTGTCAGTGCGGCAACGTCTGCTGCGTGCACAAGTGGGATAACCGAATCAGTGTTGCCGATATCTTGCATCACACCAGGGTGTTCAAAGAGGTATCGTAACTGAACGTCTGATTCTACTTTTGTTTGTAGACTCATGGCAATGCTCGCAGCCATCGTATCGGCATTGGTATTCAACAGTCCTCCCTCTCCGTCATGGGTAAGAGGCGCAACAACAACGCTTATACCGTTGCTGAGCAACATCGTCAAAACATCAACATGCACTTCATCGATATCGCCTACAAATCCAAAGTCGATTGTTGGATGTATACGCCGATGCGCTCTCACGAGATTGGCGTCTGCACCAGTCATGCCTATGTTCTGAATGCCCCTTGCCTGAAGCTTTGCGACAATGTTTTTGTTGATCAGACCTGCATAGACCATCGTCACAATGCGCAGCGTATCTACATTAGTTATTCTTCTGCCATCTACTATTGTTTGTTCGATGCCCAATTCATCGGCAAGTGTTGATGCTACCCTACCGCCACCGTGCACAAGTACGAAGGGTTTATCGAGCGCTGCGCAACGATCGAGCACAAGATTGAGTGACGATTCATCGTCAACAATGGCGCCGCCAATCTTGACAACGTAGGTCACTGAAGTCCCTTAAGCAAATAATACAGCACTGTTTGCGCAGATACAACGCGGTTTGCTGCTTGCTGTAAGACGATTGAATGAGGTCCATCAAGCACGCCGTCGCTTACTATCATGTTGCGACGTGCTGGTAGGCAGTGCATAAATTGAGCGCGGTTCGTGAGCAACATCTTCTCTTCTGTGATGGTCCACGATGTGTCCTTCGAAAGGATCTGACCGTATGGTTCGTATGCAGACCAGTTCTTTGCATACACAAAGTCTGCCCCTGCAAGTGCGCTGTCTTGATCGTTTGTGACTGTTACACCACCTACAAACTCAGGTGCAAGTTCATATCCATGAGGATGGGTCACAACAAGATCTACGTTTGCATGAGACATCCATTCAACAAATGAATTTGCAACTGCCTGCGGCAATGCTTTTGGATGTGGCGCCCACGTTAGCACTACCTTGGGGCGCGCAACACGCTTCATCTGTTCGATTGTAATGAGGTCTGCAAAACTCTGCAACGGATGACGGGTAGCGCTCTCGAGACTAACAACAGGCACGCCAGAGTACCGAATAAACTTCTCAAGAATGTCTTCTTGGTAGTCGGCTTGTCTATCTGTGAGTGAAGCAAACGTGCGCAGTCCAAGCACATCGCAATATCTTCCCATGACGCCTGCAGCTTCTTTGATGTGTTCAGTTGCAGCACCATCCATGACTACCCCATCACGTGTCTCTAGCGTCCACGAGTCACTACCGGCATTGAGAATGATAGTCTCGGCGCCCATGAGCGTTGCAGCCTTCTGCGTGCTCATGCGAGTACGCAAGGAAGGATTCATGAAGAGCAAGCCCACTGTTTTGCGTCTTCCTAGCTCTGTGTTTATCCATGGGTGCCGTGCGAATTCGAGCGCATCAATGAGCGCTGCGTCAAGTCCTGGACCGTCAATAAGATCTTGTACTGAGGTAAAACGACGCATGTAATTCCTACTAAAACACGGATGATTTAAGATCGAGACCAGCTGCCTCATCAAAACCACATGCGAGATTCATGTTCTGAATGGCCTGCCCAGCTGCACCTTTCAGAAGATTGTCAATCACACTTACTACCATCAGCGAGTTATTGCGAACGAGCAAGCCTATGTGGCACATGTTCGTATTGATGACACGTTTCATGTCAGGGAGCTCATCACAGATAACCACGAATGGATGTGTTGCGTACCGATCACGAAACAATGTTTTCACGTCTATGCTGCTCCAGTTTCCAGGTATCACGGCTGAAACATGAATGCCGCGTGCGAATGGACCTCGGAGTGGGACAAAATGTAGCGGCACATCACCCAGTGTCTGCTTGATCTCGGGCTCGTGCTGGTGTTCGAACACTTTATATGTGCTCACGTTATTCACACGCCATGAGTAATGCGTAGTCTCGGTTGGCTGTTGTCCGGCTCCTGTAGAACCCGTAATGGCATGCACCACTACATCGGCTGTCAGTAGACCCTTCTCTGCCAAGGGAATAAGTGCAAGTTGTATTGCCGTTGCAAAACATCCTGGGTTTGCAATGCGCGTGGCGTTGCGAATCCTCTCTCTATGTACTTCTGGCAAGCCGTAAATGAATGTATGCGCGCTGCTCTCGATACGGAAATCATGTCCTACATCAATTACTTTCGCACGTAAAGGCAGATCATTCTCACTCAGCCATTGCGCGGACTTGCCATGACCTAAGCATAACACGTAGAGATCTGCATCGGTAGGTGCCTTCTCAACGAACACGAGGTCTGTTAGACCGCTTAGATCAGGATGTGCAACGGATAACAATTTTTCTGCATGCGACGCACTTACTGCAACTACGCTTTTGGCCCCAACGTGTGGATGTCTCATGAGGAGGCGGACCATCTCGCCTCCTGTATAGCCAGCGGCGCCTATCACGGCAACACGTATCATGACTTCTCTCCGTGAACTGCCATCCATAAAGAAGTTGACACTGCGCTAATCGTTGCGAAACCCTTTGCATCATCACCCGTCCACGCTTTATTCTCTTCGCCATACGTTGCGAAACTTGATTTCATGAGATCATGTAAAGAGCGAATTCCATCAATCGAAAAACGCTCACGCATGAGTCGCACAATTACTTGTCCCGTTACACTCGTCTGTGTTTCATCAAAGAATGCTTCGATGCCCCGCATTGCAGGGTCAAGAAATTGTCCTTCGTGAAGCAGTTGGCCATACCAGATCGATAGCTGGTCCTTCAACGTGAGCTGCCATTTTGAAAGTGTATGCTTTTCCAATGCGTGATGCGCTTTGATGAGTAGCAGCGCACACGGGGCTTCAAACGCCACCCTCCCCTTGATGCCAATGATCGTGTCGCCAACATGCATATCGCGTCCGATGTGCCATCGCGAGCCCACATCATTGAGCTTTCGTAGCAATTGAATCGGAGGGAGCGCAACACCATCAAGCGCCGTGGGTTGCCCCTTAACAAAGTCGATAGTGATAGTTGCGTGCGTGTCTTCGGCAGGCACTGGATAGGCTGCAGATGGCCATACATCTATGGGAAGGGGCTCATCAGATGTAAGCGTTTGGCGCCCTCCGATGGTTGTTCCCCAAATGCCCTGATTGATTGAATACGAGGCCTTTGTCCAGTCTCCCTCAACACCATGTTGCTTGAGGTAGGCAATCTCTTGCTCACGCGACAGTTGCATGTCGCGGATGGGTGTGATTACTTCGATGCCTGGACAAAGAATGCGAAAGATTACATCAAAGCGCACTTGATCATTTCCAGCACCAGTGCTACCATGTGCCAAATGAGTTGCGCCAATTGAAAGAGCATGCTGTGCAATTGCAATTGCCTGCACAATACGTTCTGCACTTACGCTCAATGGATATGTGCTATTCTTGAGAATGTTGCCTGCAATACAATGTCGCAAAACAGTATTGTAGAGTTCATTGATTCGATCAAGTGCAGAATGTGAAGCTGCGCCACATGCGTACGCGCGCTGCTCAATGCGCTGTAACTCTTCGGCAGAGAAGCCACCTGTATCAACAATCACAGTATGAACTTCCATACCAAGCTCTACTGCGAAGTAACGAGCGCAATACGATGTGTCTAGTCCACCACTAAAGGCAAGCAGAATCTTCTTCATGGCTTATCATCCTTTGGATCGAACAACAGACCTGTACAGAGGCACATGGAGCGATTGGTGCGCTGAAGGATATCGTAGTTGGGGCAGGACTGACAACCCTTCCAGAACGACTCATCGGTAGTGAGCTCTGAAAAATGCACGGGCATATATCCAAGTTCAGAATTGATCTTCATCACTGCTGCGCTTGTGGTAATGCCAAAGATTTTAGCATCGGGAAACTTTGCACGCGACAGATCAAACGCAGCGCGCTTGATTCTGCGCGCGAGATTACGTCTACGAAACTCTGGCTTTACGATAAGTCCAGAATTCGCAACATAGCCGCCATGTTCCCATGTTTCAATGTAGCAGAACCCCGCAAAGCGTCCATCACCTGCAATAGCAATGATGGCCTTACCTTCTGACATTTTCTGAATGACGTATTCTGATGTACGGCGCGCGATACCAGTATTACGTTGTTGTGCAGCTTGATAGATCGTTTCTACGATCTCATCGGCGTACGTAGCATGCGACATATCTGCAACAGAGATTTGAATAGGATCTGTTGGGAATGACGTTGCGCTCAACTTTGAATGCCTTCATTCTTTTGACGAGATTCCACGGCAAGCTTCTCCTTGTACGATAACACCTTTGATTGAAGATTCGAATCGGCAACGGAAAGTATTTCGACTGCAAGTATACCTGCATTACGGCCGCCACCGATAGCCACGGTGGCCACAGGAACGCCTGCCGGCATTTGCACAATGCTCATGAGCGAGTCTAGCCCTCTGAGTTGCTTGGTTGGAATCGGCACTCCAATGATGGGAAGGGGCGAGTAAGACGCAATCATTCCCGGTAAATGTGCAGCGCCACCTGCACCCGCAATGATGACCTTGATACCTCGAGAGTGCGCCGTAGAGCCGTACTCAGCCATGTCTTGTGGCGTACGATGCGCGCTAACAATTCTCATCTCGAACGGGATTTCAAACTCTTCGCAGACCTCTGCAGCTTCGCGCATTACAGACATATCTGAGTCGCTACCCATGATTATTCCGACAAGAGGCTGAGTTATCATTACATCACCTATGATGAAAGATTGACGATCCGCTTGATGAGTCCTAGAAGTTGATGCCTGCCGAGGCCCGTCTCACTAGATGTTGGCACTACATCCACGAGGAATTCACAATTTACAACGAGGTCTCTCACTTGTTGTTCACGTTCTACGAGAGCAGTCGGTTTGAGCTTGTCACATTTTGTTAGAAGGATTGCATACCGACGTCCGCCGAGTTCAAGTTCTTCGAGCATCGCAAGATCCAATGGTTGTGGATCGTGGCGAGCGTCAACAAGTATACACGTAACTACGAGTTGTGGACGGTTGAGAACATAGGCGCGAATGAGCTCGGAAAATAACTGTCGTTGATCTTTGCTTCTGCGAGCATACCCATACCCAGGCAAATCCACGAGCATGAAGTTCATGTCCGTAACAAAGAAGTTGATCTCTTGTGTTTTTCCGGGCGTGTTTGATACTCTGGCCATTCTACTGTGGCGCACGAGTGTGTTGATCAGCGACGACTTACCCACGTTTGAGCGGCCGATCATTGCGATCTCTGGAAGGGATGACTCCGGGAAGTGCTCCGGTTTGGTAGCTCCCTTCACGAACTCAGCACTGATGTGAATGTCGTGTGCCATGCTAGAAAATGGAAAACGCCGGATGCGTAAGCACCCGGCGTTTTTGTTCGTATGGTCGGTTAGATTATTCCGTTTCTTCGCCGTCGGCTGGCGCTTCCAGATCTGGAGCATCAACCTCCGGTGCTTCAATGACCGCGGCGGCCACATCAGCAACGATGATCGGTTTTGGCTTTGCTGTTGGTTTAGGCTTTGCTGGTCCCTTGGCAGCTACACGGCGCTTTGCAGATGAGATGCGACCGTCAACTGGATTAGACCAATCAACGAGTTCAATCATTGCCGTTGCAGCGTTATCTCCACGGCGCAAACCAAGCTTTGTGATCCGAGTATAACCTCCATCGCGCTCCAACACGATCGGTGCGATCGTATCGAATAGCTCTTGAAGTACAGCCTTGTTCTTGATGAATCGGCCTACCATGCGACGATTGTGAACATCGATGCCAACGATCGTACCGGTTTTCTCAGAACGATGTGCATTTCTTGCACGTGTAATGAGATGCTCGGCGAACGGACGAAGTTCTTTCGCCTTGGCTACCGTTGTAACAACGCGCTTATGTTCAAACAATGAGGTAGCCATGTTTGCGAGCATGGCTCGCTTGTGGCTAGCTGTGCGCTTGAGTTTTCGGCCTGCATAATGGTGTCGCATTCTATTCTCCTTAGCCTTCCTTAGTCGTTCTTCTTTTCATCGTCTCGTAGGTAGCCTTCCACGTTCATACCGAACAGGAGACCGTTTTGAACTACGACATCTGCGAGTTCCGACAGAGACTTCCGACCGAAGTTGCGGAACTTCAAGAGGTCAGATTCCTGCAGACTTACAAGGTCTGCCAACGTGCGAATGCTTGCTGCTTTGAGGCAGTTATGAGCACGAACACTTAGTTCGAGTTCATCAACTGATTGAAGGAGGATACGGCGTACGCGTATGCGCTCGCGCTCTGCTTCAGAATCTGCTGATGGCGTTTCTGATTGATCTGCATTTGCTCCAACAGCAGGATTAACACCGAGTAGCAACGCAACATGCGAACGAAGAATCGTTGCAGAGTGCTCCATTGCTTCTTTCGCTGTAATCGAGCCATCTGTGCTTACGTCTAGCAAGAGTCTCTCATAGTCAGTCTTTTGTCCAACACGAAACGGCTCTACATTATAGATCACGTTCTTGATTGGAGTATAGATCGCATCAATCGGGAGCATACCAAACGGGAAGTCTGTTGTGTTTTGCTCTTCAGATGGAACATAGCCTTTGCCACGTCCGATGCGAAGTTCCACATCAAAGTCTGCGTCGTCTGCAAGCGTAGCAATCTTCTTTGACGGATCAAGGACTTCAATCGCACCTGCGGTTGCGTCTTGAATCATCTGTGCCGTCCAAATCTTTTGGCCTTTCACGCGGAACGTGATGCGGTTCAATGCTTTTGGATCGAGGATACGGATGCGAACTTCCTTCAGATTGAGGATGATCTCACACATATCTTCTACAACACCAGCAATTGTTTGAAACTCATGCTGCACATCCGAGATCTTTACACCAATGATCGAAGATCCTTGGATAGAAGAAAGGAGTACGCGGCGAAAAGCGTTTCCGATTGTTGTTCCGTAACCTTCTTCGAGAGGATTGAGCACGAATCGAGCGTGGTAAGGACTACCGAGTTCTTCTACCACTACGCCATCCGGCATCTGCATCTGCATGTTCATGGACTTCCTTGGTTCAATAGTCGCACATTTTAAATTTGTCTTAACGGATTAGACACGTCGCTTTTTAGGCGGACGGCATCCGTTATGAGGCAGCGGCGTTTGGTCTAGGATAGAAAGCACTTCAAAGCCAGCCTGGGTAAGCGCACGGATAGCCGCTTCGCGTCCAGAACCTGGGCCTTTTACTATCACGTCAACCTTGCGGAGCCCCATTTCAAAGGCTTCGCGAGAAGCCTTGTCTGCGGAGACCTGCGATGCATACGGAGTATTCTTCTTGGAACCGCGGAAACCATTCTTTCCAGCGGATGACCAAGACAGCGTATTGCCGTATGTATCCGTGATCGTAACGATCACGTTGTTAAACGTTGCACGGACATAGACCTTGCCGTGAACATCCGTAACGATTTTGCGCTTGACGCGCTTTTTTGCAGCTGCCATTGTCGTTCAATCCTATATTACTTCTTCACTGCCTTCTTTTTACCAGCCACTGTCTTGCGCTTGCCCTTGCGAGTGCGAGCGTTGGTGCGTGTGCGTTGTCCACGAACCGGAAGACCGCGACGGTGGCGCAAGCCACGATAGCATCCCACGTCCATAAGACGCTTAATGTTGAGTTGCACCTCTGAGCGGAGCTGGCCTTCTACTTTGTAGTCTGCCAGTGCCTGACGAATACGAGCTACCTCGTCATCCGTCCATGTAGAAACGCGCTTGTTGTGATCAAGACCGGCTTTGTCAAGTACTTGACTGCTGAGCGTGTTCCCAATGCCATAGATGTACGTGAGTGCAATGACGCCACGCTTATTTTTTGGTAGATCGATACCTGCGATACGAGCCACTTTGTGTCTCCTGAATTAACCTTGACGTTGCTTGAATCGAGGGTTCTTCTTGTTGATGATGTACACCCTCCCCTTACGACGAACAATCTTGTCGTCGGGGCTGCGCTTTTTCACCGATGCTTGAACCTTCATGGCCTCATCCTTCTTTGTTCACATTCGAATTTCATTTTACTTGTAGCGATAGACGATTCGACCCTTTGACAGATCATATGGAGACATCTCAACCGTGACCTTATCTCCGCGGAAGATCTTAATAAAGTGCATTCTCATCTTTCCGGAGACGTGTGCGAGAATTTTATGCCCGTTATCCAGTTTTACTATGAACTGAGTATTCGGGAGTGCTTCCTCGATCACACCATCAACACGTATGACATCTTCGCGACCCATCAAAACCTTGTCGTTATCGTTACTCCATCAAAGTCAGAATTCTCGGCGTTGCTCCATCAATCACGATCGTGTGTTCAAAGTGTGCTGATGGCTTCCCATCTGCCGCATACACTGTCCACCCATCGCTTGCCGTGTGCACATGGAAAAGCCCCATATTCACCATCGGCTCAATCGCTAACGCCATCCCCGTTTTGAGGCGGGCGTTAGGGAATCTGCTGCGATGCAACAGACCCGGAACGAAGTTCGGAACCGGCGGTTCTTCGTGGAGATGACGGCCAATGCCGTGTCCCACAAGTTCCCGCACAACCGAAAAACCCTGTTTTTCAACATGTGTCTGAACAGCTCGTGCTATATCATACACGCGATTACCATCTATTGCCTGTTCGATGCCAAGAGCCAGAGACTCTTTTGTTGCATCTAACAAACGTTGTTTGTCAGTTGAAATCTCACCCACACCAAACGTGTACGCACTGTCTCCAAAGTAGCCGTCCAATTGTACACCAACATCAACAGTTACGATTTGCCCTTCTTTGAGCATTCGCTGACCTGGCATTCCATGAACTACCTCTTCATCAACACTAACGCAGATAGACGAAGGGAATAGCTTTCCATCCACTTCATAACCTTTGAAAGCTGGCTCTCCCCCACGTGTTCGGATAAAATCCTCTACAATGGCATCGAGCTCCAACGTTGTCACACCCGGCTTAACATATCCTCGTACATGGTTCAACACGTCAGCAACGATCCGACATGCTGCTTCCATTTTTGAAATCTCATCTTCTGTTCGAATAGAGATGTTTAGGTCAGCAACCATCATGGCTATCAGGAGACAGCACCAGCACGACCGCGGATCTTACCAGTCTTCATAAATCCGTCGTAATGACGCATAAGAAGGAAGGATTCGATCTGCTGCAGTGTATCCAATGCAACACCAACGATAATGAGAAGGCTTGTACCACCGAAGAACGATGCGAAGATTGGCGGTACTTTCAGGACGTTCATCGCAAACGTTGGAAGGATAGCGATGAGTGCCAAGAAAATCGCGCCAGGAAGTGTAATACGAGTGAGAATATTTTCGATGTATTCAGATGTTGGCGCACCCGGGCGCACGCCTGGAATAAAGCCACCATTGCGTTTCATATTGTCAGCAACTTCTTTTGGATTGAAGGCAATCGCAGTATAGAAGTATGTGAAGAACACGATAATCACACCGTAGAACACGGCGTAGAACACTGTGCGATCACTAAACAATTGAGATACGTCTTGCCAGAATGTGCTGTCTGGGAAGAATGATGCGATGGTTGCCGGCACAAACAAGATTGACTGTGCAAAGATGATCGGCATAACACCAGCCGTGTTCACGCGTAGCGGAATGTACTGCGTTGTTCCACCATACACCTTGCGTCCAACAACACGTTTTGCGTACTGAACGGGGATTCTTCGAGCCCCCTGCGTAATCAAAATCACAGCAGCCACAATACCCAACAAGAGCGCTACAAGCACAAGGTCAATAACCAGGTTGCGAGCACCGGATTGGATAAGTGTAAACTCTTGCATGATGGCTGTAGGCAATCGTGCAATAATTCCAATGAAGATGATCAACGAAATTCCATTGCCTAGTCCACGATCCGTGATCTGCTCGCCAATCCACATCAGTCCAACAGTTCCTGCCGTAAGAATGAGGACTGTAGCCATCGTCCACATGAAACCCGCGTCAGGCACAACCGAGGCACCACCAGCACCAACTGTTGTTTGGGCAATCTTGATAGACACAGCCCATGCTTGCAACGCTGCAATAGGAACAGTGAGGAGTCTTGTGTACTGATTGATTTTTCTTCTACCGTCTTCGCCTTCTTTTTGGAGCTTCTGCAACTCAGGCAACACCACGCCAGCAATCTGGAGTATGATACTCGCAGAGATATACGGCATGATACCCAACGCAAAGATGGCCGCATTTGAGAATGCGCCCCCAACGAACATGTCATAGAGACCAAAGATCGTTCCACCATCATCCAAGGCCGAGGCCTGAGTGAGCAGAGCAACGTCTACGCCCGGAATCGTGATGAACGATCCAATACGTACAGCTAGCAACGCAATCAGCGTAAACGCGATTCGTTGGCGAAGCTCTTCGATTCGGATCATATTCCGGAATGTGGTAACGATATTAGCCATTGACGGTTACCGCTCCCCCGGCTGTTTCGATCTTCTGCTTGGCTGTTTCCGAGATCTTGTCACAGATTACTGTGAGCTTTGCCGAAAGATCTCCGTTACCGAGGATCTTCACTGGCGCTGATCGTTTGCGGATTACACCAAGATCAAGCAAAACATCCTTCGTAACAGAGCCGTTGGTAACGAGATTCTCGTCAACCAAACGCTGCAACGTTGCGACATTCACTTCTTGATACTCAATGCGATTGATGTTCGTGAAACCGAACTTTGGTACACGACGTTTGAGCGACATTTGACCGCCCTCAAAGCCTGGACTTTGGCTAAAGCCGCTACGCGACTGGTGACCTTTGTGTCCACGTGTAGAAGTGCCGCCGTGACCTGAACCGGCACCACGACCAATGCGCTTTTTCTTATGACGTGAGCCCGGCGCGGGCGATAAATTTCCGATGTGTTTCATGATGGGCCTCAGTCTGCGATCTCTTCAACGGTTACAAGGTGCCGAACCACGTTGACCATGCCGAGAATTTGTGGATTCTTCGGCTTGACCGTTACGTAATGAGGATGACCGAGGCCAAGGGCCTTGATCGTATCCTTCTGGTTCCGCAGGGCGCCGATGATCGAACGCACTTGGGTAATCTTCAATTTCATGATTCGTTTCCTTCTATGCCCTTAGCCTTGAAGAACCTTTTTAAGCGATATACCACGACGTATGGACACGGCAGCTGCATCTTCGAGTTGCATCAATGCATTCATGGTTGCCTTCACCGTATTGTGCGGGTTAGACGAACCTTGAGATTTCGTGAGTACATCTGTTACACCAGCAAGCTCGAGAATAGCTCGTACACCACCAGCGGCAATAACACCAGTACCGGGAGTTGCCGGGCGGATGAGAACCTTAGCAGCGCCAAAGCGACCAATAACTTCGTGAGGAACTGTGCCGTTCTGAACACGAACCTTAACAACAGATTTCTTTGCAGCGTCAGTTGCCTTGGTTACCGCATTCGACACTTCACCGGCTTTACCTAATCCGTAGCCAACATGTCCTGCTTCGTCGCCCACAACCACCATCGCTGAGAAGTTGAACCTACGTCCACCCTTCACAACCTTTGCTGTGCGACCCACGTAGACAATTTTGTCCTTGAGGTTCAGTTCCGATACTTTTTGTTTTGCCACGTAATCAGCTCCGTTTCATTCAGCGTTAGAAATCGAGACCACCTTCGCGTGCAGATTCTGCAAGCGCTTTGACGCGGCCATGATAAAGAAAGCCATTGCGATCAAATGCAACCTTTGTGACGTTTGCTGCCTTCGCACGTTCTGCTAGTGCAACGCCAACGATCCGACTTTCGTCCACCTTCGACATGCCATCTGTAATCTTTGCACGGATATCTTTTTCTAGTGTTGAAGCCGACGCGAGCGTCGTTGCATCAACATCATTGATGATCTGCGCATAGATGTGATTGAGCGAGCGGAACACCGTCAGCCGGAACCGATCCGGAGTACCTGAGATGTTCTTGCGAACTCTACGATCGCGGCGTGCATGACGCACGGATTTTAGTTTAATGCGGTTCATAGTTCAATATTCCTTACTTGCCTGCTGACTTGCCGGCCTTGCGGCGGATGTATTCACCTTCGTAGCGAATGCCTTTGCCCTTATACGGCTCAGGTGGACGGAGTTTGCGCACTTTCGCTGCAACTTCACCTACGAGGTGCTTGTTTGCACCCTTCACTGAGAATGCAGTTGGCGTTGCGACAACGAACTCCACACCATCTGGTGGCATGAAAAAGATCGGATGAGAATAGCCGAGCGACAAGAGCAAGTTCTTGCCCCGCAACTCAACCTTATAACCTACGCCTTCGATTTGGAGATTGCGCGTGAATCCAGTGGACACACCTTCAACCATCCATGCGATATGCGCACGCGTGAGGCCGTGCAAAGCACGCACCTTCTTTTCGTCATTCGCTCGCGTAAACGTGAGCGTATCATTCTCCATCACCGGTGTGATCGATGGGTCAACGGTAAACGTGAGTTCACCCTTTGGCCCCTTAACCGTGCAAACCGTGGCGTCGAACTTTACGTTGACGGTACTCGGAATGGTGATGAGTTTTTTTCCTACTCGTGACATGTTCTTTTGCTCCTCGCTTCTCTTCTTACCAGATTGTGCAAAGCACTTCACCACCAACATTTTCGCGACGGGCTTGCTTGTCCGTCATAACGCCTCGAGGCGTTGAGATGATCGCAACTCCAAGGCCGTTACGAACACGCGGGAGATTGTCTGCCGGCGCATAAATGCGACAGCCAGGCTTGCTCACGCGATGTACCTCGCGAATAGACGGTTGCCCGTAGTGATAGCGCAGCTTCAAGGTGAGAACACCTTGCTTGTTGTCTTCAACGCGGTCGTAGTCCAAAATGAAGCCTTGATCCTTGAGGATCTCAGCTATAGCCACTTTGAGCTTGGACGAAGGCACATCAACTGTTTTGTGCTTCGCCGCCGACGCGTTGCGGATGCGTGTTATGAAATCGGCGATTGTATCTGAAACTGGCATAATCGTCGTCTTGGTCGTGTTCGAAAATCAGGGCTTCAACTGTCTTACCAACTTGCCTTACGCATACCCGGGATCTTACCTTCGAGGGCAAGAAGTCGGAACATGTTACGGCATAGGCCAAACTTGCGGTATACGCCTTTGCCACGACCTGTGATCAGGCAACGGCTGCGGACGCGTGTCGGGGAACTATTGCGTGGGAGCTTTTGAAGTCCCACCATATCGCCAGCCGCTTTTAGCTCTGCACGCTTTGCTGCGTACTTTGCTGCCAGACGGATGCGTTTCTTATTACGTGCTATGACTGATGTCTTTGCCATGGAATTCTCTTAATGTCTTAGTCGCGTTTGCGGAACGGGAAACCAAACTCTTTAAGCAAGGCATGTGCCTCTTCATCTGTCTTTGCCGACGTCACGAATGTGATATCCATACCCTGAATCTTCGACACTTTATCAACGTCGATTTCCGGAAAGATGATCTGTTCCTTGATGCCGATCGTGTAGTTGCCACGTCCATCAAAACTCTTGTCCGAGAATCCACGGAAGTCGCGGATACGGGGCGCAGCAATGTTGATGAATCTGTCGAGAAATTCGTAAAGATGTGCACGACGAAGAGTAACGCGAGTTCCGATCGGCATACCTTCACGAAGCTTGAAGTTTGCGATAGACTTGCGAGCGCGCGAAATAGCAGGGCGCTGTCCAACGATCAGCTCGAGCTCATTCACAGCAGCTTGCAGTTGCTTTGCATCTTGAGTTGCACCACCAACACCAATGTTTACGGTGATCTTCTCAACACGGGGCACCTGCATAACACTCTCGTAGTTAAAACGCTTCATAAGCGCCGGAACTACTTCGTCTTTGTAGAAGGCGTGCAAGCGAGCCGGGATCTTCACATCTTGAATATCTTCAAGACGTGGGCCGTCAGGCTTGAACTGTTCCTTCTTTGTTGTTGTTTTTGCCATGGTTTCTACGTTCCTTCGACGTTCGTCTTCTTTAGATTACTTCTTTAGTGGTCTTCGCAATGCGCTTCACAACTGTCTTGTCTCCTGTGGTAGTGCGCTCACGTGCAACACGTGTGGGCTTACCATTTTTGTCGACGAGTTGTACGTTAGAGTAATGCACCGGGATCTCCATCTTTACAATGCCACCGTTCGGATGCTTTGGTGAAGCACGAACAGCCTTCGAACGAAGGTTCACACCCTCAACGAGGATCTGCATCTTAGATGGAAGCACCTGGAGCACACGCCCCGTAGCCCCTTTGCTATTTCCTGCGATCACCTTGATAGTGTCGCCCTTTTTGATCTTGAGCTTCATCGTGTACCTCAGAGCACTTCTGGTGCTAGGGAAATGATCTTCATAAACGAGCGTTCGCGAAGTTCGCGGGCCACTGGCCCAAAGATTCGCGTTCCTCGTGGATCGTTATTGTTGTTAATGATCACTGCAGCGTTTTCATCAAAGCGGATAAACGAGCCATCGCGGCGACGTATTTCCTTCTTTGTACGAACGATCACAGCTTTCACTACTTCGCCTTTTTTAACAGCGCCGGCAGGCAATGCTGCCTTAACCGAGCAAACGATGATGTCACCCACCGTTGCGTAGCGCTTACCGTGTCCACCGAGAACTCGAATGCATCGCAACTTGCGCGCTCCCGAATTATCAGCTACCACGAGATTTGATTCTTCTTGAATCATGTCCGTTCTCCCTTACTGCGCACGTTCGATGATCTCAACAAGCGCCCAGCGTTTGCGGGCACTTAGCGGACGGCTTTCGATGACTTTTACGACATCGCCGATGTTGCACTCATTCTTTTCATCGTGCGCCATCACCTTTGTACTCCGCTTGAAGTACTTTTTGTAGAGGGGGTGGGCTATCTGGCGCTCAATGCTAACCACGATAGTCTTCTCCGCTTTGTTACTCACCACCTTGCCGGTCCGCACTTTACGTCGCGATACCGTGGTGTCCGTTGTTGTTGTTACGTCTGCCATAATTTCGATCCGATTCAGTTGGCGTTACTAAGGCGCTGGTGAAGAATAGTCTTCATTCGCGCTATGTCTTTGCGCAGCGTTTTGATACTTGAAGAATCTTGAAGCTGGCTCAGTGTAAGCTGAAATCGTAGTCGAACGACATTGATTTCGCTTTCCTTGAGGAATCCCTCGAGCTCTTGCGTCGAGAGAGAACGGAGGTCTCCTGCTTTACGTGATTTCATTTCTTAACCCTCCAGATCCACTCGTTGAACGAACTTGCATTTAATTGGGAGCTTGTGAATCGCGAGACGCACAGCTTCCTGAGCACGCTCCTTTGTGACGCCGTCTATCTCAAAGAGAATACGACCTGGCTTCACTACTGCAACCCAGAACTCCGGATTACCTTTACCGGAACCCATTCGGGTTTCGGCTGGCTTCTTCGTTACTGGCTTGTCTGGAAAAATGCGGATCCAAACCTTACCGTCACGGCGGAGGTATCGATTGATAGCGATACGTGCCGATTCGATCTGACGATTCGTAATCCACGCTGCTTCCAGCGCTTTAAGACCGTATGATCCAAATGCTACCGTTGATCCACGATAGGCCTTGCCTCTACGGCGGCCCCGTTGGGTCTTACGGTGTTTAACTCTTTTTGGGATGAGCATGTCGTTGCCTTACGCCTGACTTACTGTTCCTTGTTCTGTTGCTTGCCGATTACGTCGCCACGGCAGATCCACACCTTCACACCAATCGAACCGTACACAGTTTCTGCACGACCTTGTGCATAGTCGATATCCGCACGCAATGTGTGCAGCGGAACACGACCCTCTTTGTACTGCTCCTTACGTGTCATGTCCGCTCCGCCAAGACGGCCCGAACACATCACGCGAACACCTTCTGCTCCTACTCTCATCGTGCTACTTACAGCGTTCTTCATTGCACGGCGAAACGAGATTCTACCCTCGAGTTGCGCAGCGATGTTGTCTGCTACCAGTTGTGCATCAAGCTCTGGGCGCTTGATCTCACTAATGAGGATTTTTACTTCCCTGTTTGTGAGCTTACGAAGCTCTTCTTCGAGTTGTGCAATGTCCTTGCCCGAGCGACCAATGATGACGCCTGGACGCGACGTGTTGATCGTAACGCGAAGTTGTTTCGCTGTACGCTCAACGATAATGCGTGCTACACCAGCCTTTTTAAGACGGCTCTTGATGTAGTTGCGCACCATAATGTCTTCTTGCAACTTTTCTGCGACGTTCTTCTCATCGAACCAGTTGGCTTCCCACTGACGGATGATGCCTAGTCGCAGACCGATCGGATTTGTCTTCTGACCCACTTGATCTGACTCCGCTTACTGTTTCGTTGAAACGACGATGGTTAGATGGTGCGAGCGCTTGCGAATGCGAAATGCACGGCCCATAGGAGCCGGTGAAATTCGCTTGATCGTCGGTCCCGGATCGACGAAACACTCTTTAACTACGATTGACTCTGGGTCGATTCCCTGATCCTTATTCGTAAGGTTGCTGATCGCTGACTTGAGTGTTACCTCAGCAACAAGACCTGCAGCCTTATCCGAGAATCGGAGAATATTAAGCGCCTGCTGAGCAGACTTGCCACGTATAAGATCGATCACAAGACGCATCTTGCGAGGCGAAGACCTATTGTAGCGTTTGATTGCGCGTGCTTCCATCGTTCGTCTTACCTCTTACCCGTTTTGAGATCTTTGCGGTTTCCAGAGTGCCCACGGTACGTACGAGTTGGCGAAAATTCACCAAGCTTGTGCCCAACCATGTTCTCCGTTACATAAACCGGAATGAACTTGTTTCCATTATGTACTGCGAGCGTGTGCCCAACAAAATCCGGAGAGATCGTTGAAGAACGCGACCACGTTTTGATCACAGACTTCTTGCCCGCATCATTCATTACCGCTACCTTTTTTACCAGCTTAAAGCTGACAAATGGTTCTTTCTTCAGTGAACGTGGCATCTCTAACTACTCCGTTTTCCTAGGTTACGCGTTGCGCCTACGAATGATCATATCGTCCGAGGCGTTCTTCTTCTTCCTTGTCTTGAGTCCCTTAGCAAGCTGACCCCACGGCGAACGCATGTGCTTGCGACCACCACCCGATTTTGAACGACCTTCACCACCACCGTTTGGGTGATCGATTGGGTTCATTGCCATACCACGCGTTTGAGGGCGAACACCCAACCAACGCATACGTCCGGCCTTGCCATAGCTAATGTCTTTGTTCGATCCGTTGCTCACCACGCCAATTGTGGCCATACAAACAGCGGGCACCATGCGAATCTCACCCGAAGGGAGTTTGATCTGCGCCTTGCCGTTGTCAATACCAACAAACTGTGCCGATGTGCCAGCCGAACGAACCATCTGTCCACCCTTACCGGGTTTCATTTCAATATTGTGCACTACATATCCCATTGGGATCTTTGTAAATGGCAACGCGTTGCCATCCTTTGGAAGTGCCGTTTCACCGCTCATCAACTTCTGGCCAACAACAACTTTGTCTGGCGCGATGATGTAACGCTTCTCTCCGTCTGCATACTCAAGTAGAGCAATACGGCAAGAACGATTTGGATCGTATTCAATCGTCATGACCGTGGCTTCTACTCCAGGCTTGTTGCGCTTGAAGTCGATGATACGATACATGCGCTTGTGTCCACCACCGCGGTGGCGCGAAGTAACACGTCCAGTATTGTTCCGTCCACCCGACTTCTTCAGCGGTTCGAGAAGGCTCTTCTCCGGCTTGGAAGTTGTGATCTCATCGAACGTGCTAATACTGTAGTAGCGCGTTCCAGGTGTGATCGGTTTGAGGTTTCTAATTGCCATGATTTTTATTCTCCGCTTACTCTTCGGTGCCTTCGCCGGCAACGACGTCAATTGACTGACCTTCCTTGAGCGTCACATAAGCCTTCTTAATAAGATTGGTACGACCAATCTGAGGGCCTCCGCGAGTCTGGCGGGTCTTGACTTTTCCTTTAATCCTAACCGTACGAACGCTGATTGCTTCTACGTCAAACATTTGCTTGATAGCCTGACGGATCTGAAGCTTGTTCGCATTTGTATCTACTTCAAACACATACTGACGCATGTGCCCAACTCGAGTAGCCTTCTCTGTGATGATCGGCCGCTTCAATACAGTAATCATTCGGCATCTCCTTCATGAGAGTCGCCAAATGAGTTAGCGATCGTTTCGATTGCGCTTTTGAAGATTACGAGCTTGCCGTGGCTTAGAACATCATATGCTGATATTTTATCAGCCGGGAATGTTGTTACACCGGCAATGTTGCGTGCTGATTTCACAAACATCTCATCAGCCAATGGCAAAAGCATCAAGACTTTCTTACCGTCGAGCTTTATTGCCTTCAACATCGATGCTACTTCGCGAGTCTTTGGTGCACTTACCGTAAAGTCTTCGAGCACAACAAGATTGTTTTCGCGTGCACGCAGTGTAAGTGCAGACTTGCGAGCAAGACGCTTTACCTTCATCGGCAAATCAATACGATAGAAGTGCGGAACTGGTCCGTGAATTCTACCACCACCTGGTGAAAGTGGCGAGCGGCTCGTACCCTTACGTGCTCCGCCAGTACCTTTTTGATTGAATGGCTTCCTGCCACCACCAGAAACTTCGGCGCGAGTCTTAGTCTTAGCATTACCCTGACGCCTATGCGCAAGATATGCTCGCACTGCTAAATACATAGCGTGCTCACTTGGCTCAATACCGAAGACAGATGCTGGCAGCTCAATTGAGCCCGCTTTTACACCGTCTTTTGTTAGTACATCCACAGTCATGGCGATCTTCTTCTTAGAGCTTTACAATTTCAACTACTGAATTCATTGCACCCGGAATGCTTCCCTTCACAAGGAGAAGGTTTTGCTCGGGCATCACACGGAGAACCGTGAGATTGCGAATAGTGATACGAGTACCACCCATTCTACCAGCCATGCGCATTCCCTTGAATACACGAGACGGATACGACGACGAACCGATAGAACCCGGCGCACGAGGACGGTCGCTCTGTCCGTGTGTTGCCATACCAACACCACCAAAGTGGTGACGGCGCACAACACCCTGAAAGCCCTTGCCCTTACTTGTTGCAGAGACTTTTACCTTGTCGCCCGTTGCGAAGATCTCCACAGTCACGATGTCACCATTCTTTACCTTGGCAACAAGCTGACGGAACTCTTTCAAGTGGCGCGTAGGTGAGACATCGTTTTTCGCGAAGTGACCAGCCCGAGGGCGGTTTACTTTACGATCTGCAATTGGCTCATAGCCTAGCTGCACGGCGTTGTAGCCGTCGTTGTCTAACGTTTTTATTTGGACCACTGGGCATGGACCTGCTTCGATAACAGTGCAGGGCACAAAGGCCCCATCGTCTGTAAAGATGCTTGTCATTCCCAGCTTTCGCCCGAGGATTGCGCTCATTGTCCCGTTACTCCTAGACTTTCACTTCCACATCAACACCCGCCGGTAACTCTAGGCGCATAAGCGCATCGATTGTCTTCTGCGTACTGCTGAAGATGTCGATAACACGCTTGTGCACACGAGCTTCAAATTGCTCACGCGATTTCTTGTCCACGTGAGGAGACCGCAGCACTGTGTACACCGTGCGCTCTGTAGGTAGCGGTATTGGTCCGGAGACCACTGCACCTGTTTGCTTCACTGTGCGAACAATGCGCTCTGCCGAACGATCAATAAGATTATGATCGTAAGAACGAAGCTTTATGCGAATGCGTTGCGTTGCCACTCGTTATTCCCCTGGTTGGAGTTTCTGTCAGAGACAAAACGAGGGGAGTTACCCCCTCGATGAATCTCAAAATTCGGTTTGTTATTCGATGATCGTCGCCACTACACCAGCACCTACCGTACGTCCACCTTCGCGAATGGCGAAGCGAAGGCCCTCTTCCATTGCGATTGGTGTGATAAGCACTACTTCGAGATTGTCAACATTGTCACCAGGCATGATCATCTCAACGCCAGCTGGCAAGTTGAGTACACCTGTTACGTCTGTTGTACGGAAGTAGAACTGAGGACGGTAGTTTGTAAAGAATGGCGTGTGACGGCCGCCTTCTTCTTTCGTAAGCACGTAGGCTTGCGCCTTAAACTTATGGTGAGGAGTAATCGATCCCGGCTTGGCAATAACCATTCCGCGCTCGATTTCTTCCTTGTCCACACCGCGCAACAAGAGTCCAACGTTATCGCCAGCGCGACCTTCGTCGAGCAGCTTGCGGAACATTTCGATACCTGTTACGATGGTCTTCTTTTGAAGACCAAATCCAACGATTTCAACTTCTTCGTTAACCTTTACAATTCCACGTTCGATACGACCAGTACCAACTGTTCCACGACCAGTGATCGAGAACACGTCTTCTACCGGCATAAGAAACGGCTTATCAACATCACGAATTGGTGTTGGGATGTATTCGTCTACAGCTGCCATCAGTTCAAAGATGCACGCCATATCCGCAGCGTCTCCACCTTCGCCTGAAGATGCATCAAGTGCCTTTAGAGCAGAACCCTTGATGATTGGAATATCGTCGCCTGGATATTCGTACTTCGTGAGCAGCTCGCGGATTTCCATCTCAACGAGTTCCACAAGATCTGGATCCGCAATGTCAACCTTGTTCATGAA
Source organism: Ignavibacteria bacterium (assembly GCA_947495975.1). Classification (GTDB taxonomy): domain Bacteria; phylum Bacteroidota; class Ignavibacteria; order Kapaibacteriales; family Kapaibacteriaceae; genus UBA10438. Next base: position 7,317 of record CANMBE010000012.1, on the reverse strand, counting down.
CACCACGATACGAGGTACACCAACTTGACGTGCAAGCAGAATGTGCTCACGCGTTTGTGGCATCGGACCGTCAGTGGCTGCAACAACAAGGATTGCGCCGTCCATCTGAGCTGCACCAGTGATCATGTTCTTTACATAATCGGCGTGGCCCGGACAATCAACGTGCGCGTAGTGACGATTCTCTGTCTCGTATTCTACGTGCGCCGTTGCGATCGTTATTCCACGTGCTTTTTCTTCAGGAGCATTGTCGATCGAGTCGAACGAACGCTTCGCTGAAAGGCCCTTAGAAGCCAAACACATGGTGATTGCTGCAGTAAGCGTTGTCTTGCCGTGGTCAACGTGACCAATGGTTCCAACATTTACGTGCGGCTTATTCCGCTCAAATTTTTCTTTTGCCATTCTGCCTACTCCTCAGGTTTCGTTGAGTGAGGTGTTCGATTATTTGCTTTTATTACTGTCCGTTGAACGCCATCGTCCGGAACGGGACAGAAAACAAACCTACGAAAACTTTTTGTGATTTCTTAATGGAAACGCAATAAAATGCCATCCCGGTACCAAACTCTTGAATTTGGCGGGTACGCTGCGTTTCGCTAGCGCACGCTACGCTTTATGCGCGGCGTTGAGCCTGCTCGTATCCATGGAAGTGCATGGTGTACGAGGCACGGCCCTGCGTGAGCGATCGCAACTGCGTTACGTAGCCGAATAATTGAGACAGCGGTACCAAAGCCGTCACAACTTGCAGGATGTCGCGTTGGGAAATCCCTTGCACCATCCCGCTACGCGAGCTGAGGTCAGCAATGACCTCTCCTACGTAATCCTCGGGCGTAACAACCTCTACGTGAAAGACTGGTTCCATGATGACGGGATTCGCCAACCTGCAAGCATCCTTTGCTGCGATAGAGGAGGAAACAGCGTAAGCCGTTTCCGTTGCGTCTTCTTCATTGTATGCCGAGTCTATGAGGACGGCCATGATGTCAATCATGGGGTATCCTGAGATCGGTCCGACTTTGAGGGCTTCCAAAGCCCCCTGCTCTGCACTCTTAATGTACTTCTCAGGAAGTGCCCCCGGTACAAGCTCATTTCTGAACTCGAGGCCTTTTCCTGGGTCGTTCGGTCGTAATTCGATGGTCGTTTGTCCGAATTGATTCTTACCTGCGTTGCTGCGAACGAACTTGCCTTCCGCTTTTGCAAAACTTGTAATGGTCTCTCGGTAAGCCACCTGGGGCTTCCCCACTTTAACTGGAACGTTAAATTCTCTCTTGAGTCGGTCTACAAGGATCTCCAAATGGAGCTCCCCTACACCGGATATGATTACCTGCCCAGACTCTGCATCCGTATGGAATCGAAACGTCGGATCTTCTTCAGAGAGCCGATGTAAGGATTCCGTCAGTTTTTCCTGATCCGCCAGTGTCCGTGCCTCAACCGCTTGGTTGATAACCGGATCTGAGAAACGAATGTTTTCTAAAAGTATGGGGCGCTTGGGATCGCACAGCGTGTCTCCAGTGCGAGTAAATCTCATCGATGGTATGGCAACAATATCACCGGCATACGCTGCTTCGAGCTCCTCACGTTTATTTGCGCTCATGCGCATGATCTTACCAGCTCGTTCTTTTTTATCGTTGGTTACGTTGTACAGCTGTTCGCCTGCCTTGATATTTCCAGAGTAAATGCGGATGAATGTAAGTCTGCCAACAAAGGGATCGGTGATAATCTTGAATGCCAGTGCAGAGAACGATTCATCATCTGCTGGTTGGCGAATCTCCTCGTTTGCTTGATCGGCTAGACTATAACCATGCGTATACCCAACGTCAACTGGAGATGGCAAATACGCTATCACACCATCAAGCAAATGCTGAACACCTTTGTTCTTAAATGCACTTCCACAAAAAACGGGCGTTACTTTTAGGAGCATCGTTGCCTTACGAAGGCCTAATCGCAGCTCATCAGACGTTATGTCGCTACCACTCAAATACCGTTCAAGCAACACGTCGTCATGCTCAGCAACGGCTTCTACAAGCGTTTGGCGAGCCACTTCCACTGCTGATTTCATGTCATCAGGGACTTCAACAATCTCAAATTTTTCACCCTGATCGCGATCAAAAACTATCGCTGTTCGATCAATAAGATCTATCACGCCTTCAAAGGTATCTTCGGCTCCTAGTGGCAACTGAACGGCCACAGGGTTTGCACCTAATCGCGAACGCATCATGTCGAGAACACGTGGGAAATTTGCTCCCACTCTGTCCATCTTGTTTACGAACGCAATGCGCGGAACGTGATATTGATTTGCTTGGTGCCACACGGTTTCGGACTGTGGTTCTACACCAGCAACAGCACAAAAAATCGCTATTGCACCATCAAGAACACGAAGTGATCGTTGTACCTCGGCCGTAAAATCCACGTGACCCGGAGTATCAATGATGTTGATCGTATGATCATGCCATTTGCATGTAACGGCCGCGGACGTAATTGTTATTCCGCGTTCTTTTTCTTGGTCCATGTAGTCGGTGAAAGCAGTGCCTTCATGCACTTCCCCCATCCGATGGAGCACTCCTGTATAGTACAGGATACGTTCCGTTGTGGTGGTCTTGCCAGCATCGATATGCGCCATGATACCGATGTTGCGCACGAGTTCGATAGCCACGGAACGCGTCATGTCGTCAAATTCTCACGAAGTTTTCAGTGTTTCAAGGAACGTGTCCCGCCCCTTACCAACGGAAGTGGGCAAATGCACGGTTAGCGTCAGCCATCCGGTGCATTTCATCGCGACGCTTGATAGCGCCACCTTCACCATTGGCAGCTGCCAATAGCTCACTTGCAAGCTTTGATGCCATCGAGCGATCACGGCGCTCAGAGGCGAATTTCTTTAACCAACGGATTGCCAAGGCTGCCCGACGTTCTTCACGGACTTCCATCGGAACCTGGTACGTAGCACCACCAACACGGCGAGGACGAACCTCAATTGCCGGTGAAGCATTCTGAATTGCCTTGCGGAAAACTTCAAGCGGATCTTGCTCGGTCTTCTTCGCAACGATTTCCATTGCCTCATACACGATTTTACGAGCCGTATTCTTCTTGCCTTGAATCATGATGTTGTTCACGAACTTGGCTACCATCACGTCATTGAAACGTGGGTCTATGGAAGTACGACGCTTATCTGAACGCTTTTTACGCATGGTTATTCCTTACTTCTTTGCTGCCGGAGCGCCGGCTTTAGGCTTCTTAGCACCGTACTTCGAACGAGATTGTTTGCGATTTGCCACGCCCTGCGTGTCAGCAGAACCGCGCACGATGTGATACCGTACCCCAGGAAGATCCTTTACACGACCACCGCGGATGAGCACAATTGAGTGCTCCTGAAGGTTGTGGCCTTCTCCCGGGATATAGGCCGTTACCTCGAGACCATTCGAGAGGCGCACACGCGCCACCTTGCGAAGAGCAGAGTTCGGCTTTTTAGGCGTTGTTGTGTACACGCGAGTGCACACGCCACGCTTCTGTGGGCATGATTGAAGAGCTGGGGATTTGCTCTTTACTGTTACAACAAGGCGCCCTTTACGGACTAGCTGGCTGATCGTAGGCATGTGTTCTGCCGTCTTTGTATGATTCGTGTCTAGACAGGGACGGCGCATCGGGGGAACCCTTTGCGCCAGTAGAGCCTGTAAAAATAGGTGGTTGGGGTGTCAAAACCAAATACCCGTAGAGATTTCCTTACAAAAAAAGCCCCCGAGCATTTCTGCAAGGGGGCTTTTGAATTTATTTGCCTTCGGCGCGCTTCTTCTGATGCTCTTTCACCATCTCTTCTTGGATCATCCGCGGTACCGGTTGGTACTTCTTGAATTCCATTGAGAACTCGCCCTTGCCTTGCGTAACCGAACGAAGGTCAGTTGAGTAGCCGAACATTTCAGAAAGCGGAACTTCAGATTCAACAGTCACGTAACCCATGTCTGAATCAGTGCCAAGAATAACGCCACGACGTTGGTTGATTTGACCAATTACTGTGCCTTGGAATTCGTCGGGAACAGAAACTTCGAGTTTCATGATAGGCTCAAGAATCGTTGGCTTTGCATGCGAATACGCCTCGCGGAACGCCATGATAGCAGCTGTTTTAAAGGCCATTTCAGAAGAGTCAACAGCGTGCGTAGCCCCATCATCAATCGTTACGCGAACACGCACAACGGGTTGGCCAATGAGTGAACCTTCGATAACTGCTTCTTTAAAGCCTTTATCACACGCAGGAATGTATTCACGAGGAATAACACCACCTACGATGTCGTCAACAAATTCATAGTTCTCAACCGCATCACCTGGAAGGGGCTCAATGAAGCCACCAACACGAGCGAACTGACCCGAACCACCAGTTTGCTTCTTATGCGTGTAGTTGAACTCAGAACGCTGCGTGATTGTCTCACGGAAGGCAACTTTTGGACGACCAACCGTTACTTCAGTGTTGTACTCACGCTTAATTCGCTCAATGTAGATTTCAAGGTGAAGCTCGCCCATGCCCTTAATGATTGTCTCGTGCGACTCTTCATCACGCATCACGCGGAAGGTTGGATCTTCCTTTGTAAAGCGGTTGAGTGCCTTTGAGAAACTCACAAGACCGGCCTTGTCCTTTGGAGCAACTGCAAGTTCGATAACAGGCTCTGGTACGAACATCGACGTCATGGTATAACGCACGTTGCCGTCTGTGAACGTATCACCCGAAGCACAATCAACACCAAACATGGCTACGATGTCGCCTGCCGTTGCTTGATCGATTTCGTTCATGTCATCTGAGTGCATTCTTACAAGACGCGGGACTTTCACCTTCTTGCCGTTGGCAATATTGACGATTGTGTCGCCCTTCTTGAGCGTTCCCTGATAAACACGCATGTACGTGAGCTGGCCATATCGACCATCTTCGAGTTTAAAAGCAAGCATCACAAGATCTTTTGCAGGATCTGTAACGAGCGTTACTTTTTCTTCGTTGTGATCTTGATCAAGAGCTTCATTCTTCACATCAGATGGAGCTGGCAAAAGCGCAGTGATTCCATCAAGCAGAGTTTGAACTCCCTTGTTCTTATATGCAGAACCGCAGAACACCGGAGTCATCTTCATTGAAAGAGTTCCCTTGCGCACGGCTTCTGTAAGCTCTGCTGCACTTGGGCTCTCATCGCTCAAAAATTTCTCCATGAGTGCATCATCATAGTCGGCTGCTACTTCAACCAAACGATGGCGCAGCTCTTTTGCCTTGCCTTCAAGTTCTGCTGGGATTGGCTCTACACGGATGTTTGAGCCCCCTTCGCCATCAAAATAATTGGCTTCCATGGAGATGAGATTGATCACACCTTCAAGCTTGTCTTCGATACCAATTGGATACGTTACAAACGCTGGGTTGTGCGCAAGCTTTTCGCGGAGTTGATCAGCAACACGGTCTGGATTTGCACCTTGACGGTCACACTTGTTGATGAAGGCCAAACGTGGAACGCTGTACCTGCGCATCTGACGGTCCACAGTAATGGATTGCGACTGTACACCGGCTACAGAGCACAAAACGAGCACGGCGCCATCAAGAACACGAAGTGCACGTTCTACTTCTACTGTAAAGTCTACGTGGCCCGGTGTATCAATAAGGTTGATATCAAATTCGCCCCACATGCAGTACGTAGCAGCGGATTGAATTGTGATACCCTTTTCGCGCTCAAGATCCATTGAGTCCATCTTTGCGCCCACGCCGTCCTTACCGCGCACTTCATGGATTGCATGGATCTTACCCGTGTAATACAGGATGCGCTCGGACAGCGTCGTTTTACCGGAGTCGATGTGGGCACTGATCCCAATATTCCGGATTTTCGACAGATCTGCCATAGCAGGTCACCTAGATAAAGTTGAGAGAAACCGCCTTGTCCCAAGACAAAAGCGGCAAAGACTATAAAGATACGGGAATTAGTTCGTATCTGAGTACTCAGGTGCGGTTTCCTGCTCGTACAACATACGGAGGGCGTCAAAATGCACCCCCTCTCTTTCCGTAGCCATGTGTGCGCCATAGCACGCTATCACTCGACTTCGTATCTCCGTATCACCATCATTTCATATCCAATTTCCGCAGCGTGGGGTTCTTCCACGCAACCAGACCAACAACGAGCAGCGTCATAACACCACCGAGCACTACGCTTGGTGCGGTGCCGAATAGTTTAGCAGCGATCCCGCTCTCTACGGCACCAAGTTCATTTGAACTAGAGATGAACATGGTGTTTGCAGCAGCAACTCTGCCCTTCATGTTGTCTGGAGTTTCGAGTTGCAAGATTGTGTGACGAATCACAACGCTCACTGCATCAAAGGCGCCAGCAAAAACAAGGATTGCAACGCTCAATGCAAAAACGGTGCTTGCAGAAAATGCGAGTATGCTAACACCAAAGCCTGCTACAGACCACAACAATATGCGACCTGCATTTCTCTTTAGTGGCTTCCACGATAGGAATGCCATCATTGCAACACTGCCAATGCTCATCGATGCACGAAGCAGTCCAAGTCCAGATTCACCAACGTGAAGGATGTCGTGAGCAAACACTGGCAACAACGCAATCACTCCGCCAAACAAAACGGCAAAGAGATCAAGGGATAGTGCGCCCAGAATTGCTGGGCGTGAGAAAATGAACCTGATCCCCATTGTTAGGTCTTTCTTCATTGACCGTCGCTCAGTTTGTTCTACAGGGGGCTTGGGGGATAGTCTCAACGCTCCGGTAGCGCCCAACACAAGTAGCGCCACAAATACTATGGCCGCAATGCCAACACCATATACTCCATAGACGAGTCCACCAAGCAGTGGTCCGGCTATCATAGCCCCCTGCCACATTGTACTACTCAACGCAGAGGAGCGCGCAATCTGATCACGCGGCACTATTTGTCCCAATGCGCTGAACATTGACGGAGAATAGATTGCTCGCGCACTACCGTTCACGAATATCATCGCCATGAGTCCGGCGACCACTGCAGCATTCCCATATTCTTTCGCAACCCATGGCTGCACGAAGATTGCAGAAGTCACCCCCGAAACAATGATCATCATCAAGGCAATTCGTATCCCGGTTCGCTTGTCCATCCGATCAACGAAGTATCCCATAGGCAATGCAAAACCAATGGCAGGCACTGCCTCTGCCAACCCAATCATGGCCAACATGAGTGGGTCATGTGTTAATGCATATACATACCAGCTCACAACGAGTGCCTGCATGTGCCATCCCATTGCCACAAAGAGACGCAGCTGAAGAAACGCGATGAATTCCATGGAAGAAAGATACGTCGTACGGCCGCGTCGGCTGCGCCCCCCCCCCCAAC
>CANMBE010000011.1 GCA_947495975.1 Ignavibacteria bacterium | reverse complement strand
AAAACAATCATCTTGGTGACGATTGCGCGGGGGTCACACCTCTTCCCATTCCGAACAGAGTAGTTAAGCCCCGTTGCGCCGATGGTACTGCATCTGAACTGGTGTGGCAGAGTAGGTAGTCGCCAGGTATTCTTTCAAATTGCTCCTGTATGCGCTCGCATGCAGGAGCTCTTTGCGTTATACGCGGCGCCTCTCACTTCCCTCAGAAAGCTACGTTCATCTGAAGCTGGCCTCTATAGGGTTTTTTGTGCGGAATTCACGGATTCACCTTCCACAGCCACGGGTGCTATAAAAGAACATTCGTAAGCGCTACGAAAGGCGATTGCGCGCTATGCGTATAGCCATTTCGATGGCTTCAATCGTACTTGCACAATCAACTGCGTCATGCACGCTAATGTTGTATGCCGTTCCATGATCGGGTGATGTTCTTACGATGCGAAGTGCAGCCGTGCAGTTTACACCAGCCCCCTGCGCAAGAAGCTTTAATGGGATGAGCCCCTGATCATGATACATAGCCACAATGCCGTCGTACTTTTTGTACGCACCAAATGCAAAAAAACCGTCGGCAGGATGTGGGCCGTCAACATGGTACTCGCTAGCACGTGCGAGCTCGATTGCAGGTAGCACTACCGTATCATCGATTGTGCCAATAACACCATGTTCGCCTGCATGCGGATCTACGGACAGCACCGCTATTTGTGGATTAATGAGACCAAGATCCACAACAAGGTGATGACATAGTGCAGCAATGCGCTCAGCAATGAGTTGTATTGTGAGTAGACTCGACACCGTTGAAAGGGGCACGTGGATGGTAGCGAGGGCTACGCGTACATCGCGCGTGCACAGAACCATGAGCGGCGTTCCTCCAACAATGTCAGCAATCATCTCGGTCTGACCAGCAAATATCCACCCAATGTTGTTCAATGCGTATTTATTGATTGGGAGTGTTACGAGTGCATCTGCGACACCTGATGCAACACGCGCGATTGCATTCTCCAAGGATGCAATAGCACACCTCGAAGCATCTTCAGTTATCACTCCCGGAGTCACACAAGTGGCAGCGCTTATAGGAACAATCGAAATCTTATTCTCTCCTACATGCCATACGCTATCAACAACGATACCCGGCATCCTATATGCAGAGATCGCATCAACAAGAGTACTTGCATCAATCAGAAGCTCTATTGACGCATTGAATTCAACGTGTGAGCAGGCATCTGCAAAACAACGCAGACCAATACCGTTCACATCGCCAGATGATACAGCGAGGCGCATGTTCATGGTACACCTGATGCGCGCCTGCGTCTGGTCTTATAGAAATTCAACAGTATTCCAACAACGGCGATGTTTGCAATCAAAGCAGTGCCCCCTGCGCTAAGAAATGGCAAAGGGATTCCCATGACGGGAAAGAGGCCCACCGCCATTCCGATGTTCACCATTGTATGGTACGTAAGGAGCGAGGCAAATCCTATGGCAATGATGCTCGCAAACGATGAGCGTGCGAGTGAAGCAATGTTGAGAGCACGAAAGACCACGCTTGCCAACAACGCGATGACAATAGTGCCTCCCACAAATCCAAACTCCTCGGTAGGTACACAGAAAATAAAATCTGTCCACTGCTCTGGAATGTACCGCAACTGCGTTTGTGTTCCCTTAAGAAAACCCTTGCCAGTAATTCCTCCAGAGCCAACGGCTAGGATTGATTGTATAACGTGATAGCCTGTGCCGCGAGGGTTGCGCTCCGGTTCAAAGAGTGTGATAAGTCTACTTTGCTTGTACGTCTCCAGCGATTCAAACGCGGGCTTCACGGCCAGACCTGCACCAACAAGAACTATGCAGGCCACGATGGTAAGGATTAAATTTCGCCGAAAAAGAAATGCGCCAAGCGAGACAAGCGCGGTTACAATGGCAAACCAAATCATGTTGTCGAACAACACCCCATACAAAGCTGAAGCCGCAACAAATGGCGCTACAGCAACGAAGTAGAGAAAGAACAAATCGCCGCCGGTCCAGAGGTATACTCCAAGTAACATTGCTAGGAACACCGTTGCAGAGCCTGTATCGGGCTGCATCATCACAAGAGCAATGGGAAGTACAAACAATGCAACAACTACAAACAGATCTCGTAGCGTGCGAATATCAAAGCCTTTGCGCCCAGTATATCGAGCAACCGCCATCAGAGTGGTAAGTTTTGCGAGTTCAGATGGTTGGAAGGAAAAACTTCCAATCTGAATCCAACACTGCTGGCCATTAACAACGTGTCCCAACGGCGTGAGCACTGCAATGAGTATGAGAATACCTATTCCATAAAGAGGATAGGAAAGGTCGCGGAACCAGTGCTCGGGGAGAAAAAAGAAAACTCCTGCCGCAGCAATACCGATGGCTGCAAAGAACAACTGTCTCTTAAAAATTGAATCAGAGCCCATACCATGCGCAGCGCTGTAGATGGAGATGAGTCCCATTGCAAGCACGCCGGCAACAGCAAGTAACAATCCCCAATCAAGAAGATCATTCACTCTGCGCTGCAGCGCCACGTCGTCTTCATCGAGCATGAAATTATTTAGAGCCACGTTCGCCCCGTAATACGTTCGTACGCTTCAATGTACTTTGCTCTTGTGCCTTCAATAACGGAGTCGGGCAATGATGGAGGTGGATACGTCTTATTCCACGTCGTGGTCTCAAGCCAGTCTCTCAAAATTTGCTTGTCAAAATTGTACTGCAAAGAACCCGGAGCATATTCCGATGCAAGCCAATACCGCGATGAATCCGGCGTTAGTGCTTCATCAATCAGAATCACTGAATCATCAACAATGCCAAATTCAAATTTTGTATCGGCTAGGATAAGCCCCTTACCCTCAACATCTTTTGATGCTGCATTGAAGAGCGCAAAACTGTAGTCTCGTACGCTTGTCGCTGTTTCCAAGCCGAGAATTTCTGCGGATTGCTCAAAAGAGATGTTCTCGTCATGACCTTCTTCTGCCTTTGTAGCAGGGGTAAAGATTGGTTCTGCTAAGCGCGAGGATTCTACGTATCCTTCTGGCAATGGAATGCCACAAACAGTCTTCGATGCGCTGTATTCCTTCCAACCGGAACCTGCGAGGTAGCCGCGAACAACACATTCAACTGGTAGGGGGCTTGTCTTGCGTACAATCATTGATCTACCAAACAGAAGCTCTACTTCTTCATCGGTGAGATCACTGATGGTGGTAACATCATACGATATGATGTGATTCGGTACTACCTTGCTCAGCGATTCAAACCAATGAGCAGAGATTGCAGTAAGGAGCGCCCCTTTATCGGGGATGGTTTCCTGCATTACAACATCAAATGCCGAAATGCGATCGGTGGCAACTATGAGAAGGCGATCGCCAAGATCATAGACATCGCGAACCTTGCCGCGACGGAAGAGCGGATATCGCGAGAGAGACGTTGTATGCACCATGTTAAACCTAGCCTTGGGCAGCGCGTTGAATAAGTGTTGCCCCGAGTATTACCAGCGCCAAAGAAGCCACCATGAGGAACGTGGTATTCCGTGCTCCAATCGCATCGCCACGTTTGATGAATCGTGGTGCCATGTGAACACAGCCAACAGCAATGAACATGATGAGTGCGTGCTCAAGGCGATATCGCAATCCATCACCGTAATCACCCCATCTTGCCGCCAACTGAAGGATGCCAATGAGAAATTGAATTGTGATCACAAAGGTATACACACGAACAGCCCATAAACTCACCGTATGAAGCGGTTGTTTACGCAGCGTATTGATGAGCGGAAATACAATGCCTAGAGCTGCCAAGAGGTAGATAACGTGCAGCATCTTGGCATGAATAACGGAGAGAGTTTCCATGAACGCAAACTACGTGTTCTCTGTGGAATGTATGTTTGTTGCATGCGAATATTGAGTTTTGTTGTGCTGATTTGTGGTCTACGCCTTACGGCATGGGGCTCGTCAGGCACCACTGGCTTTGGCTTGTCTGTCAGGGAGGGAATTGACGTGGGATAGAGGAATCAGTAGGGTATTCCCACAAGCGTAGCCTTGTTTGTACGCTCAACCTTTACACGCACAACATCGCCTACGGCACACGAGGCTACGTTCTCGCCTGAAAACACCACAATCTTGTTTGTATCGGTGCGCCCCTTCCAATGAGAGGCATCTCGTTTACTTGGACCATCAACGAGAACTTCGTGCACAACGCCAACTTCCTTCGTGTTGATTTGGCGTGCTATCTCGCTTTGAATTTCAATAATTTCTGCAAGACGACGGCTCTTTACCTCATCGGGTACGTCATCGCCGAGCTTCCACGCCTTGGTGTTTTCGCGTGGCGAATACGTAAACATGTATGCACCTTCATAACGAATGTGCTTCATAAGATCAATCGTCCGCTGATGGTCTTCTTCTGTTTCCGTGCAGAATCCGGTGATGATGTCAGTTGTTGTTGCGCAGTCTGGCATCAGCTCTTTTATGCGTTCTATGCGACCGATGTAATGTTCAACAGTATATGTGCGGTTCATCAACTCAAGAATGCGGTTAGATCCTGACTGCACGGGTAAATGAACATGCTTGCAAATGTTGCTGTGCTCGGCCATGGTATTAATGAGCTTGTCACTCATGTCCTGCGGATGCGACGTTGAGTACCGAATGCGCATTGAAGGAACTGCACGCGCTGTGGCAGCAAGTAGATCAGAGAAGTCATACCCCGACTCGATATCACGATATGAGTTTACGTTCTGACCGAGTAATGTAATCTCCTTAAAGCCGCTATCCCATAGCCCCTTTGTCTCATCAACAATACTTTGCAGTGGACGAGACCGTTCTCTGCCGCGCGTAAAGGGCACAACACAGAAGGTGCAGAACTTATCACACCCCCGCATGATTGACGTCCATGCCGATGCACCGCCAGTGCGCAAAGGCACTACGTCATCATACGTTTCCGTACGAGAGAGTTTAACGGCCACACTTCGGCTTCCGCCAAGTGCTTCGCCAACGAGTTCAGGGACGCGACGATATTCATCGGGTCCTACAACCAGGTCTACCAACGTTGTCTCTAATAGGTCTGCTCGTAATCTCTCTGCCATACACCCCAGAACACCAACAACAAGATCGCGATTGGTCTTTTTGAAATGCTTGAGGTGCATCAATCGCTCATGAATCTTCTTCTCTGCATTATCGCGAATTGCACAGGTGTTCAACAGAATCACGTCGGCATCATCCGGCGACCCTGCAGTTCTATATCCATTTGCGTGCATCACACCCATCACGATCTCTGAATCGTTAGTGTTCATCTGGCACCCATAGGATTCAACAAACACCGTAAGCCCGTTGGAAGGGGCTTCTGCGGTCTGCGCCGTAGGCTGTACGAGGACTGGGAGTTCTACCATCGAGGTAAATTACGGAGATACTGAAGAAGGCCACTCGCTTCACTCGGGATGAAGTTACAGGGGTATACAGCTACACGCATCTTCCGTTAACCAGTTAACGGACTACCGAAGTAATTGACGAACTGAGCGTCACGTTTTACTCTTTTGATGCCACGTAGAAGTGTACCAACTCATTAATGGAGAAAACAATGGGCACGCCCCTTCAACAACGTTCATACGAACTAACATTGCGTGTGGCGCACATTTGGATGCATGGGCAAGGGGCTGGGCACGCCCTGGATGTGCACCGCCGACTCTTTGAGTCGGCTTCGGACCTTGGTGCGTGGACGGAGCGAGCGGCAGGCGCATCATCGCGCGACGTGTTCAGAACATGCGTTTATGAAGTAAACACAAATGTCCGCCTCGTTAAACTGTGGATTCGTCTTCTTGACGACCTGGGGTTCCTTGAGCCAGAGTCTGCGAGCCCCCTCCATGACCTTGCCGAGGAGGTGCAGCGCCTAGCCATTGCAGCAATCAGAACTACTCGCGAGGCCACATTAAGCGCAGAACAAAATGGGCACGCAACTCATCCGTAATTTGCGTGCATGAGTAAGATTGATGACACAATGGAACCACGGTGGATTGAAGCCCATGATTCACCGTGGGGAATACGCGTGTTTGATTGTAGGGCGATTGCCACCGCAATGGTGTCAACAGCAAAACATTCCGATTCCGCAGAACAGTTTATCGCATTGCGAAACTCTGACGGGGCACATCTGTTTGGAAAGCGTCCGGAAGGGGCTGTGCAGATGGACGTGAACATCTCATACCCTGTAACTCTGCGAGCACTTCCTGATAGAGGCATGATCTTTCGTGCAGAAACGCTGGATGATAAATGGGACATTGCCATCGATGATGGCGTGGTTACGTTTGCACGAAGTTGGACTGGCGAGGTGGTGTATAATTGCGACATTGTGAATCTCAATGGCAATTACGATGTGTCTACGATTGTACTTTCAGAAAGCATCATCAACGAAAGTGATATCTATTATCACGTTCACGTTGTAAACTACCTGCTGTTTAGTCATGTGTTTGATGTGGTCTACCCACATCCGCTTCCGCTTAGCGAGGCGATGGATGAAGATGACATCTTAATGTCTTCATTCGCATCTTTTGGTCGCAAAGGATGGTTTGCAACGTTAGATCGCTTTGGTGAAGTAAGCGCTGAGCAGTAGAAGCTGAAGCCAGATTCATCAATCTGGTGGACGAGACATACGAATAGCTCGTGCTTTCTAAAACTTTGCACCAATAACATGCGGAAGCATTGCTCGCCATGTTGGCCAGTCATGCGTGTAGTCTCCACCCCACACATCAAGATCGTGAGAGATTCCCTTTGATTGAAGAATGTTGCCAATCTCAAGGCTTGCACCTGGGTCTTCGTAATTCCCACTCCCAGTAAGAATGTGAATGTGGTGCTTAGAGCGTAGAAGATTCAACCAATATTGATCTGTGAGATTCGGCAAGTAGTCTGTAGGGGAGTTGAAGTAACAGTCTTCATCAAAATACCCCTTCGAATACTCTTTGAGATCGTAGATACCGCTCATTGCAATAGTACCATCAAACACATCCGGTCTGCGGAACAATGTATTTGCCGCGTGCAAAGCACCAAGTGAAACGCCACTCGTGATGATTGGCACTTGGCCATCACAGTCGCGAAAAATGAACGGCACAACTTCTTCAACGATATAGTTATTGTACTGCTGATGCCTTATGGCTTTCTGCCGTCCACTTATACGATCATTCAGCCAGCTCTCGCTATTGATGCTGTTGATCGAGTACACTTTAATCTTTCCTGATTCAATGAAGGGGGCTATTGAGTCGATCAAATAAAAACGTTCATATTCAAGGTAGTCCGCAGCGGCGCTCGGGAACATGAGAATGGCTGTACCGTAATGGCCATAGGCACATATCTCCATGTTCTTATCGAGGTTTGGACTCCACCACGTTGTTATATCGCGCCGCATAATTTCTCCGGTACTACCACCAATGATCGAATCACCTAATATAGCCCCTTACACCAGCTCAGGTGCAAGCGGAAGATTGGCGTCACAAAAGAAGAATAAAGAGCCCGAATGAACAAGCACTTCAACCATCTGGGCGCTGGCCCTATTGCGTGCCCCTTCGCGCGCACCTAGTTCAAGCGATTCGTTGGTGAGTGACCATTCGAGGCCGCTTGTTGTTAGCTGAGCTCGAGGTTGGGGTATAAGCGATAGTAGCTCCCCTGGTATAGATGCATAGGCAAAACTGCTGTACATCGGAATCGCAAATCGCTCTCGATCAAGAGCAACAAGGCTCATCGATCTGCCAAATCGCATCAGCACCGACCAATTGTTAAGTGTGTGTTCAAGGTCTCCTCCATGAAGACCAACAACAAGAATTCTCTGCCACAGCATTGTCTGCGCAAATCGCAAAGCCTTCTCAAAATCATTGGTCTCTTGATCAATCTCAACAATGAATTCTGATGTGCCCTGTAAAGCACTGACCACGTCGGCATCAATGGAGTCAAAATCTCCAATGACAAACTCCGGAACAATGCCAGCTTTGTAGAGTTCCTGTGCAGCTCCGTCTGCTGCTATGAGGGGACGATCTATTACCGTGGCAAGCACATCAATGGAAGGGATGTTGCCGTTGAGACAGATGACGGCATCAAAAGGAGTATCTGTGAGCACGAGTTGGTTCAATGCCGACTCTTCGGAATCTTCACAACTGTACCCTTGGGCATAAAGAGGAGGGACCGCCGATCTTCTTTCACCATTCGATTGTAATCAGTCTTAAACCTTTGATACTCCTCAGGCATTACCCAAGGCCGGCGATTGGCAACCTTGCGGACAATGTGATATTGACCGTTTGTCAATGTTGAAACACGTTCATAGGTAAGCTGCTGAAGAGTGATGTGCGCTGATGTTTTCTCTTCTGACAAAACATAACCCGGAGGTACATTTATGCGAATGACTTCAGTAGTAGAATCATGAAAGCTTGGTAGATCAATCGGCTGCTTGCGTTTATCATACGAAAGCGCCGCTGCCGGCACGATAGGTCTGTCCCACGGCAATCGCGCAATCAAAAAGCCCCCTGCCTCCATCATGTAATTGGGCACAGTAAATGTCACAGAGAATCGAAGCGTTGGAGTGAGTGTATCGAGCTCGTCAATTTCTACCGACGTTAAGCGCACGTCTGGATAGTCTTCGCTTAACATTTCGATGATTCCCTTATCGCGCTCCTTCTCTGTGCGATCGCGCCAGGCTGATCGATAGAGTTGCGTTCCTGCACCCGTCTCAACATAGGTCTGAGTAATTGATGCCGAATTGTCTTCAGAGATCACAACGTCTGTTTCAACCGATTTTGTGTTAGGGCGGAAACTTTCTTTTGTAATGTGAGTGGGCTCGCGCATTCCTTTGCGGATAACAAGGGCAAAGGCATTCATGTCCGCCTGTGGAATATTTCCAATTGGCACATTGTCCGCAGTGAGGTCAATGTAAATCGGCAATGAATCTCCGGGTATTGCCACGATGACGTGGTCAAACGGAATACCAGGCAACGAGCTGCGATGAAAAGATGAGGTCTCCGTTTGAACTAACATGTGATGCGATACAATATCACGTTCAGCCAGCATGGCGATGCACAAAGACGCTACATCCTTGCAGTCTCCAATGCGAGTATGAATAATAGCTTGCGGTTTCTGAGGGATGTATCCGGATTGACGAAAAGGAACATAGCTGTAGCGAATGTCCTTTGTGATGAACCTATAGACACCTGCAATAACTTCATCGCGAGAGTAGGACCTAGAGCGCGGGAACAATGAGTCCATCAACGTACGAACCTCAGGCGATGAACGAGTCTTGGTTCGTGCGAGATCATAGTACCAAGAAATGATTTCTTCCCAGTTAGGAATGCTTGTGAGTTCTACGCGTTTATCAACATCATCTAAGCCCGGCATGCCTTCTTCATATTCAATAGCAGGTTCGTCTCGTGTTTCCCATGATGATACTTCGCCGTATGCATTCTTTGTGGTTTCCATTTCGCTTTCAATGCCGTACGCACGCCAGTTCAAATTGGAACCAGGAGGAGTAAGAATGGAATATCTAGAATATAGTTTTGGGTATCTGCCATTGAACGAGTAGGAGTCGGAAAAGTACGTTCCCAATCGTCCAGATTCCGCTTCCTTAAAACGGTAGCGGACGTGAATGAAGTCACCCGGCTCAATGCTCTTGAAAACAAGTTGATTTGAACCTCTATCTGCTGGAATCTCTCTGCCATTGGGCTTGCGAACCACGGCCTTCTCAAGGACGAGGCTACTGTTGTAAGGGAGAGCAACTTCTTTGAAATCGTCAATACCGCTAACAGTGAAGATTCGAGCAACGTATTCACGTTGTACCTCACAGCGACTGCCATCGTATACAACTCTACGCTTGGTGTCAGAAAGAAAAGCGGCATCATCATTGGGGTACGCAGATGCAGTAGGTGCCCACTGAATAATGCTGTCGATATCTTTCACAGGCATGTACGTAAACGGATGGGGCTTTCCTTCGAGATCACGAATAAACTCGCGCGCATCAAAATTGGCAGGGTCTAACTCGAGTGCATGATGCATGTCTGCGATAGCCTCGCTGCGAAGATCTTGGTTTTTTTGAATGATGGCACGCTTGTACCAAAAACCGGCAATATTTGGTGAGATCGCAATCGCGCGATTAATCGATGCCAATGCATTCTGCCACTCTTTCCGATCGATATAGATGTCGGCAATGGTTGAGTGATAGCCACAACCTGGTGGTACTGCTTTTAGCAATCGGTCATACGTTGCAAGTGCCTGTTTGAATTCACCCGCATCTATGTAATGCTGAGCAAGCGACTCAAGACCACGTGTTGAAAAATTCACTGCCAAGTGCCGTTGCATAATCTCAACGGCCTCCTTCGGATCCTGTGTTGCCTGAACAGTCATCGTAGCAGTGAGCGAGGCATAAGAATAGTTATCGGGGTAGCGCTCGATTGCTCTACGAAGAAGGTTGGTGTATGTCTGTAGATCAGTTTTGCGCTGAGCAATAAGCATTGCAGACTCGATGTATAATCTGCTTGATGAGTCGCGCATCTTAAAAATGCGAAGTATGCTATCTGCGGCATCAGCTCTATCCTGCGAGATAGCGAGACTGAATCTGTAGTTATTGGAAAGGGGCAGATCAGGCGCGGTGGTTGTGATGTGCTCCATAAGAGAAGAGTAATCATCACTGCGATCGCTGCGAGAAAATGCCTCTAACAACAAGACATCAATCACAAGACAGTTTGGCGCAATGTTTTGAGCTTTTTGAAGAACATTTATTGCCTCTACCACTTCATCATTACGCAGATGAGCTTCGGCAAGCAACAGGTAGTTTTCTATGTAGTCGGGATTTGTAGTGATCTGCTCATGAAAAAAGGCCATGTGCGGGTTGTCTATGTTACGGGGCTCAGGGTCGCTCTTTATATATGGCTGTGGTGTGGTTGATGTAGTAATGCTGCTCAGTGGCAAGCCCCTTTCATCAGTGACGCGAAGCATAAAGTTGCATCGATCAAGATCGCTGGCACCAACTTTTACGAGGATCCTATTCCAGCCTTTGTTAAGTGTGCACTCAGTGATGTATGTATCGAGGTCGTTATTGCGCTCATCAAAAATTTCGCGGATGGACGTTTCGTTTACGAAAAGTTTGAAAGACCCTGATGTACCCAACCGCATTTGTACCCTACGCTGTGTTGGGTTGTTGAGGTAGACAGTAGCATAGAATTGTCCACGATGTGTAGCGGCGAAATATGTGAAGTCAATCCATCTATCTAAGCGCTGCACTCGTGGCTGTTGCCATAGAATCTGCCCGCCATCTGCATTCTTATAGACTGCTGATGCGTCATCCGTACGCTCTGGAGGAAAGACCTTTTCAAATCCAGAGCCCGAGACATTATCGAATGGCCCCACGATGCGCCAATTACTGATAGCACCAATACGATCGTACCACGCCTCAGCATCTTTGAGTTTCTCTTCGTGCTCCATGATGCCACCCATTCGCTCGCAGGCCATAGCGTACAAGATTCCTAACGGATCGGGCTTGTCCGTTACATCCTTAAGAACATCTACCGCTCCCCACGATGGTTGCTGGAGTGCCAAGCCGAATCGATTTGTGGACATGGTGGCATAGAGATAGGGAGATGCGTCAGGTACCAACCGGATACCATTAAGAAACGCTGACCAGGCGGCTGAGTCTTCTCCGCGAAGGTTTGCCTCATAGGCAAGTCCGAACCATGCCCTCGCGTTGCGAGGATCTAATTTTGTAGCAGCCTCAAACGCGGAGCGAGCTGCGGACAGATCATTCTGCACTAGTGATTGCCATCCTTGCGATGCAGCTTGGGCAAGGAGAACAGTGGGTTGGGGAAATACCGTAGCGGCTACGAAAAGAACAGAGAGAATGTTTAAGCGCACAGAAATGGTCATAATATGTCGGGCGAATCATGGGGTTTGCTACATTGCATAAAGCACCAACAAACTAGCAAAAAGCCATGCTCACCGTCTCGTCTCTCCTCGTTCCAACTGATTTTTCTGAAAATGCTGGAAAGGCGCTTGCGCTTGCAAAGGAAGTGGCACGCGGATCGAGCGCCGCACTTCACCTTATTCACGTTGTAGAGCCCGTGGTGTATCCAGCGGATTGGAGTTATGCTCAAGTAGGTTTTGCCGACATCGAGCAGGAGCTTCAAACAAACGCTGAAAAGGAATTAGAAACACTGGGAAACAAACTCAGGACCGAGGGTTTTACAATAGTGACGAGTGTTCGTAGAGGTAGGGCGTCCGATGAGATCTGCAACTACGCCACAGAAGTAGGGATTAGTATCATCGCCATAGGCACGCACGGCCGCAGTGGCCTTGAGCATTTCCTTTTTGGTAGCACCACCGAGCGTGTGCTTCGTAAATCTCCATGTCCAGTTTTGAGTGTACGCCAGGATCTGGTGTGACCCATGCCGTTTCTTAAGACCTCAAAGCTCATCACCATTGAGCGGCACATTACCGAAGAAGGGGCTATGCACCCCGATGCGACAGGAGAATTTTCACACCTGCTGCGAGACTTTACCCTAGCACTTCGCATTCTGGCGCGAGATGTGCGCCGTGCTGGTCTCAACGATGTTTTGGGCGTAACAGAATCTACAAACGTTCATGGCGAGCAAGTAAAGAGACTCGATATCCACGCCAACGATGTCATCTTCAAAGCAATGGACCATGGCGGACATCTCTGTGTAATGGCATCTGAAGAAGTAGATGGATTGATGGCCATTCCAGATGAGTACCGCAAAGGCAAATATGTTCTTGTGTTTGACCCGCTCGATGGTTCGTCAAACATTGATGTTAATGTTTCTATCGGCACCATTTTTTCCATCTACCGCCGCATTGATACTGAACGAAACACACCTGGCGATTTGGCCGACTGCTTACAGCCAGGATGGAAACAAGTAGCTGCAGGCTATGCGATGTATGGCTCTAGTACACAGCTTGTCTATACAAGCGGTAAAGGTGTAGACGTGTTCACCTTTGATCCAACGATAGGCGAATTCCTCTTGACGTTTGAGAAGATCCGGATACCACAGCGTGGAAAGATCTACTCGGTAAATAGCGGCAATGCGTATAAGTGGGAACAAGGAATGCGGGACTACGTCTCTCATCTGCTTCGCCCGTCCGAAGATGGCACCCGTCCTTATTCACTGCGCTATGTAGGTACCATGGTAGCAGACGTACATCGCACCCTGCATTATGGCGGCATCTTTATGTATCCGAGTGATGAGTCTTCTCCAACGGGAAAACTTCGATTGGTATATGAAGTAAACCCAATGGCATTCATCGTTGAACAAGCAGGCGGCCGCGCAACTACGGGTGCGGTTCGAATATTAGACCTGCAACCACAGTCGCTCCACCAACGCGTTCCATGTTACATGGGCAGTGTTGAAGACGTGCTCGAAGCAGAGCGTTTTCTTCGTGGAGAAGGGGCTTAATATTCACCCAGTAACATAAATGAGATGTGATTCCTATGTCAAACAGACGATCTTTTCTCGCAACTGCAGCCCTCGGAACTCTTGCCGCCGCTGCAGCCCCGTCACTTCATTCCATTGGATTTGAGCCTATTGCCGCAGGTGCCAAGCATGAATTGCCTGCATTGCCATATGAGATTGGAGCCCTAGAGCCCCATATCGA
This sequence comes from Ignavibacteria bacterium, assembly GCA_947495975.1. Taxonomy (GTDB): domain Bacteria; phylum Bacteroidota; class Ignavibacteria; order Kapaibacteriales; family Kapaibacteriaceae; genus UBA10438. The sequence goes on along the minus strand of CANMBE010000011.1, from coordinate 80,232 downwards.
TGCTCAGACAATGCAGATTCATCACGATAAGCACCATCTGGCATACGTTAATGGGCTAAACAAGGCCGAAGAAGAACTAGCAAAAGCGCGCGCATCAGGAGATTTTTCGCTCATACAGCACTGGTCTCGCCAGGCTGCGTTTCATGGCGGCGGACACTGGCTACACTCTATGTTTTGGAAGGTGATGGCACCAGCTGAACGTGGGGGAGGGGGCGAACCAGCCGGAGAACTAGCCGCAGCCATCGCTGAAAGTTTTGGATCATTTGACGCGTTCAAAAAACAAATGAGCGCCGCAGCATCCTCTGTAGAGGGAAGTGGGTGGGCACTCCTGCATTACAGGCGGGATGATCAGCGATTGATCGTACTGCAGGCTGAGAACCAACAAAAGGGTAGTTCTTGGGGTTCAACGCCAATTTTAGGCATCGATGTGTGGGAACATGCCTATTATCTGAAGTACCAAAACAGACGTCCGGATTACATTTCTGCCTGGTGGAATGTGGTCAATTGGGGCCAGGTAGAAATGAACCTCAATTCCGCATATAAAAAGTAATGTGGAAAACTTTTTGTAACCAGCGCAAATAACCGTATGTTGCGCAACTGGGTCGTAGGCGGAACTACGGCACAGCGGTACCAGGTCGAGTGTAATTAAATGTCAACGTTGGTGCTGTAACAATGTTCCGCAAAGGGTCGATGTATGAATATCTATGTTGGAAATCTGCCGTATTCAATGGAAGACAATGAGCTTCGCGACTTGTTCTCTGAATTCGGCTCCGTGACTTCTGCTTCCGTTGTGAAGGATAAATTCACCGGTCGCTCGCGCGGATTCGGCTTTGTTGAGATGGGTGATGCTGGCTCCGGCAATCAGGCCATTGAAGCAATGAATGGTCGCAATTTAGGCGGTCGCCCGCTTGTCGTTAATGAGGCACGTCCACGCGACGAGCGCCCTCGCTTCGACCGCGGTCCTCGCTATTGATCCCGAAATCGAGATCGAATCTTAAAACGGCCACCCTTCGGGTGGCCGTTTGTATTTTACGGCACTGTTTTAGCAACACATACTGAAATACATGCAGATCTTTGAAACACTTCAGACAATGGGCCATGAACAAGTGGTGCTCTGTTCTGATGTTACCACGGGCCTTCGCGCAATCATCGCCATCCACAATACATCACTTGGTCCGGCATTAGGCGGCACTCGAATGTGGAAGTATGAATCCGACGAAGCAGCAATAACGGACGCGCTCCGGCTCTCTCGTGGCATGACATACAAGGCAGCCGTTAGCGGCGTCAATCTTGGTGGTGGCAAAGCCGTGCTCATAGGCGATCCTCGCAAGGATAAAAGCGAGGCTATGTTTCGCGCCTATGGCCGCATGGTGGAAACTCTTCGCGGTAGATACATCACAGCAGAAGATGTAGGCACCAGCGTGCAAGACATGGAATGGATTCACATGGAAACCAAATATGTAACTGGCGTTGGTGGTATCGGAGGGTCGGGCGATCCAAGTCCGGTCACTGCGTTTGGTGTGTATTCTGGAATGCGCGCGGCAGCTCATGCAACGTGGGGAAGCGATTCACTCGCAGGTAAACGCGTAGTTGTGCAGGGGGCTGGCAATGTTGCCTCGCACCTCGTGCAACACCTCGTGCATGATGGTGCCGTGGTTCTGATAACAGACATTTACGAAGACAAAGCCAAAGCACTGAGTGCAAAGCATGGAGTTGTGATTATTGCGCCAGAAGATGTGTTCACTACAAAGTGCGACGTGTTCTCTCCAAACGCACTTGGCGCAGTGCTCAATGATGATACAATCCCAAATCTGACGTGTGCAGTTGTTTGTGGCGGCGCAAACAATCAACTCAAGGAAGAGCATAAACACGCCCAGATGCTTAAGGACAGAAACATCCTCTATGCACCAGACTACGTTGTGAACTCAGGCGGCCTGATGAATGTAGCCTCTGAAGTTGATGGCTATGATCGCGAAAAAGTAATGCGTCAGGCAGAGGGTATCTATGATATCACGATGAATATCCTTGTAACGGCGAAAGAGAGGAATCTCTTGACAATTGAAGCATCGAATGAAATTGCAGAAGATCGTCTCCGCAAAGTTCGCCATGTTCACGGTACCTACATTGGATCTCCAACGATCCGTGGCGTCTGACCACAGGAGCCTCATTGACAATTGAACCAAATGAAAATGATTTCCCTACTAGCCGCAAAACGACTATAAAGGGATCGCGACATCTTGCACGAGAAAAGGTGTTGCAAGTTCTTGCAGCTACCACGAATGAAGAGGTGAGCCTCGACGTGGCGTTCAACCATGTGTTCTTCAGGCAGTTCACGTTTGATGCAAAGGACGCCGTTGATGAAACGCGCATTCTTCATCCGGACGAAGTGCATGAATTGGAGGCCGACATCTCAATTCAGTGGTCTGATGAAGATGTAGAATATGCCAGAGCAGTAATTGGGGCTGCGCGTGATCAGTTAGTTGGAAGTACGGAGTTAATTGACCGCCATTCCAAAAATTGGGATCTTGAACGGATCGCATTGCTCGATAGAATTCTCATGCGCCTGGCGATTGCCGAGCTCACGTCTTGCAATGACATCCCAGTGAAGGTTACGATGAACGAAGCAATTGAATTGGCTAAGCGCTACTCAACAGATAAGAGCGGTACGTTCATTAATGGTATTCTTGATGCAGTCATTGAAGAACTGCAGAAGGATAATCGTATTAATAAGTTGGGTAGAGGGCTTGTTGAATGAGACGTTGCTAAACTTCCTTTTATGAATGGAGACTATCATGATGAATAGGAACATTGTACTGTATGTGCTCGCTACGCTTGCCGTTTTTGTGCTTGGTACATTTGGTGTGCAGGCACAGCGATGGAATTGGATTAAGCCGGCAACTGGACCCAGCTTTGACGACGTTTGGTCTATGGGTATAGCCCCTGGGGGAGACCTGCATGTAGCTGGCGTATTTTCTGACTCGATGGATTTCAGCGGTCAGAAGATTGTGTCCTATGGCAACTATGACATTTTTACGGCCCGTTATAACAGCAAGGGAAATCAACTTGCTGCCAACGGTCATGGTGGCTTTGATATTGATGAGGCCCAATCCATCGTTGTCGATAAAGATGGCAATTACTATTTCGCAGGTGCCTTTGCAACTGAAGCACTTATTGCAGGTGAACTCATCGAAGCAATTGATGTTACGTCCACAGATATGTTTGTTGCCAAAGTAGACAAGTTGGGATCATTGCAATGGGTGAAGGTCTTTGGCTCGCCAACCTACGATGAAGGAGCGCCCGTACTTGCCGTGGACTCAGTTGGAAATGTCTATGTAGCAGGGGGCATTGGAGGAACCGGACAATTCGGTAGCCGCACGTATCAAAGTGTTGGTAAGCTCGATGCATTCGTTGCGAAGATGACGTCTACAGGAGATTTTGTGTGGGTGCAAGGATCTGGCTCATCGGAAAACGACATGGGTACAAGTATTTCCGTTTCGCCAAACGGAGATCGTATCTACGCATGCGGAACATTCATCGGTCAAGTAAGCTTTGGCGGAATTGCTACCATTGAGAGTTTTGCCGGCAAGTCTGACTTCTTTGTCAGAGGCTTCAATGCAAACGGTGCAACGCTGTGGGTAAAACGTATAGGATACAGCGGTGCTGATCGCATCATTGCGTCTACGGCAACAACAGAAGGAAAGTTGCTGCTGACGGGCGCTATGAGCCAGATAACCACATTTGATACGCAGACACTCAGAGCCAATGGAGAGAACGCATCCGATTTTTTCATTTGTAGGATGGCAAAAGATGGCTCGATTGAATTGTTAAAGAATTATGGCGGCACATTTGAAGACGTTGGAATGAGCATTGCTGCAGATGTGAAGGGAAACATCTTTGTTGGCGGGTATTATGATAGTACCACTACCGTAGGTGGAAACAATGAGCAATCTGCAGGTGGTAGAGACGGATTTGTTGCCCGGTTGATGTTTAACGGCGATGTAGACTGGATTCGTAGTTGCGGTGGTCCATACGATGATGAAATTCGTGGAGTTGTTGTTGATCCGAAAAATATCCCATACGTCTGTGGTGTGTTTGATACCTACGCTGACTTTGAAGATCAAAGGATTCAAGGAGATAGATTTACAGATGTGTTTGTAGCTGCACTCGACTGTGGACCATCCACAACGTTGAAGCCCCGTGTAAAGCAACTCGACATCTGCGAAGGTCAAGACAGTCTCATACAGTCTCGTTTCGGTTATCCAGCATATCAGTGGTTTGTTAACGGCACTCTTGATCCAACGTTTACGAACTATACGTTTCGCACAGGAAAACTCGCCAAGGGTACATACAAAGTACATGGACGGGTTACAGGATTTGACGACTGCATCAAGAGCACAGACACGATTACTGTTGTTGTCCGCGAAGGACTACCCATGCCAACCATTACCCGCGTTGGTGATGAACTGCGCTGCAATGTTGATGGAAGGAAATATCAGTGGTACCGAGAAAACGCTGCAATCAGCGGTGCAACTGGACAAACATGGGTTGTCTCAGGAGATGGAAATTATCGTGTGCGCATCATGGACACAACAGGTTGTGATAGATGGTCTGATAATTTTCTCGTAGGAACAACCAGCGTCTTTGACGAGATGAATGGTTCGCTTGTAACTCTCTATCCAAATCCAACGCTGGGCGAGATCACTATTGTAGGAGCAGCTGGCTCCGAGATCACAATAACAGATATGCTTGGACGACTCATCGGCCGAATTGAGAATGCAGTTGATATGCAGATGATGTTGATCGACGGCGCAGCAGGAACCTACGCGGTTACTCTACGAAGTGGCAGTGCTGTTCGTTCGATGCTCATTACGAAGCAGTAGAGGTCCGCGCTGCATATCAACGAGTACGGCAGCTACAACAGGAAGAAACTCGAAAACAAGAGCGACGGGGTGGTCTATCCACACCCCGTCGCTCTTATATTTTGAGAGGGCCATGCAATACACAACCACAGTTGCTACCCAGACGATCGTTGATCGTAGTGGTACCATAGGAAGCAGAATCACTGGTAACAACAAGTACCATGGATGCAGCACAGGCGAGCAGAGAAGAAGGATGATAATGCTGAGAGCACATGCCATCAATGGTTGTGAGTGATGTTGCCACCATGCAGCGGCTATACCAATTGCACTGGCGCATGCCATGATGATGCGCACACCGTCATCACGAAAAAAAAGAATCAACAATGAATAGAGACCTGAATTCGCCTGCCATTTTAGTGCAAATATCTCTAGTGAACCAAAAACATCAGAACGAAGAAATGGGAAATACACTGCTCCAAGCGTAAAAAGTAAGAGTGCAATAATGCCAATCTGCATGCGAATGGAACGCCCCCTAAGGAGAATTGGCAGAGCGAGAGCTGGGAGATATTTTACGGCTATTGCATATCCAAGCACAATGCCCGGTGCAATGCGATGTCCACGTTGTGAGAGTAGAATGGCAATTCCTGTTAAGAGCGCCATTAAAACGTCTGTGTGAAGGTCAACGAGTCCATGCAAAAGGAATATCGGAGAAGTAAGTGCAACAACACACCATACGCGCTGATCATGATTGCATAGCCAAAGGAAGATGACAGACCCCAGCACAACAAAGAACCACATTGCCAGCTTAAACCCAAAACCTGATGAATCACTGACTAATGCGGCTGATGCAAAGATCAACTGCGACCCTGGTGGATATACTGTTTTCAGTTTTTGATAGGTCACAGCATCGGGGTATGTAACCACGCCTTCACGGAAACCAAGATGTTGTACGTCATCGTCGGCGGGAGCCCAACGGTACGGATTCTGGCCCATCACTGTTACGTGACCATCCCACCGATAACGATAGCTATCATCTGAATACACTTTGTCTATTGTCAAACTCATCAGTGCTATTGGAATCAACGTAACGAGTGCAACTCGCACAAGAAATGTTCTGTTGTGCAAAGTTGATTGGAGCAACGTATACGTAAACGCTATCCATGCGAGTGTTTGGACCGTCCAAATCATCGACAACGAAACAAGCTCGGGACTAATAAGTGCGAGGGGAAGGCAGAGAGCAATGACGCTCAGCGCGATGATGTTAGCGTATCGCATAACGCGCAATCGTGTGAAGAATCTTGTAGCCCGCACGAAGTGAGCCCATGATAGTGCCGGAGATTTTTGATGTACCAATGCGGCGCCGGTATCGAACTGGAATCTCTTTGACCAGCGATGAGTCTCTTGCTGCTTTGATTTGCATCTCAACTGTCCACCCCCACGTAACGTCCTGCATGTCCATGCCGATGAGGAGATCCCATGTTAGTGCGCGCAGTGGTCCGAGATCTGAAAAGTGCGCGCCCCATCGCAGACGAATAAGCGTTGTGGCCAACCAATTCCCAAATATTTGTTGTGGCGTGAGCGCCCCGTGTTCGCGCTCACCAAGAACGCGAGAACCAATGCACATCTCTGCCTGGCCACTGCATACAACTGTTGCAATTGTGAGTGCGTCGTCAGGATGATCGCTATGATCTGCATCGCAGAACAGCATAACGTTTGGAGGATCCTCCGCAAACGCTTCGATACCACGCAAGCATGCTGCCCCATATCCACGGCGAGACTCGTGCACTACAATTGCCCCCTTTGACCTGGCAATCGCCACTGTGGCGTCAGTAGAACCATTGTCAACCACCACTACGCGATCAAATGCCAAGGATAACCCGTCAAGCACCAGGCCTATCGAGGCTTCTTCATTCAAGGCAGGAATGATCACGCCAACAGTTCTGCCGTTGATCATTGATCAATGAAGGAAATATCGAGCATCATAATGCTCAAGTTCCGTACGACGCCACTTAAACGTGCGCGCACGTTTATCGAGGACATCACGAGCATCATCAAGCGTAATGTTGATTTCCTTTGCAAACAGTGTGGCATCAACATGTCCAAGGGTAGAGCTCAGATTCTGAATGACCAGATCCATTTTTGTCTGCATGCGGTTCCTCATTCGAAGACCGATTGCAAGTGCAGAAAGCATGAGTGTCGTCATAACGAAACAGAGCAGCATATTCCCAAATGCAGCTTCATCATTGTCTCCTGACACTGCGCCGATCCACATCAGTAGACCAAAAACGGCGAACATCATGAGTAGGCCAGAGAGCATGAGTATTAGGCGGTGCGTCATAGAACGCAAAATTACTGCCTATTTTGGTGCACCTGACCACCATGGAGAATAATGTGGACGCCAAAATCGATCAATTGCGAGAACTCAAGAAGCAAGCACTCCTCGGAGGCGGGCAAGCACGCATAGATGCACAGCATGCAAAAGGCAAGCTCACAGCTCGCGAACGGCTTGATGTGCTGTTGGATGAAGGGTCTTTCCGAGAACGAGATATGCTTGCTCGGCATAGATCAACAAAGTTTGGGCTCGAGAAACTTCGTCCACTCGGAGATGGAGTGGTTACCGGCATCGGTACTATTCATGGCCGCACGGTCTGTGTCTTCTCGCAAGACTTTACCACCTACGGTGGTTCGCTAGGTGAAGTACACGCAGAAAAAATCTGTAAGGTGTTGGACTACGCTATGAAGATCGGTGTCCCAGTTATTGGGCTCAATGATTCTGGTGGTGCTCGCATTCAAGAGGGAGTTGTATCACTTGGCGGTTATGCAGACATCTTTCTACGCAACACCATGGCAAGTGGCGTTATTCCACAGATAAGCGTCATCCTTGGTCCATGTGCAGGGGGCGCTGTGTATTCCCCAGCATTGACAGACTTCGTCTTCATGACGAAGGGCACGTCCTATATGTTCGTAACAGGTCCTGACGTAGTGAAGACCGTCACACATGAAGATGTAACATTTGAAGAACTGGGTGGTGCAGAGACACATGCTACGCGCAGTGGAGTAGCACACTTTGCCTTTGACAATGAAGTAGAGACCCTGTTGGCTGTGCGCAAGCTGATGTCATACGTCCCACTGAGCAATCGTGAAAAGCCCCCTATCAAGTCTACGTCAGACCCAACGGACCGCGATTGTGAACGTTTGCGAAGGATCATACCTGCTAATCCTAACCAGCCGTATGACATGAAGGAAGTGATTCGTGACGTAGTTGATGAGGCAGACTTTTTTGAGGTGCATGCTGATTATGCCACGAATATTATTGTCGGTTTTGCAACGCTAGAGGGTATGCCCGTTGGCATTGTTGCAAATCAACCGGCATCGATGGCAGGAGTGCTAGATATCAACAGTAGCATCAAGGCAGCGCGGTTTGTACGCTTCTGCGATGCCTTTGGTATACCACTCGTGGTGTTTGAGGACGTGCCAGGATTTTTGCCAGGCACAGACCAAGAATGGCGTGGCATTATCCGTCATGGTGCAAAGCTGCTCTACGCCTTTTGCGAGGCTACTGTACCAAAGCTCACGGTTATCACACGTAAAGCGTATGGTGGTGCATACGACGTGATGAACTCCAAGCATATCCGTGGTGATTATAATGTAGCGTGGCCTTCAGCAGAGATAGCTGTGATGGGTGCCAAGGGGGCTGTAGAGATCCTTTATAGGAAAGAGATGGACAAGTCTGAGAATAGAGAAGATCGGATGCAGGAACTTCAGGATCAATACAACGAAGAATTCGCGAATCCATTCGAAGCAGCAGAGCGCGGCTATATTGATGATGTTATTGAGCCAATAGAAACGAGACGTGAACTCATCAGAGCATTGAAGACACTTCGGACTAAAGTGGAGACACTTCCGTGGAAAAAACACGGAAACATGCCATTGTAATAATCAGTCTGTCCCACTACGTCTGACGCCATAATTACTAGGGTGCGCCAAGCACAATCACGCATGATCTGCCATACGTAGCATGGGAACCAACTGCTATTCCAACCAATGTATAGATTGGATTGAGTAGGCTTTCGCGATGACCGCGCCCAGGAGTTTCTTCATCTACAAGGAAGGCCGCGATAATGAGTTCGGGTGTGTTGTTACCGTAGGTGATCGCCTCACCCAATGAGCCGATCTGTCCATATCGGTTAACGCGTATAAGAGGATCTGAGTTATCGGAACCGGTGTGCCCCATAACTGCATTCTCTTTGATATCCTTTGCATGATCTACTGCTGCAGACTGCAAAGCCCCTTGCAAGTTGAGAAGAGCGAGGGGGCGTTCCTTGCCAAGTAGCTCTATGATTTCTTTCACAGCAGCGTCGAGTGCTGGTCTGCTTTTTGTGAACGATCGAACATGCAGCCGGTACCGTTCAATTGCTGGTATAAAAGAAGCGGGATCATTACGAACACCATTGAGCTCAACGAGTATTGCGTATTGCAGACTGTCTTGTTCGTGCTGATTAGATTCCTGACACAGCAGAAGTCCATTGCACAAAATGAAAAACAAACTAATGATGAGTGATCGTTTCATGGTTTAACGTTAAGGACGGTCAGCATAGATATGCGAAAAAAGTAGGGCGCCAGCGGCAAGCGGCATCAATCCAACTGCGACGAATCTGCGGATAACGCTACACGTTCGCACAATTCAGTCAATGCTGTTGCTTCTTGAGTTGTGAGTACGGCCGACAACTGCAGCTCAAGAGCCTCAATTTCTGCCTGCAATGTTTCTAGAAGATCTAGACCCTTCATTGTAATGTAGGTCACAGAGAGGCGGCCGTCATGCACACTCTTTGCGCGTTCCACAAGCTCAAGTTTTTCGATTCGGTCAATCAATCGTGTTACATCAGGTGCAGTGTGAATCATTCTGGTTATGATTTCACACCGTGGGTGCCCATCGGGATATACTCCACGAAGTATGCGCAATACGTTGTATTGAGCCGATGTGATGCCATGAACCTCGCACGTTGCATCCATGGAGCGAGTCAGTCTATCTGCGCAGACCAACACACTCAGGATAGCCTCTTGGTAACCCGAAGTGAACGTGTCCTGTCTAAGACGTTGTTTTAGCTGCTCTCCCATAGAACAAACGTACAACACAAAAAAGCGTGTTGCAGCACAGTATTCAATCTATCAGTCTTGGCTTTTGTTTAGAAGTTTGGAATCTGCTACTCGTAGAGCTGTAATTATCTCATCTAGCCCTCCATCTACAACACCCTGAAGAGGGTGATTCTTATCGTCACCATCAAGGCGGTGGTCAGTCACACGGTTTTGTGGCCAGTTGTACGTGCGGATTTTCTCAGATCTATCGCCAGATCGCACCATACTCTTTCGCGCTCCTGCAATTGCCGACTGTTGTTTTTCGAGCTCCAATTCGTACAAGCGCGCTCGAAGGACCTTCATAGCCTTGTCCTTATTTCGCAGTTGGGACCTCTCGTCCTGGCACTGAACAACGATGCCCGATGGGATGTGAACGATACGCACAGCCGTTTCCACCTTGTTCACATTCTGACCGCCCTTACCCCCTGAGCGAAAGATGTCAATACGCAAGTCAGTGTCATTGATCTGCACGTCAACCTCTTCTGCCTCTGGAAGAACGGCTACCGTAGCTGCGGAGGTATGAATACGACCTTGCGATTCAGTGTCCGGGACTCTTTGTACGCGGTGTACGCCACTTTCAAACTTGAGAACTCCGTAGGCTTCATCTCCGTTTACTTCAAATGTGATTTCCTTGAAGCCCCCTCGCTCACTCTCAGTCATATCAATTGGTTCAATGGCCCAACTTCTATTTTCGCAATATTTCTGGTACATACGGAACAGATCACCAACGAAGAGGGCTGCTTCGTCTCCGCCTGTACCTGCACGAAGCTCAACAATGCAATTCTTAAAGTCGTTAGGATCGCGGGGAATGAGCAATGTATTGAGCTGACCGCTCAGTATCTCTTTACGTTCGTCTAGGGTGCGAGTGTCTTCGTAGGCCATGTCTCGCATATCAGAATCTGTGCTGGGCTCATCAATGAGGTGCCTATTTTCGCGGATCTGTTCAATGATGTTGAGAAACTGACGTCCAATGGTAACCACATGAACAAGACTCTTGTGCTCGCGAGACGCTTCGCGCAGCCGAGCAGGGTTGTTCACTACGGATGGGTCGTTCAGGGACTGTTCTACTTCGGCGAAGCGGTCAATGAGGGCTAAGAGTCGTTCTTCCACAACGCAAAAATATCGCAACTTGCCTTATGCGAGCACTTTCTTTCGTCTTTTCTACGCTTTTAGTTTTGGTTGGATGCGCCAGCGAAGATCCAAACATCGTGAATCCTCCTGCTGGGGGCCGACTCATCGTGGTTCGGCTCTTTAACATGATTCCGGACGGTGTGGCCCGTCGGCTTGTTCTAGAACAGGGATTTCAAAGCACGGATGTTGGCCAATTTCGGTTTAGCGACACTGTTCGTTCTCCTGGTGATTCCAGCTATGTTGAGATTGTAACTGCTGGCGCCACGGAGTTTAAGACTGCACAGCGCGTTCGGTTCATTCAAAACGCTGTTTATGATGTGTTTACACTTTCGGCCATTAATCAGCCCGCGGTTTTTGATACTGTCCTCATCACAAATGCGAATGCTGCGCTCACAACTGTTCCAGTTGCGCAAGTCAGAGTAGTTGATCTCATACCTGATACTACTCGCACATTCGACGTTCGAATTGGGTGTCCGAATGGGTTGCCCCTTACCAGTGTTCCAGTGCGATTCCCACAAGCATCGCTCTACAGAGAGGTGTACCCCGGCCTCGTGGTGTTTTCTATCTCGGAAACAAAGAACGGCATTCCCAATGTTGTTGGTACATACGAAACCATTCTAAGCGAGCGCAAGGTGTATAGCATCATCTTGTATCGCGATGCAACGTCAGAGGACGTCCTCATCCTTTTTCTTGAACAGAGCGATCTTTCTGCACAGGCCGAACGTCCGTTCATTCCTGTCATCACAAGGACTGCGGATGTTCGAGTATTGAATCTCGCTTCTGCAGCAGTAGTTGTCTCAATGCTAAACACTGGGCAGCCGCTTGCCGCCGGACTAACACCAACAACGCTGGGCGCAATCACAGAGGTACCAACGTGCGAAACGGAAAGAGCAGATGTTTTTGAGGCTCGTTATTCTGATGGACGGACTGCGATAGATAGTACAGCACTTACCGTTCGTGGAAAATATACTGTTGTTGCAGCGGACTCTGGAGGTGATGGAAGACTTGTTGTTGTACCTACTATACAACGGCCATTTGGTTCGAATGGTAAGTCAGTAGTTCGGGTTCTGAATGCCTCGGCCTCTTCGCCATCAATCGTTGTTTCAGTTGGAGCGCGAAGCAGTGCTACAGCACAGAATGGTATTGCGGCTGGCTCAACTATTGCTCGTGATATTGTTTTTGACAATTCATCGTCTCCCGTTTCCGTTGAGTCTGGACTTTTACCATTAACCATATCAACATCTTCAACACCCACGACCATCCTTGACGTTACGCGATCGATTGTTGAGCCAGATAAGAACTATGATATCATTGTCTACGACGAAGGTGGTCTGCCACAAACCCTGATCATTGAAGAATCGCAGGAGTCAATACCTGTGCAGCCGCTCTTGGATGGGGTATTTGTGCATGTTGTTAACGGATCACGCCGTCAGGCACCCATTGCAATTCAGGTTGGTCAAGTTATTCCTTCTGGAACCCTTTTTGCTGGTAATAGCCTCGCCACCACACTTCCTATTGGCAGCGTTCCCTATACAATGAATGGGGTTTCTGGTAGCCTAACCACGCGGAATGGTGAACGTACGCTGGCTATATATGCTGAAGGAGGGGGCGCATCGAATGTAATCGAGATTACAACGCCTCCCCTTATTCCAGTGTCTGGGTCAACAAGCAGGCGTGTGGTAAATGCGACAGAAGACGTGAGAAGCCTGTCCGTTTGCATCGATTCAATCCCCACAATCACTGGCGACGGGGACCATTTAGCACGCAATGTATCATACGGTACCACGTCGGCTGTTTCTGTCTCTAACCAGGATCGTCGTGGTACATACTATGTTTACGACGCAGAGACACTTGCGCCCCTCTATTCTCTGCCTGTACAATTTGCTCCCATGGGTAACAACTATACGTTTGTTGTCACAGGAAAGAAAGATGGTGGGTATGAAGTAATTGTCTCGCAAGAGTTCTAGCCCTCTACGTGTGGTATATTTGAAGCTTCATGCAGATCATTAAATTTCGTCTTGCAGTCCTGTATCTCTGCGTTATCCTTGGCTTAGAAGTGTGTGCTGTAGCACCCACTCGCGCAGCAGACACTGCTTTTATCCTACCCGACACCACCACGTTACAGGTTGGAGAACGGAAGTGGGTTGCCGTCAGGGGTACACTCGAACAAGGTGGTGATATTAAAATCACACTACGGTATAGCCCTACAGTTATGAGGATTATTGGTTCTCAAGGGTCAGATACGAGTGCGTTTCGGTGTAGTCAATTGAGCGTTTTAAGGGATAGTGTGGAATCGGCAGGTTCCGCCGTCTACATCGTGGGCTGCCCTTTTAGTGTTTCAATAAAAAATGGCACGTTATTGACCCTCTATATTGAGGGGGTTGGTGGCGCTGATACACTTGGATTCCTTCGGGTGGAAAAGATCGAGGCAAATGAAGGTGAAGTGGTTGGCGCAGTTTTCACTGACGGAGTAGTAGTCAGAACCGGTGGTATTTCAACACGCCAAGTACAAGCGAATGGCATAACTGGCAACTATCCTAATCCATTCTCAACACACACGCGCTTTGTCTACACATTGGATGCACCTGATGTAGTAAGACTGCTCGTTCGAAATGTACAAGGTAGACTCGTTAAAGAATTAGGCCCGTTCAACGCCACGGCTGGTGAAAATTATTTTGACTATGAGCCAGATCTATCGCAGCTAGCCAATGGAGCTTATTTGCTACAGTTGGCAACCACACATGGATCATATTATCACCCAATGACGGTGATGAAATGAGAAGCTTCCTCCTTTTTGTGATGGTGATCATGGCATTCGCCACCGCAGTGGCGCGAGATCCTGACTACGTAACGAAGAACTCGGAAGGTCGCGAATTCTGGCTTTGTTTTATGAAGAACTTCCGTGAACAAGGTCCTAGGGACGGGCAGAACCGTCAAGAAGCATTAAAACTTCAGTTATTCATCACCAGTAGTTTTGATGCAACGGTGCGGATTGAAATTGAAGAGATAATGTATGACAATACAATCTCCATCAGGGCAAACACTGTTGTGAATGTTCAGATTCCAGCACGCGCACAGCTGCGTGCCGTTGAAACTGGTGAGCGTCTTGCTGTGCACGTTACATCTGATACGGCAATTAGCGTGTATGGTCTCAATAGTAGGTTTCAAACGACTGACACGTTTCTTGGATTGCCCGTAAGTGTTTTAGGCACACAATATCGTGCGGTTGGGTACACCAAACTTGCATCGGATCTTTTATCTGCTGTGTCAATAGTGGCCACAGAAGATGGTACAGAGATCACAATCACACCAACAGCGGCAACGTCAACCGGACATTTAGCAGGGCGACCCTTTACCGCTAATCTTCGAAAGGGTGATGTCTATACAATTGGTGCTCGCTGGGAATCCATTGGTGCCTGTGACCTAACCGGAACACTCGTTACATCGAACAAAAAAATTGCCGTTTTTAGCGGACACAACTGTGCCTATGTACCACCAAAGGTCGAGGCATGTAATCATCTTGTAGAACAGTTGCCGCCAGTTACCGCCTGGGGTAAGCACTACTATCTGGGCATGTTGAAAGAGCGATCAAGATTTACCTATCGCGTCATTTCTTCACAAGATGGAACCAAGGTATTCGAAGACGCTAAACTTGTTGCGATTCTTAAAGCAGGAGAATTCTTTGAGAATCTCAATCTATCGAGGCACGTACAGGTTACTGCAGACAAGCCAATTCTCGTGGCTCAGTTTGCGCAGGGTTTCAAGAATGGAGATAGCGTAGGAGATCCGATGATGATCTTGGTAAGTCCTACGCAGCAATTCTTAAAGGAATACCGTATTGCCACACCTATCAGCGGCGACTGGCATCATTACATCAACGTTGTTGCGCCTACTATATCCATAAACGAGATTAGGATCAATGGCCGACGATTAGATTCACTTCAGTTTGTGGTGTTAGGAGAGAGTAGATATTCCATTGCGCAAGTACCAGTTCCATTTGGTACACATGTGGTAAAAAGCGAAACCCCATTTGGACTTTACTCTTATGGCTTTGGGTATCGAGCGGATGCATACGATGCATATGGGAATATGGCTGGCCAATCCTTCTTTGAGATCAACAAACTTGTGGACTCTCTGCCTCCTATAGCTGAAGGTAAAAAGGTGCGCGATTATTTCATTGTCCCTTTGCGCGAAGATCGCCCAATGGACAAAGGCATCAAGAGCGTCAAGGTTCTCGTGGCATCCGGACTCGAAGCCCAAATTCCAAAGATCGAGGAAGGGGCTCCGCAGGTGGACGTTAGAATTCGCCAGACTGTTGGTGGACATACGGGCCGTGTTGTTCTGCGTGCTGAAGACGTTGCCGGTAACGTTAGTGTTTTCACCATTTGTTATCTCTTTGATGGCAGAAGTGAGCACTATGCCTATCAGATCTCCGAGGGTACCGATGCGGTTTGTGAATCAGAAGATGCATGGATAGTTGGGGCTTACGGCACAATTGGCTCTACCTTCCATTCTGTTAATATGCGAGTGCCGGAGATCACATCGGCACAGCTACTCTTTAACACACAATCTATTGGTACAAGTTGGGGTGGTGGTTTGCGAGTGGGAAGGCGTCTCTCTCAAGACTTTATCGTTTCAGGACGTATTGGACTAACAACGCTTGGCGGCACCTTGCTGTCTCCCGATAGTACCATCAGCTCTGTTTTTGATACTGCCGCGCGCGCATTCGTACCGTATCAGGAGGGCACAATTCTTTCTGTGAATTCGCCCTACATGCATATCGGGGCGGGCGTAGAATGGTTTCCTCATAGGTTCTTCTTTATCAATGTAGGTGTGCAGGCCTCATTTCCCATTGGCACAAGTGTAACTGTACAAAGAGTAATTCTCAGACCACTGAACTGGGTCTTTGCCCAAGGGTCTACACCACAAACAATTCAGCCCCAATCCATCGGCGGTCTCACCGCCGTGCAGCTTGGAGTTTATGGTGGCGTGGGATTGGCATATCCTGTATCGTTCAGCATGTCAGTATTTACAGAGGCTATCTACACAACCTGGTTGGGAGATGTAGCATCCCACGGTCCGTGGACGATAGATCGGCTTGGATTGAATGTTGGCGTACAATATCGCTGGTAGAGGCGCATTGCTTCATGGTGTAAATTGGCGTGATGTTTAGCCCCCTACCATGGATAGCAGTTGTTGTAAAAGATATTCGGAGTGAGACCCGCACACGATATGGTCTTACTGCAATCGGGCTATTTGTTGTAACGGCCGTGGTTCTCGTTGCATTTGCAAGTGCAGATGAACCAATGCCCAGACCCATCGCCGCAGGAGTCTTGTGGGTGGTGATGTTTTTTACATCGATGACGGGGCTTGCCAGGGGGTTTATTAGTGAAGAAGAAAGAGGCACAGCGCTCTACCTTCGTCTAAGTGCGCCACCGACGCAAGTCTTTCTTGGAAAACTTCTCGGCAACATCATCATTGCTGTTGTATCGAACCTGGCAGTGGTAGCACTCTTTGTTGCCCTCATGACCTCCGTACATGTAGGATCGCCATGGATTCTCTTGCTCGTTACCCTTGTAGGCAGCATTGGGATGGCAGTTGTTGTTACGATTACGTCAGCCATTGTTGCCAAGGCAGGAACGCGTAATGCCCTGCTACCAATACTCTCATTCCCTGTATTGTTGCCACTCGTAATGCCAGGGATTGGCGCAACACTCATCGCAATGGCTGGGCTTGGTATGAATGATGTGCTACCAGATCTCACATTGATGCTTTGCTACAGTGGCATAATCATCGTTGTCTCTGTACTTGTCTTTGAGATTATTTGGTGCGATTGAGTGTCATCATAACAGCCTCTTTTTTGCTCTTGGCGCACTGCGCAACGCCTCGTCTACCGAGAAAGCCATTTTCGTCAGCAGTGCCAATGGGCACGAATCTTCGGGTAGCCGTAATAGGCGACCTTCAAAGGACAGATTTATGGGAAGTGTGGCGAGAACAGAATAAGATCCACTCGCAGCTTATGCAGCAGGTAGCTGATGAATGCCCTGATGCGTTGATCTTGCTTGGTGATCAAGTTTTTACTGGATCATCGTCAGAAGACTGGAAGTTCTTTGACCAAATCATGCAACCAGTGAGAAGGACGGGTATCCCAGTCTTTCCAATTTTTGGCAATCATGAATATCTCGGACAAGACCGCGTAGCGTATAAGAATATGGCGGCGCGATTCCCCGCTATTCGCTCTACATGGTACACGGTTGTGGTTGATTCGATTGGATTTGTGATGCTTAACACAAATTTTGATGAGTTCAATCGAGACTCTGCTGTAAAAGAGTTGCGCTGGTTTAAAACACGAATGCGCCAAATGACCGCCAATCCTGCCATCCGCTGTATTGTAGTGTGTGGACATCATCCACCTTTTACGAATTCAGCTATCGTGCCAGATGAGCATATACTTCAAACGTACTTCATTCCAATTTTTGAGCGATCTCACAAATCACGTCTCTGGTTAAGTGGACACAGCCATTCTTACGAGCGTTTTCAACATAACAATGTTCGTTACGTTGTATCTGGCGGTGGAGGAGGTCCTCGTCACATTCTTTATCTCGAAGAAACCTTGCGTAGACATGACGACTTCTATCCTGGTGGAACTGTGCGCCCTTTTCATTATCTCGCACTTCAAAGAGAGATTACAAGTCTGCGAGTTGAAATGATTCCGCTCTATGGACTACAGTCACCAGGTGACTCATTTGTGATTCATCCAGCACCAATAAAGAGTGACCGTGAACATTAGACGGCGACAACTTTATTCTGTGTTTTTTTGCGGGCCGATGTCTTTGATAGAGTATTAACAAACTACCCACGCTCGTTGCCGTATTGTTCTCCACATCCGAGCAGGACCCAACCGCGCAATGTATTGATAAGCGCTTTGCAGGTTTCACATTTGTTGGACGAATAATAACATCATCATCATCTACTTGGCGTTGAATTGCACTCAGGGTATATCGCATTCTCAAACAAATGAATGCTTCTTTAAGGTCATACACAGCTTGTAGTGGGCGTTCCGATACAATACGATGTGCTCCGTTATTGAGCGCCATCCACTGCTTCTTTTGCAATCATTCTTGAAGCAATCGTCCCGCTGCTCATGACGCCCGGTAGCCCTGCACCTGGATGTGTACCAGCGCCAACAAAATAGAGTCCCGCAATGTCTTCACTCTTGTTGTGAGGCCGCCACCACGCGCTCTGTGTTAGTATGGGCTCTACAGAGAAGGCACTTCCAAGATGTGAGTTAAGTGTATCTCTGAAATGTACGGGGTCAATGATATGTTCTGAAACAATGTGTTGTTGTAATCCCGGCATGTATCGCTTTTCAAGTTCGTTCATAATGCGATCTCGGTATACCTTCTTCATGATAGTCCAGTCCGTATCTGATTCAAGATGTGGAACTGGAGATAGCACATACCACGAATCACAGTCAGGTGGGGCGAGTGATGGATCTGTGGCAGTTGGACGATGTAAATACAGCGAGAAATCTTCCGCAAGATGCTTTTGTGTGAAAACATCCTCAACGAGTTCTTTGTAGCGCGGACCCATCAGAATTTCATGATGCGCCATATCTGGGTATTGCTTGTTTGTACCGAAATAGATCACAAACAATGACATTGAATACCGCATCGACTTGATGTGTTTGTCCGTGTTATGCTTTCGATACACGTCTGGAATGAGCGAGAGATATGCCTGCGCCACATCTCCATTACATACCACAACATCAGCATCAATCTCTTCGCCACTCACGAGGCGAACGCCATGAGCGCGTGGATTCTCTGTTGGTAAAGGGGCTATAAGAATCTGGTCAACTTCGGATTCGTACCTGATACGTCCGCCCATATCAGTAAACAGCTTCACCATTGCTTTCACCAATGCACCGGTACCTCCCATGGCAAACCAGACGCCCCACTCTTGTTCAAGCTTATGGATCAACGCGTAGATGCTTGTAGTCTGAAACGGATTACCGCCAACAAGCAGGGGGTGAAATGAAAAGACTTGACGAAGACGAGGATCTTTGATGTACGAGTTTACCAACGAAGCAACACTGCGATCAGCGCGTAGGCCGATCAATTGTGGAAGCACCTTTAGCATGTCTGTTACATACGTGAATGGCTGATCGATAAGATCAAAACCAGTTTTGAATATCGCAGCAGTCTTTTCGAAAAAACGCTCGTAGCCTTTTACATCTTCGGGATTAAAATCACGGATTTGACGAATGACATCTTCGCGATTTCCGTTGTAACGAAAAACCGTTCCATCTTGAAACCGCACGTTGTAGAATGGATCAATGGGAACAAGTGTTACATAGTCATCAGTCTTCTTGCCGCAGAGTTCAAACAAATCATGAATAAGCCATGGGGCGGTGATGATTGTTGGACCGCCATCAAACACAAATCCATCCTGTTCATAGACGTATGCGCGACCTCCTGGCTTATCGCGTTTTTCTACAATCTCAACATCAAACCCCTTTGCACAAAGCCTGATAGCTGCTGTAAGGCCGCCAAAACCACTTCCGATTATTATGACCTTCACAATACTCCCGCGTTGAATGAGTGCTGATAACAAACATATGGCTAACGCCTTGCGTTCCAGGATCTCTGACAAAAGCGTGAAAAACGATTCATTGGGTACTGATACAAGTGTTCGTGAGTTTTGCAGCATGAAAGCGCTGTATGCTACATATCGAGGTTCGCTTGTACAACCCTTTAAAAGGGCCATCGCTGAGCGTGAAGGTCGCAAATCCACAACCACCCACACTTTAGCGTCTGATGGACGGTTATATGCGCTTGATCTTGCTCGATTCCTTGCCATGCTTTTCATGATGCAAGGTCACGTTCTTGATGCTCTCG
The DNA here is from genome assembly GCA_947495975.1 of Ignavibacteria bacterium. Classification (GTDB taxonomy): domain Bacteria; phylum Bacteroidota; class Ignavibacteria; order Kapaibacteriales; family Kapaibacteriaceae; genus UBA10438. Next base: position 60,209 of record CANMBE010000011.1, on the reverse strand, counting down.
TGTCGCCATCAATAATCGACGTCACACAGGCCCCCTGGAGCGTATGGCATTGGATTCGTGGTTTTACCGCACCAGTTTTCTTGATGGTGTCGGGTGCGGTACATGTGTTTGCAACGAAGCGCAACCCCGATGGTCAAATTCGCGAGGATGCGGTGGGGAAACGCATCCGATGGGCGATTACGATCACGGGGCTTGGCTATCTCCTCTTTTTTCCAGCAAATAGGATTTGGGATCTACCGTTTCTATCATCAAATGCGATGAAGAGCTTTCTTGCGGTAAACATCTTGCAGCTAACGGGCATCACGTTGCTCGTGTATGTGCTGATCGTGCAGAAAACGCGCTCAGTTGCTTCGATGGGTAAGGTGGGACTGTTCGTAGGCGTTTTCATTGTTGCTGTAACACCACTCATGCGACTGCCGATTATTGAGTTAAATGCGCCGGCATGGCTAGCCCCTTACCTGAGTTCGGCACATGGATCTCTATTTCCGTTTTTTCCATTCGGTTCGTATCTGTTCTTTGGAGTTTCAGTTGGCGCATACCTGCATAGTATACCAAACCAGTTTCGTGATCAGCAGCTGAAGAAACTCGGTCTTCTGGTTGGTGGTGTGATTGCTGGCGTTGCCCTTGCCTTGCATCACATTTTCTTAGCCAATGGTGTTACGTCAAATATCCTTGAGTCACCTGAAAGCGTTCTCCTTGTTGTGCGCAGAGTTGGAATTGTTCTCATGATCTTCAGTGGCTGCGTTTTTGTTTTGCAGCATACATACCGACTGCGAAACTGGTATGTGTTATTTGGTACGCGATCGCTCTATATCTACGTTATCCATCTCGTGCTACTCTTTGGTACGCCGTGGTGGGACGGTATTGGTCGTACATCAACTCGGGAGTTTGGACTCGCTGGCGGACTTGTTATGATGGTCTCCATCATGATCATCACGCTACTCATCGCGTGGCTTGTAGATCACTATGAGCGATCATCAATCCGTCCGGAGATAAAGACAACGGTGCGTTACGGTTCGCTAGCATTGCTTGCATATCTCATGCTGGTGTAGCGCTATGAGAAATGTTCGGTTACTTTATAGCCCGCGTTTTAGTTTGCGACCCAACTTCTCATGAAGCAGCGCTCTGGCGTCTGGCGATAGAAGCCCAAGGCCGATAACACTCTGGCGGAACGTAAATGCCTTGTGGAGCGAAAACGATCTGCCTTCGAGCACCCATGCAAGAAAAATACCGTCGCTTATACCCGCTTCTAGATCTGCGAACGCCTTGGCATCTACTTCTGTGAACCAGCCTGCATCAACTAATTCACGCGTTAGCTTGATCCCCAGATTGTGCAAGAACGTACGCGTGCGTGTAATGCGTTCAAGAAATGCCGGATTATCTGTTCGTAGCGAATGAGCCCAAAACTCTAAGAGAAGGGGTGCCTGCTCAGCGCGAGACTCATAAAACTCAACCGCACTATCGCGGATTGCATCAACCTTACTCATTGCATCGGGTGATGCATCTACACGTTGTTGAATCAATGCTTCGTAGTCGCTCATCCACACGTCATAAACAGCAAGAAAGAGCTGCTCTTTTGTGCGGAAATATTCATAGATCGTACCCTTGCCAATATCGGCAGCAGTGGCAATATCCTGCATCTTGGTTTCGTGATATCCGGTACGAGCAAATACATCCGCTGCACTGCGCACAATTTCTAGACGTTTTGCGGATTTATCAACAAGTACTGGCATGAGCAGACCACGTGGTTACGGTGCAGTTAACAAAAGGTCAAGTGCGTTTGCGAATTTTTCAACGTGATCCTGAGCCCCTTGCCCCCATGTGTGTAGGCGGACGATCCCCGATGAGTCTATGTAGAGTACGTTCGCAAGACCGGGCTGTGCAACATAATGCGTAAACACGTCACCATCCCAGTCTAAGAGAACACTATGTTGGTAGACACCCTTAAACCGGTCGCGCAAGTACCCTTTGAGAAAGCTTGGGGCAAGCGATACATCGGCAAGGGCAACATATTGCACACGATCTTTAAAACGTGCTACAAGTGGTGCCGTCCATCTATTTGCATAGTCGCTGCCTTTCCAATCACTCATCACAAGTATTGTAGGCTTACCCTTCCAATGATTAGACCATGACCACTTCTGGCTGAACTGATCTTCGAGAGTAAACTCCATGGCACTCTTACCCACGGCCTTTTCATTGGCGTGGACGGAAGAGAATGTAAACAGCAGGAGTGAAAGCAGAGCGAGGCGCAAGATCTTATTCATAGACTTCACAACACGCAAATCACATCGTGAGTTTCGTTGCGTCCTTGATAAACGTTTCAAGCCCAGAATCTGTAAGCGGGTGCTTCATGGATTGCATGAGCACTTTGTATGGAACCGTGGCGATATGAGCGCCGGCCTTTGCGCATTCAAGCAAATGGATTGGTGTACGGATTGATGCAGCGATAATAAATGAGTCTAGACCCTGAGCGTCCCAGATTTCGCAGGTGTCGTGAACGGCCTGCATACTATCTGTGCCGATATCATCAAGCCTGCCCAAGAACAGACTTACGTATGTAGCCCCAGCATTAGCAGCGATGAGCGCCTGATTTGCAGTGAAGAGCAACGTTACGTTTGTTGGAATATCCTGGTCGGAAAGTTTGCGGACTGCAGCAAGTCCAGCAGGTATGAATGGGATCTTAATTGTTGCTTCAGGGAACCACGAAAGTATCTCGTCCGCTTCGCGCAACATTCCGTCCGTCTCAGTGCTGATTACCTCAACACTGATATGACCACCAATGCTCTTGTGAATGTTGAGGATCAGATCGCGAATGTTTGTAGATGGGTCTTCTTTGGCGAGTAACGACGGATTGGTTGTTACACCACTGATGAAGCCCATTGAAGCGGCGTGTTGAATTTCTTTGAGGTTGGCACTGTCTACGTAGAGTTGCATTGTGTATTCTCCAATTGAATGATCACAAAGATACCAGTAGAATGTTAGTCTTTGCCGTAGAGCTTAATAGCAGGAATTTCTGGCAACATCTGATGATAGAACATCGTGTGGAGAGCAGCATCGAGTCCTTCTTCTACGTCCGACGTCCAGCGATATAGGATTTTTCCTTCCCGCGGCATACGATCTGACGTTGGAGGAATCATTTCACTCACATGACGCTCCAATTGACGCTGATCTGCGAATAGTGCAACCGTGCTTTCAACCTCCAAAATATCTGCGTCAACACGTGCTACCCAAATTGCGAGTGGAAGGGGCGATTCAATGAGGTCAAACCACTCTTCACCAAGGTCAATTGCCGGTATTGAGTCTCCAGTAACTGGACCTATAACACAGTCGCCTTCGGAACCCTCCGGAGCATCGGCTAGCACCACGTCAAACTTTTCGGCCATAACCATTCTGCCAGCAAGTGTAGCGAATGACCCTGGCTCTGCAGACGTGTATGTGGCTAGCCCCCTTCCACCATCTGGAAACCAGATTCCGTAGGCATTGGTGTAGTCTTGAAGCGCAACACACGGTCCGGGGATTACTCGGTAGTCTACCTTGCCAACTCCACTACCATATCCGAGGGGACTCGTGAGTGCCATTTCCACACTATTGTTCAGCAGCATTTTGCCGCACTGATCAAGGGAAGCGCTCTTTATCTCCCACCCACGTTGGGCGCAGATCTCGTGGACGTTAGCTAGAATCGGTTCGGCAAGCGAAAGCGTAGGAATGGCAATTATCATGGTGAGGTTTCTCGATATCGATGAACGGCTGTTGACAGCAGGACGCCTGCGGCCACTGCAACATTAAGAGAGTGTTTGGTACCAAACATCGGGATCTCAAGAGCCCCTTCACAAAGGGCTAAGAGATCATCAGGCACGCCAGTGAGTTCGTTCCCGAAAATCATGGCGAGGGGAAAGTGATGGGGACCGAGGTTCTGAGGCAACATTGATCCGTGTGCAACCTCCGCTGCAAAAACATGGTATCCAGCATCGCGTAGGTCTCTCACGGCTTCATACACTGACTCGCATACCGAATACGAGACCACGAGATCTGCCCCTAGTGCAGTCTTTGCAATCTCTGTTCTAGGGGGCTGTGGGGTATAGCCGCAGAGGACAAGCCGCTCAATTCCAAAGGCATCTGCTGATCTAAAGATGGAGCCTACGTTGTAAAGACTACGAATATCGTGCAAGACAGCTACGATGGGATGCTTAGAGGCAGTTGGTGCTTGATCGGGTGTGAGCCGCACCGCAACAAGTTGGTCATAGGAGAGTTTTTGCACGTCGCGAATATCGTACTTTGGCGAATGATGATTCGCCGTCACTTTATCACAACCCTTGCTACCGGGCTATTCACTAGCCCCTTACGAGCGTTTTCGGAACTTGTCAACAATGAATCATTCACATTCTTGGTCATAGGCGATTGGGGCACGGGCGGCAGTTTGCAGAAAAAAGTGGCTCTTGGAATGCGAAGAATGAAGGAAAGGCCCCCAAAAGGGCAGACGCCCACGTTTGTTCTAAGCACAGGCGACAATATCTATCCAAGTGGTGTTTCGTCGGCCATAGACCCGCAGTGGGTCTCCAAGTATGAAAAGATATACGAAGGGCTAGATCTGCCATGGTGGGCCGTTCTGGGTAACCATGACCATCGAGGTGATATTGATGCACAAGTGGCGTATGGGAAACGAAATCCGCAATGGAATATGCCAGGTCGTACCTGGTCCACGGAATTCGCGGTTGATTCTGTAACGAAAGTATCCTTTATAGCTCTTGATACCACACCACTTCTGCAGAAAAAGGAAGGGTGGAAGGAGCAGCTTACCTGGCTTGAGAGCACTCTTTCTGATTCAACTGCCCAAAAGACAATTGTTGTTGGTCATCACCCTTTGCGGAGTTACGGACATTATGGGGACTCAGACGTTCTCGTGAAAAATGTCAAACCCATCTTAGATCAATATGGTGTTGCATTGTATTGCTGCGGGCACGAGCATGACCTACAAGCAATCAAACATCCAAATGATCGTTTTGGTTGTCTTGTATCAGGCGGCGGCGGCGGAAGCAGACCGTCAAAACGGGGTTCGCATACACAGGCCGTTTTATCTGGAGGGGGCTTTGCCACAGTGACACTATCGGCCTCCGAGATTATTGTGAAACTGTTTGATGTGGTCGGAAACTATCGAGGCAAGATGAATCTGTGATACTTCGCCAACTATTTCTCTCTGTCCTTGCCTTTGTGCTACTCAGTAGCACGAACGCCCAATCACAGCAGTGGCCTGATAGCAAGGGCAAGGATTTTTGGCTCACATTCTTGCCAAACTTTCATAACACAGAATCTGAAATTGCGAATGATCCAGTGCTTCAGAAAGAGCATGAGCTCTACATCTATATTGGAGCAGAAAGACCAACCACTGGCACAATTACGTGGCGTTTCGCAGATGGATCTGAAAACGTCATTTCATTTCGTATTGATGATATACGTCGGCTCTTTTCAACAAGTATGTATTATCGAGAAGCCGAGCTTCGTGGAATAACAGAAAATGGGGTAGGCTTTAACTTCAACAGCTCGGACAATGAAACTATTTCCCCTAAAAGTGTCCACATCGTTTCTAGTGATGATGTAACAGTCTATGCACTGAATCAGGCAACAACTACAAGTGACGCGTTCTTGGTACTTCCTACGGATGCAATCGCGGAAGACTACGTTGTTATATGCTATCCTTCGGATGTCCGCGTAAGTACTGTTACGGGAACGCTTGATTATAATTCAACACCATCTCAGTTTGCTGTGGTAGCTACTCAGGATAGCACCAGTGTAGATATTACACCGTCGGCGCCAACTCCGAGTAATCCAAGCCAACTTCGACAACGTATTTTTCTCGATAAGGGGCAATCATATCTTGTGCAAGCGGATCTGCGATTGCCAGGAACCGCAGATCTCACAGGGTCTCTCATTAAGGCATCTCGTCCAGTCGCACTTTTTGCTGGACACCAACGCACAGTTTTGCCGTTATCATTTAAGTCAACGTTGAGCTCACGTGATTGCCTCGTTGAACAGATAAACCCAATCAGAGCCTGGGGTAAGAGTGCCTTCCTGACGCCCCTTGCTCAATCATCGAATGAAGCATTGGTTGGTTCAGATATTTATCGCGTTGTTGCTGCATTCGACTCTACGGCTGTAATAGTTGATGGTCAAGAAAGAACAATTCTTGCAGCAGGGACATTCTTCGAAGACAACATTACAACTGCTCGAGAAGTGAAGACATCGCGCCCAGCACTCACGGCACTCTACAAGAAGACGTCGTCTTTGCAAGGCCAGGGTCAGGGTAACGTCACTCGTGTTGGTGATCCATTTATGATGTTGATTCCACCAGCCGAACAATTCATGTCGAGCTATAGATTTATCAACATTCAGTCCTACATCTATGACACGAAGGGTGGGAGTATTGTTGCAGTTGATTCTGTCTATACTGAACAGTGGACAAATGTTGTCATTCCCACTTTGGGAATTCCATCATTGAGGCTAGATGGCGCACAGGTCAACCCTGGCCTTTTCAGTCAGATAAGTACAACAGGGTTTTCGTGGGCACAAATCCGTATGACAGATGGCGTGCACGTGATCACGGCAGACACAACATTTGGGATCTATGTGTATGGATATGGAGATGCGAATTCCTATGGCTACATCGGTGGTATGTCTTTTCGTCCACTCGATATTACACCTCCATCAATCAGTGGTCTCGTAACGTGTTACGATTTTAAGGGTGCGATAACAGACTCACTCATTGCAGATACGCGAGTAGATTCGATATCTGTTATTCCTGGTACCGAAGTCAATACTACCTTCACATCAGGTCTGTTTGCTCCGCCGCAAACAATTGTTACGTTCCTCATAGCACTTCGTGATCTCTATCTAGACGGTTCAATTTCAATCCAAGCAAAAGATGCAGTTGATCAGGTGACGCGATTAGATATTGTCCTTCCGGGTTTTACCATTTCTCCAGTGGGATCTCGCAACAATCCGCAATCACTGCAGCGCGCATACATAGTGCCTATCGGACGCGAGAGATGCGACTCATTTGAGATTGAGAATTACGGCGCTCATTCACATACCATAACCTCCATTGGGTTTAGCGGATCAACCAGCGTGTTAGAACCTGTAGTCCCTTTCACTATGGCCTCGGGTGAAAGACGTATGGTTCGTTTCTGTAGGACGGGTACGTCAGAGCAAGTAGTCTCCGATACATTGCTCATAGGAGACGCATGTCTTGCACGTGCGGTGCTCGCAGCACAAATTGAAGAGAAGCTCGATAAAGAAGGTCCTAAGATTCAGGGCAATGCTGACGTTTGTTCTACAATGGTGGATGTGTTCATCAATGACAACGTAGGCTCAGATCTTGGGCTGCGATCGGCACGTGTGTTGGACAGCGTAACATTGAATTGTGTGGTCACACTTGTTGATTCAGTAGAGCTCGAACGCACGTATCACATTGAAGTAACAGATCCCTATCTCGACGCTATCTACGGCTTTGAGGCTATTGACTCAGCAGATAACATCAACCGCATGATTGACACAATACCTGGTTTTATGATGGCTGTGGGTGGGGATCTCTCTCGGCTGACATTCCTTGACCTGGGTGTTCAGTCTATAGGCACGCTCACATGTGACACTATAACACTCAGCAATCTTGGCGTCCAATCCATTTCAATTCCTCGAGTATATGTTCAACAGAACATGCTCTTTTCTGTGCCACAACATCAATTCACGATCACAGTAAGCCGCCTATCGGGCACATCTTCCATGATTGTGTGTTTTGAGCCCCGTATATCAGACACTTCTGTAATACTCCACGATACCATTGAAATCTGGCAAGGATGTCTCGTTAGAAAAATCGCAGTCTCAGGCAGAGGCAGGGGGCTTGCCTATAGTGGACTAAGCCGGTGCGATGTGCCAATTGATGCAACCACAGGGCGCATTGTTGGTGGCGTACAGGCCATTCCGCAGCCGGCAAATGATGAACTCACACTTGTGCTCCAGAGGCCAACGCAATCTGTAAAAGTGCAGCTCGTGGATGTATCAGGCGTTACCGTGCTAGAACGTTCGTGGCAGGGCCAGTCCACCAAGGCAATCCTCTTAGATGTTGCCCAGCTCGGACCAGGTGCCTACGGATGCCTCATTACTACCGATTACGGAACTGTTACTACGGTTTGTATAGTCAGGTAGCCACACTTGCATCAACAGCCTAGCGTCTACATGCTCGTCTTGCTTTCGTAGCTTTGACGCCATATATGCCTATTAGCACAATGAAGAAAAGCCCCATGCGCATCGTTCTCCTCGCCATTACAGCAATTGCCGTTGGAATCGGTATCGGATTTTACGTCCAGCCGGCCTTTTCTGGCGACTCGGTAATGGACCAGACTCGGAAGTTTTCTGACGTCTTGTCTATGGCTGTTAAAAACTACGTAGAAGAAGTAGACACACAGAAACTCACAGAAGCAGCTATTAAGGGAATGCTTGATGAGCTTGATCCACACTCCGTGTACATCACAGCAAAAGAAATGCAGAAGGTTGAAGAAGACTTTCGCGGATCTTTTGATGGTATTGGCGTTGAGTTCGACATCATCAATGACACCGTAACTGTGGTATCGCCAATTGTTGGTGGTCCGAGCGATGCCCTTGGAATAGTAGCAGGTGATAAGATCGTGCGGATCAATGATACATCATCCATCAAGCTCACACGAGAGATGGTACCAAAGAAATTGCGTGGACCGAAAGGTACAGTTGTAAAGTTGCATATCAGACGAGCTGGTGAGAAAGACCTGCTCGTTTTTGATGTTACGCGCGATAAGATTCCAATCAATTCAGTTGATGCTTCATTTATGATTGATGGAACCGACATCGGATACATAACCATAAACCGCTTCAGCGCAACCACGTATGACGAACTCATGAACGTAACAGCAAATCTGCGCACTCAAGGAATGAAACGATTGCTGCTTGATCTTCGATACAATCCAGGTGGTTTCTTAGACCAAGCATTTAAAATTGCAGATGAGATCGTGCCTGCTGGACAAAAACTCGTGTACACAAAGGGGCGTCGTCCAGAATTTGATGAAGACTTTATGTCAACAGGCGGTGGCTCGCTTGAGAACGTCCCGCTTGTAGTGCTCATCAATAGCGGCTCAGCATCTGCCAGTGAAATCGTTTCAGGCGCAGTTCAGGATCTTGATCGGGGGATCGTTGTTGGAGAAACATCATTTGGTAAGGGGCTTGTACAGCGTCAATACCCTATTGGCGATGGCTCGGCGTTTCGATTAACAATCTCTCGTTACTATACGCCCTCTGGCAGACTCATTCAGCGTCCGTACCAAGACAAATCAAAATATTACCGTGGAGATGGCAGAGATGAAGGGGATGAGGGAGACAACATTGATCACAAAGGTGATGATTCATCAAAGACCCGCCCACAATTCAAAACTATCGGTGGTAGAACGGTTTATGGCGGTGGTGGAGTCACTCCAGACTACATTGTAAAGCAGGATACCGTTGGTTTCCTCGCACGAAAACTGCGTGCAAAGAATATATTTTGGGAAACTGCAGATCAAATCATGAAGAATCGTGGTAAGGATATCCGAACAACGTACGGATCTGATCTCAAGAAGTATTTGCGTGAGTTTAACATATCAGATGCAGACATCGAAATCATGAAGTCGTTTGCGAAAGCCAAAGAGGTTGAGTGGAAGGCAGACGAATACAAGCAGGACGAGGAATATCTTCATCTCGTCATTAAGGCTCTCGTTGGGCGGGCCGTCTTTAACAACAATGGTTATACAGCCGTGATGTTAACCATGGACAAGCAGACAAAGAAGGCCATAGAGTTGTTTCCAGAAGCAAAAAAGATCGCTCGCCTTAAGTAAGCACCAGTAACAAAGAAAGTTCAGGCATTTAATGCAGACATCTATCATTCGGGCGTGTTGCCTAGCGTTTCTTGTTTTGGCTGGAGTTGCACAAGCTTCTTCTCAGTCATCGTTCATCTATCCAGGCGAAGAGCTCGTCTATCGCGTGTCGTATCTGAACATTTCACTCGGAACAATAAAGACAATCACTGAGCCGTATACCACGCATGAAGGGAATAAAGCAATCAAGGTTAAAGTCTTTATCGACTCGCACCCAAATATTCCTTTTGTGTCCTTGCATTCCGTATATGAATCATGGATGGATACTTCTGCAACATTCTCACAGCGATTTACAGCCAACACAGAAGTTGAGCCAAAGGTTTGGGAATTCGATCAATATCTTTTTGACTACGTTGACAAAAAGATAGTCGCGGAGAAGTATAAAGAGAAGAAAAAAGTTAGCTCAAAAACCATCGAAATCAAGAAGAGATTCAATGAGGGCAGCTCGTTGCTTTTTGCAGCACGGGCGTTGTTGCTTTCAAAGAAAAGTCTTCGCATGCCAACTATCATCATGGAAGACACTGTTAGTACAGTGATCAACTTTGGTGGCAGAAAAGAAGCAACATCTATTGATGCTTCCTCATATCCCGTTAAGACGGTATATTTTAGTGGGGACGCTAACTGGACTGGTGTCTATGGTCTTTCAGGAAGATTTGAAGGCTGGTTCGCTGATGATGAATCACGCATTCCAATCAAAGCCAAGATGAAGGTCTACGTAGGATCTGTAACAATTGAGTTGCAGTCGTGGCGCCGTGGAAACTGGCAACCACCTAAAGCAGACTGATCTAATAACATACACACTATGCGAACTGTGATTATCGATGGCGGTGGGTCTACAACAGATGTGGGCTTAGCAATCGATGGCCTGTGTGTGGCTCGTACGATTCTACCTACTGTTAAACCTACAGCCACTATTCTTCGAACAGAAGAGCTGTGCCGCATGCTTGGATCTTTCCTTGCTACTACGTCCGTATCGCCCGACATCGATATCACATCTGGATTGGATGGAGTGATCATCGGCATGGCGGGCATCTGGACTCAGGCAGAGATTCATCGGTATCACATGGCTGTTCACAATTCGTGGGAAACCTACGTTGGTACCAACGCACCGAACATTGTTGTGATGAGTGTTGCCGAACTTGTGCTACAGGGCGCTTTTGGCAAAGACCACGGTACGGTGCTCATTGCCGGCACAGGAAGCATTGCCCTTTCGCGCGACTCTTCCGGTGCTCTTCATCGCTGCGGTGGGTGGGGTCCACGAATAGATGATGCCGGAGGGGGCTTCTGGCTTGGCCGCCAAGCATGCAAGGCCGTAGCGCGCATGCTTGATGGGCGTGGAGCTGCCACGTTGCTTATTCGTCCGATTGCGGCTTACGTGCGCGCTGATGCCGATGATCATGAGAGTGTGCGAGTTGCATTGCGCTCGGCATCAATTGACGGTGTAGCGCGGCTTGGGTCTGCCGTTCTTACGTATGCTGACGAAGGAGATGTTGTTGCATCCCACATTCGAAATTCAGGTGCAACTGCATTAGCAGACCTTGTTCGTGGACTGCAACCACAGCACGAACAAAGAGTCGTTGCTTACGGGTCACTCTGGCACAATGCCGCATATCTATCTGCTGTTGAGCATCTGTGTGATCGTAAGGTAGAGCAAATCATAGATCTACTGCCTGCCGTAGCGAGTCGTTTGGTCTAACGCCGCATACTTATTGAACAGCAGGCTCCAACAAGGACAGTCTCTTCGTGCGTGTTGATACTCGCGCGAGCACACCGAATGGCAGGGTAAGTTTTGTAGGCTCATGACCATACATGAGATGAGACATTATTGGTCCGCTAGTAAGATCAAGTTTTTCAGCCATCACTTCGTGAACATCGCGATGAGCTGTTGAGCCCCGTGGACGCCCGTCTTGAGACCAGAACCCATACACAACTGCTGATGCACGTGCGCTCGCAGTTGCGTATGATAGTTGGGTGAGCATTCGATCTATGCGATACGATTCTTCACCAACATCTTCGAGTGCAAGAATACATTTGCGAAGTGAAGGCATGTACGGTGTGCCAAGCATGGAGCACACTACGCTAAGATTGCCCCCAAGAATTCTTCCTTCTGCATCACCACGTTGTATGGTCTGTAGCGGCATTGATTGTTTCAAAGCGCCCATCGGCTTACGAGATGTAAGTACTCGCCAAAATTGTTCCTCTGATGCAGGATCAAATCCATCTGCCATATCAACGCTGGGCATTGCACCACTGAATGTCACAAGACCACAGGAATTCCATAAAGAGAGTTGAAGCGCGCTTATGTCACTGAATCCTACGAAAATTTTACAGTGTTTCTTAATGAGATTGACGTTAAGATTGGGCAGGATTCGTGCAGAACCATATCCCCCCCTTGAACAAAAGATTGCGTCTACCTGTGGATCACGAAACATGTTATGCAGGTCGGCCAATCGTTCTTGATCTGTGCCAGCGAGATATCCAGCGTGGCTTGATCGAGCATGAGTACCAAGTTTAACGGTGTATCCGAGACCTTCGAGGTAGCGTATCCCCTTATCTAGTCTCGCCTTATCGCGTTGCGGAGAAGAAGGAGAAATGATCCCAATGGTTGCTTTTTTGGGGAGAGCTTGGGGAAAAATAGGCTTCATGGTGCGTAAAGATGGGGAAAAGTTGTGAAAATTGGCATGGAAGTTGGAACGATTACACGTAAGAGAGTGGCACCAATCTGGCACCATATCGTTGGACTATTGTTTATCGCCTCAATTGTGGGCGTGGCACAACCACAGGCACCCGCTGCTGAAACGCCAATTTCAGGCATAATCAACCGGCACGAAGGTATCGTTGAAATTTTTCCCTGTGATAGTACAGTTCGCGTCCGTGGACTAACGCAGTTTAGCGTTGGCGACGAAGTTCTGATGATTCAGATGAAGGGCGCACGAATCACGGAGACCGATGATTCAACGTATGGCACCATTCGAGACATGAACGGAGCGGGCTGTGTTGAATTTCTCACCATCGGTTCTATTGCAAACGATAGGATTACCTTCACAACCACGTGGGTTCATCCGTATGATGCAAAGGGCAGCATACAACTCGCGAGCGTAGCGCGCTACGTAGATGCCAACATCGTGGGCACAGTTACAACGAGGCCTTGGAATGGCACTATCGGTGGTGTTGTTGTACTTCGCGTGGATGGCAACCTTCGTCTGACATCAAACATTGATGTATCCGGAATGGGTTTTCGAGGTGGCGCGGCGTCTTTACCAATAGGTGTGTGCTCTGCCACAAAATGGGGCTCCTATTACATTTATGGTGACGGTGGCGAAAAGGGTGATGGAATTGCAACAGTGGCATCAACGATTGCACTTTCAAGCAGAGGTCCATTTGCCACCGGCGGTGGTGGCGGAAATGGTGGAAATGCCGGAGGTGCCGGTGGAAGCAGCGCAGGAATGGGCGGCCATGGCGGAGATGCCAATTCACTCTGCAGCGTATATAAACTTCAAGGGGGGTATCCGGGCCAAGCCGTTGATTCACTCCTCCTAAAACAACGACTATATCTCGGCGGTGGCGGCGGTGGCGGTCATCAGAATAATCTTCAGGGTACTCCTGGCGCAGCTGGTGGTGGGATTGTGATTATACAGGCAAATTCAATCACGAGTAATGGCGGGAACATCATTGCAAGTGGTCTGTCTGTTCGCGACACTGTAGCATGGAAGAACGGATTCCCACAACAACCAGGAGACGGTGCTGGCGGTGGTGGTGCAGGAGGCTCGGTATTGTTAGATGTTTTGATTGCTAATGGACCGCTTCTTGTTGATGTGCGCGGTGGCAACGGAGGAGTTATTGGTGCTCGTTATCAGGCTAATGGCCCAGGTGGCGGTGGCGGTGGGGGCGCAATCATTGCAACGAATGTAGCCCCATCTATTACGGGCATCATTGATGGCGGTGTACCGGGAGTACATATTTCCTCAGAGACAGCAGATGATGTTCGTGATAGTCCATGGGGTGCAACGGCTGGGCAACCTGGTCGCATCATGCAAGGATTTATCTGGAAGACACCTTTTCATAAGACGCTCGCTGCAAGTGGTGGCGGTGATGTGTGCCAGGGCGATAGCGTTACGCTCACAGCATCTGATGGCTTTATGCTCTATCTCTGGAGTAATGGCCAGACAGAGCGATCAATCAGAGTAGGAGACCCAGGCACGTATAGCGTTGTAGCAACGGACAGTTCAGGATGCAGACAAACGGCAGGGGGTATGGTGGTTGCCATTGACCCTACGCGCATAGACATCCCACCGCTCTTGGAATTTGGTGCTGTTGATTTTATGCGCACGTATAGACGGACTCTCACAATACGCAGCTTAGACGATGACACGATTGTCGTTCGGAATGTATCCAGTTCTCCTGGATTCGCTATTGCAGACTCATCAATCTTTCCTGCGACGATTATCCCGTTCGGTACGTTAGACGTGGAAATTGAATTCATTGCAAATGAACCGCGCGACTATTCGGAGTCGATCATTGTTGACGTTGTTGCCCCTTGTGCAACTACAGGTGAAGTTCGTCTCAAAGCAAAGGTGAACAAAGTGCTCCTGCATGTATCAATGCCAGATACTACAGCGCAGATGGGCGCGTCCAATGTATCCATACCAATCAGTGCTACACTACTCCCAGATACTGTTTATCTGCCAAATACTCGCCTACGTCTGCATGTAGCTGTGAATTCTAATGCGTTTGCGCCAACTGGAGTTACGCGTGGTGTTATCGTTGGTGATGTCATTGATAAGCTCCTGAATGTTCGCACCATTATTATAGAAATAGATTCGCTCGATATACAGGCGCTAACATCCGTAGTAACAAAGGTTGTTGGTACGGTGCTACTTTCAAATACGAAAAGTACACCACTCGACATTGTCAATGTAGAGTTGGTGCGCATAAATCAGATTCCGATACTGACTATTGATGATGGTAGTCTTACTGTAGATGGTGTTTGCCTTTCAGATGGCAGACTTATTCGTGTACTCACTGGTTCGCCCCTTATCGTTGGACCAAATCCAGTGCAAAGTGATCTTACGCTTTCCACCACACTTCATGCAAAGGGCACCTACACATTTACTGTAACAGACGTACAGGGTAGAGAGTTGATGTCTCATGTTGAATTCGTTAGCCAAGCGGCCACAAGTCATCCGTTTACTCTTCGTGTTCCCGCATCGTCTTGGGAGCAGGGGATGTACATCGCACGGTTAGTTTCTCCAATCGGTACAGAGTCCGTGCCGTTTGTTGTTACACGTTAGTCGGGAAATCCAGAGTCAATGATTATGTCGGGTAGTGCGCTCATGATGCTGTTCATAGCCTCTTTGGCCTCATCTGACGTCCAGTCCTCAATAACGGATCCTATGTCCATAAGTTGTTCCATCAACATGTCTTGAGCCAGCCCAATTCTCTTTGCCTCGTTATATGGCACATCATCAGAGAATGTAACGAGTGTGTAGAGTGGAATGAACTTTGTGGGATATGCTGAAAAGAGCCACGACTCGATTTTCTTTCTCCATAGAAAACGAGGGTCCGCAACCTTGTCTCGCATCTCAATGAAGTTTGCAAGTGCTAGGTCGGCAATTGCATCACCAGCGGGCTTTCGCATACGTTGATACAATTGAAGAGCTGATGGCCAATCTTCATTTGTGTGATCGAGGCACTCCATTAAGACCCTGCAGTCTTCAAAGCCACAGTTCATTCCCTGACCATAGAACGGCACAATGGCATGTGCTGCATCACCAATGAGCGCAACCCTATCGCTCATTACCCAGGGTGAACAGCGCACAGTTACAAGTGACGATTCAGGATTAGCAAGGAAGTCTTCAACAAGTGTGGGCATGAGGGGGACGGCATCGGGAAACTGCTCAGCGAAAAACTGCTCAACTTCTTCCTTTGTTTGAATCGCGTCAAAAGACGTTGCGCCCTTGTGTGCAAAGAAGAGCGTAAGAGTGAAACTACCATCAAGGTTTGGTAGAGCAATCATCATGAAACTATGACGTGGCCAAATGTGCAGCGCATGCTGCTCAAGTTGAAACGCACCCAAATCTCCGGCTGGAATATGGAGTTCTTTGTACCCATGTTCTAGATAAGTCTGCGAGTAATCGAACTTATCTGTGATTTGCATTCTAGAGCGCACCGCACTGAATGCACCATCTGCGCCGAATAGAACGTCGCCATGGCACGTGATGCTTTCTCCAGTATGCAGGAGAAATGTAGCCGATGCACTTTCAAGGTCAATGTTCAAGCACCGTGCGTCAAAAATGATCTCTACTCCATGACGCTCAGCAACGGTAAGAAGAGTCTTGTTGAGTTCTGCACGAGATACGCTATTGATGAACTGACCCTGCAAGCCATACGGCTGATAGGTTTGATTGCCATGTACGTCATGCATCACACGGCCGTGCATTGGTATTGAAATTGCACGAATGTCGTGGGCAATCCCAGCTACTTCCAACGCGCGCAAGCCACGATCAGACATTGCAAGATTTATTGATCTACCCGCTGCAACTTCTGCTTTGCGCATATCGGAACGCCGTTCATAAATGCGAACACTAGCTCCACGCTTAGCGAGAACTACACCAAGGAGCGCGCCAACCAGCCCGCCACCAACAATTGTAACACGATCAGTCATAGGATGCTATCAGTTAGAAGAATACAGTGGTTCAATGGAAGGATCTGCAAGGAGTGCTGTGCCACCTGATGGAAGCGAAGCAATGATCCACTGAGTAGAAGGCGTAGCAGATTCATACCTTCCTACATCAACGCATGCAACATAAACACAAGTCCATTGCCCGTCGGTATAGAGCTCAACAACAAATGGAGCGTTTATTGGAAGTGGCGTATTGGAGATTGTTGTCTTTCCGTCAACAGTAACTGATGTTTGTCCATCCGTTACATCGATAATAATTCCTCGCTTCGTTGCAATAGAGTCATCGTATGGAGTAGTGCGTGTTTGCAGTCGAAGTGTGGTGCCTGGTTGTAGATTGATCTCCGATGAAAATACCCCGTCTGTTATCCGCTCACAACGCATTGCAATTCTCGCTTCACCTTTAAGCTGTAGCGCATTCTGTGCCGGACGAGATACACTGTGCCTGTCGTACAAGATTCTTGTTTCGATAGGCCACCCTGTGTATCCTTTCATCGTGAATTCAAAGTACGAGCACGATGTTGCGCATAGTCCAATGAGCACTATTATGAGTACCCTATTCATGTGGATATCCCTTGCCATATCGTAGGTCTCCGCGACCAAACAACCTGTCCAAGAAGCTTGCGCCAATACCTACATAGAATGTGCTAAAATTGGGTGAGGTATTGAGAGCAGTATTGTTGTCAATACGTGTTCCCAATTCCGGCAGCCCAGGAATCGCTATTCCAGCTCCTGTACTTCCGTTGGCCCACCCAGCAACGAGCTGTACAGACATCTGATTACCTACAGGAATTGCGCAACGCACTCCAAGATGTGCGAAAGAAGATGGAGCAAAATTGTATTCGATAAACGGCTCAACAACAAGCGTTGTGCGAAAAGGATTCCAGTGATAGGCTAATCGTAGCGGAAACACACCGAGTCCATATTCGTAGGCACCAAGTGCTACAATATTGATAAGCGATGTACCCAAAGAGAGTCTGTTGTCGAGAACTGGTAAAGCGATAGAAGCAAATCCCACACGCGCTGTTCCGCCCTTCATTACCGGTATTTTGCTACCTACTTTCTCAGGAGCAAATACTGACAACTCGGCGCTGCTTCCAACAAGCACAAATTCTAGAAAACCAATTTCCCATGCGGAATGCTCGTGGTATTTCCATTCTACATCTAGCTCTTCTTCTCGGTTGAGAAAATCAAGAACCGAGGCTCCAATACCAAAGTAGGGGAAGCTAACGAACTGCACTGGTGATCTGATGACATTTGCACCAAAGGCATAGCCAAGGTATGCTCGCACGTTAACGCCACCAATACTGCCAACCTCTGCAGACACGCTTGCGTTGATGTACTGTGAAGGCAAAGCCGAGAGCGACAAAGACGGACGTATTGTTAGGTAGGGGATGAGACTACGAAAGTAGAAACGTTTGTTAATCGTTAACACGCCCGCTCCAATGAGTGCGTGCGAATTATCAGCGTCTGGACGAATAAACTCTGCTGTAGTAACTCCCCAAGACCAACCAGGATCGTTATCGAACCAATTGAGTTTCCATTCTGCAATACCTGCACGATAAATGCAGCCACTAAAGAGTGACGACTGTGAAGTATCCTGCTTCCTATTGAATAACAATTGATCGAGATCATAAAACATTCCAAAGAGACCCGTGTACGTGCTCTTTGCTCCATTAATAGGCGAACCGATTAGACCGATTCCTTCAAAGAGCCCCATTCGAATAAACGCGGGATAATGCCGATCAACAATGATGTCTCGCTGATGCACGGATCTCGCCATCGTGATTGAACGGGTAGACGGATAGATGATCCCGTTGTCGCGATCACCAGGTTGATTCTGCGCTCTCTCAGTTATGACAGTGTCGGTATTAGTGATCGTATAAATGTCTCGTTCTGTTCGTGTATAACTTCCACAACCAGCAACGAATAATGAGGCAGTAATTGCGATGCTCATGATGCGTAGTATGTTCATACGATATTCACCTCTAGTGTCGTTAATGTTGAAAGTGAGGCACGCACATAATCGCCAACAACGATAACCCCAACTCCCTCAGGTGTTCCTGTAAAAATACAATCACCACGCTGCAGTGTAAAGACGCCAGACAAATACGAGATGAGCTGCTCCACGCTGCGCTCCATCTTATCTGTTGAACTGTACTGACGTTGTGTGCCGTTCACATCGCACCTGAGATCCCATGGACCACGTCCACATTCATTCGCAGGCACAATTGCGCTAACAGGCGCTGAGCCTCTCCAGGCTTTTGCCACAGCCCACGGGTGGCCGTTCTTCCTTGCTGCTGTTTGCACATCGCGTGCAGTGAGATCTAATCCAACGCCAATGCCCGCAACATAATTCCATGCATCGTTCTCATGCACATCCACGCAGTCAGCTCCAATCACAACAACGAGTTCAACTTCATGGTGCACGTCATTTGTCCAACGGGGTAGTTCAATAACACTTCCATTGTTGCGATAGGCTGCAGGGGGCTTCAAAAAAACAATAGGATCATCGGCAACCTCTGCGCCCATTTCGCGAGCATGCGCTGCATAGTTACGGCCAATACAATACATCGTGCCAATTGGAATGGCAGTTCCGTCAGAGAAGGACCACTGTATTGAGTGAATGCTCATTTCGTTGTGTCTTGCACCTGATCAATAATTTCCTCAGCAGGTGGATTGATGATTGCATCAATCCCTACCGTATCTGCTGAGTCGGCAGCAACAGCGAACGAAGTACTCTTCCACGGTATAGTTGGGTCGTTATAGACCTTTTGCATAAGCCTGCCCCAGGCTGGTGCAGCCGCACGACCTCCCTGGCCGTAGTCGCCTGTGAATTGCACACGCCGATCATCAAAGCCAACCCAAATGCCGCACGCCAGTTGTGGCGTAACACCAACAAACCACGCATCTGCAAAATCATTTGTAGTGCCGGTCTTTCCAGCCGCATCGAGCTTAAAATATTTTCGGATGCTCGATGCAGTACCACCATCAACAACACCGCGCATGATAGAAATCATGTCTGACGCAACTGTTGGACTCAATGCATCGTGAACTTGATTGGGTACTTGCGCCTCATACAAAACATTCCCCATGCGGTCTTCAATCTTGGTGATGTATGCCGGAGGTATGAACGCACCATTGTTTATAAATGCAGAGTACGCAGAGGTCATCTCGAGTGGTGAAACCTCCACTGAGCCCAAGGCGATTGATGGCACAGCAGTTAGAGGTGATGTGAATCCAAGGCGTTGACAGAGGTTAACAACATTGCCAGGCGTAGTATGTTCAGTGATGAGTCTGGCGGCAACACTATTGGTGGAGAACTTCAATGCTGTACGCAATGAGACTGCACCGCCATTTTTGCTCGACCCTCGTGGTGCCCAGACAGTACCATCATCAAGTGTGGTGCTAAAAGGTCCGCTCTCTACACTTGTTTCCGGCGTAAGTCCCTGTTCTAATGCACTCGCATAGACAAATGGCTTGAATGCAGATCCTGGTTGACGTCGAATCTGCGTTGCATGATTAAGCGAGTATCGTGCTGCTGGATTTAATCGCATACTCATAGGAGAGGCACCCACAAGCGCCAGTATCCCACCAGTGCGTGGGTCAATCACAACCAAGCCCGTTTGAATCAGCGTTACCTCGCGCTTTACACTATCTACAAACAGCCTGTTCTTCTTGTACCGAGCAATGACGCCAGCACGTTGATTCTGTGGTGCTGCGATATAGTCAACACGTTTTGAGATTGCTCGATCTAACATTGATGATAGGAGAGCCCCTTTCATTTTCCAAGACCAAGAGGCATCAAACGTGCGTTGATATTCTGCAAGGTGCTCGTCAACTGCATCATTCGCATATCGCTGAACACGAGAGTCAAGCGTTGTGTGTATCACAAGGCCATCGCGGTAGAGATCGTGTCCTTTGAGTTTGTCTGCCCATGCGCCATCGCGACCCAAACGCTGACGGATCATTTCTACAAAGTGCGGCGCGATGCCGCGGAAGATAGACGTTGCCGATGGTCTCGCGAGTGGCTCAGATGAAGCTTTGGCCCATTGTTCTGAATCAATGAATTCTTCATCGCGCATCATCGATAGAATCAAGTTTCTTCGAGAGATGCCAAGAGAGTCATCACTGCTATATCTCTCAGGCGCTTTAAACAAGCCAACCAAGTAGGCGCACTCTCCAAGTGTAAGACGCATTGGCTCTTTATTGAAGTAGACCTGAGATGCAACTCTAATTCCATACGCGCCTCTGCCATAATAAACAGCATTGGTATACATTTCTAAAATCTCATTCTTTGTATACGTGCGCTCTATCTGCAATGCAGTCCATGCTTCACGTACCTTGCGAGAGAGCGTTGGGTCCTGCGTGAAGTAAAGATTGCGCGCCAACTGCTGAGTGATTGTAGAAGCCCCTTCCTTAGCACGCAGGGCAAAGACATTCTTAATAGCTGCTTTCACAACGCGCAAAGAATGTACACCCCAATGGTCGTAGAATGCACGGTCTTCTGTTGCGATAAGAGCCGAGATAAACTGCCGAGGAATAGAATCAAATGGACTATACGTGCGCCGTGTTGTTGCAAAATGTTCGAGCAACACGCCGTCAGAACTATAGACCTGTGTAGCTAAATCTTGTCTCGGATTTTCAAGCTGCTCAAGTGTCGGAAGTCCGTCACGTAACACAACAAGTACAAAAATAGTTGTGATCAGTGCTATTCCGCCGATGGCCCATGGCCCATAGCGCAGAACAAACAGTGGTGAGAAAGCACGAGACTTCATTGGAGGACTTTCAGAAGTTCAACGCGGCGACATTTTTTGCGCCATGTGTCAAGGGGATCACCTGGACGTCTGTTTGGCATAAGTCTTTCTCCCACACTACGACCTTCCATTAACTCTCGTGGAATTCCACGTTTCGCAAGTTCGCTTATCGTGAAGTCAACACGCTGCTTACCCAATTTCATGTTTGATGCATCGGAGTCTACATCATCGGTATGGCCAATAAGCACGAGACGCTTTAAGCGCGATACACTGCTTCGCACATTTGCAGCCAGCTCATCAAGCGCTGCGGTCCATAGCTGTGTAGTCTCAATTGCATTTGAATCAAGCGTATAATCATACGGTTTATCAAACACAGACGTTGGAAAGTTTACACGCAAGACGTATGTGATTGGCAGGGCGATTGGCGCCTTACGAGCGATGGTATCTTTCATTCGCTCTTTGGGAACGTTAACCTGAAACCCATCATAGAAGAGCTCTGCAGATTGTGCCGATACATCTACCGGTGTATCAACAGGAATTTGTAAAGAATACCGTCCAGCAGAATCCGTGCGTGTGCTAGAGATCACCACACGTGAAGCGCGTTCACGAGCAGTGACTTCTGCATCAACTACAGGCTGCTGCGTCTCTTGATTCACAACAACACCTGTTATTGTTGCGCGCTCAGAAGGAAGAACTGGCAACGCAGGTGGAACGTCAGGAGTTGGTGATTCTACAATGGGCTGCAGTGGTGAGTATGATGGAGCAGGGTTCGTTACGAGATGCAAAACGTAGACATCAAAATCGCGACGCTCGGTATTTTTTGTTTTCTGTTGATTGGAACCATAGTACAGAGTTGTGGCATCGGTTTGTACAGGAAAAACTTCGTCGAATTCCGTGTTGATTGGTTTGCCGATGTTTTCAACAGATGAAAAAACAAGCGAATCGGCATCAGCTTTGAAATTTGCTTTGAAGACATCATAGCCGCCAACTGTGGCGTGTCCTGCAGAGCTAAATACTATTCCCAAACCATCAGGTGTGAACTGTGGAGATATCTCGTCGCATGGTGTGTTGATGACGCTGCTACATATGCGTGGTGGACCATAGATGTTGGCAGATGAAATATGAACCAACCAAAGATCCGTTCCTCCCAGTCCTCCAGGTCTGTCCGATGCAAACACCATCCATTTTCCATCTGGAGATATGGTGGCATGCCCATCCCAAAAAACAGGTTTGTTCAACGGCTCTGACAATGCAACCCCATCCTTCACAAGAGAGGCATCACCCATGATAGCACCCGGGCGGACCTCGGTTGTAATAGGCGGTAGGGTTTTGCTTCCATCTGAGCTAACAGTATCAACTGCGCGAAGTATCATCCCACGATAGCCTGCCGAGCCCGCATCGTAGCCAGTAACGAGCACTGGGTTTCTCTCACTTGGGAACAATAATCCGTATTCTTCTCGCTCTGTATCTGCACCGGAAACAAGGTCGATTGCCCAATACGAGGCGTTCGCAGCAGTGTTCGTTGTTGTGTCATACGTTGTAACATCAAGCGAACCCGGGCGGCACTCTGGCGCAGGTGGTGGCAGAGGGCAGGCGGCGGCTGATCGCACGTAGCGTGGAACTTGACATGATGATGCCATGAGGGCAACAAGAATCAGCAGAAGACTCTCACACAAACTCAACCGGAATGGCAAGCGCAGCGGCAAGCAGAGCTTGGTACTCAGCATCTGGAATTTCCACCGCGCCGAGCGATGCCGTAAAGTCGTTGATGTATTGCGTGTCAAGTAGTCGAAATCCGCGATTGGTTAATCGGTGTGCAAGATGCGCAAACGTTACCTTCGATGCATCTCGCTGTCTGCTGAACATTGATTCTCCAAAAAAAGCTCCTCCAATGGCAACACCGTAGAGTCCACCCACAAGCTCAGCCCCCTTCCATGCTTCCATACTATGAGCGATGCCAAGTCTATGTAGCTCTGTGTATGCATCAATCACGTCCTCGGCAATCCACGTGTCATCTCTGTCTGCGCAGGCTTGTATCACGTCCTCAAAACATTCATTGACGGTGATGGTGTAGGGGGCTTTGCGCAGCGTCTGCCGAAGCGATCGTGGAATGGTGATCGCATCAAGTGGGATGATGGCCCGAGGATCTGGCCGGTGCCAAAGGACGCGACCTGTTAAAGAGTCTCCCATGGGAAAGAATCCGTTGCGGTACCCCACAATGAGCACCTCAGGCAGGATGATATTAGGGCCGCCGCTCTGCATAGTAGCGTGCGTACGGGATATCCTTTGATTGACAAAACATCTGCTGATCCGTTGTAAACGGAAATGGCCACTCATCATCTGTCAGATGAGGACTTACCGTAAACAAGTCTGAACCAGCCAGAACCTTCCGCTGAAAATCATCTACTTCGGGTCTATCTGTTGCAAGCCACAACCTGCCTCCTGGAACGAGAACTCTGTGCAGCATCGCTAGAAATTCTGCACTAAAGGCTCTCCGCTTATGATGTCTTTGCTTTGGCCAAGGGTCCGGAAAGAGGTAAACAGCATATTGAACAGATGAGGGGGCTATCCAATCCAACCCATTTGCCATGGAATACCACTCCGCACGTGCATTCTTGAGATTTTCTCCCAAGACCACATTGTTGATCCATGTGGTAAGTATTTGACGCACCTCTAACCCCAGAATATGTAGCTCTGGGAACGCAAGTGCGTGCCTCAAAAGGAAGGCGCCTCTACCACAACCAATGTCTAGGACGTCTGCCTGGCAACCGTTTTGGAACCATATGTCCCATTCAGCGGAGTTGCGAACAGGGGGGTACCACTCCTGCAAAACGTGATGTTGGCTAGCAGGTAGGTAGGCTTGAGAATTCACGTGGTGGCGCACCCTTGGAAGGGGGTACTTTGACCAGTCAATCTCCGGTGTATCGGCAACTCTTCTATCCATAGGCTCTGCAAATCTACCATTCCGTATATTCGCCGTCCTTATGTCGGCTCTTCGTTAGAGTTGAGGTAAGCGGTGGAAAATGAAGCAAATGAGAATGAACGGAGGACTCTTGAGTTCGAAGAATCTGAGCAAGTGGTTGCTCATTCTACTTCCTGTGGTAGCGGCGGCATATTTGTTGTGGCCCACATTTAGTTATTACCAGCTTAATCAGGAGCGAGAAGCACTCGTCAAAGATTCAGCTGCCCTGGAGCAGTGGGATGCAGCCAATGGTGAGTCTTTCATCAACGCGCGGAACGGCCGGCTTAAGCTTGGCCTCGACTTGCGCGGTGGTATGTACGTTACGCTCGAAGTAGACGTACTGAAGCTCATCGAAGAATCTGCAGATCCTACGAGTATCGACGAAGACTTCGAAAAGATTCTGGACAAGACCCGGAAAGAAACAGATAACACAGACCTTGAGGTTTTGGAGGCGTTTCTAACCAACTTCCGAGCTTCTGGAAAGTCTCTGCTTCAATACTTTACCGTAAGCAACCAAGCCGATCCTACTGAAGCTTCCATCGAAGAGAAACTCCGTAGAGATGCAGATGGCGCTGTGAGCCAGGCCATGGAAGTGATCAAGCAGCGGGTAAATAAATACGAGCTATCTGAAGTAAATATTCAGAAGCAAGGGGCTCGCCGCATTGTCATCGAATTGCCTGACGTAAAGGACGAAAAAGAGATTCGTTCACTGTTGCAGACAACAGCTCGTCTTGAGTTTAAGCGTGTTACGATGAACCGCGAACTGATTCGCACCTTTATGGCAATCGACAATCTCCTCAAGGGAGTGAAGATTGATACTGCAGCTGCTGTAGATTCAATGACGTTAGCCAAGGTTGACTCAGCCAAGGTTGACACAACAAAGACGGACAGTGCCGCTCTTGCTGCGAATAAAGACACTGCCGGTAAGAAGGATAATCCATACGCTGGTTTGAGTGACGAAGAGGCGCAACGCCGCTTCAAGCGCGACTATCCTTTCTCGCATATGCTTGGTGGATATTATGCGCAGAACGATAAGTCGTCATTCCAACCGTTTGACCTTGTTCTAAAGAAAGTTGAAGACTTCCCGGAGCAAGGCGTTTATCGTTTTGTGATCAATGGTAAGCAATTGCCTCAGTTGCTGAAGATTCTCGACCGTTTGGATGTAAAACGCATCATGCCAACGGATCTCGATATTGTTGTCTCTGCTAAACCAGAAGGCACACCAGCGAAAGATGGCACGCCTGAGATTTTTGACGTCTATGGTGTTGTGCGCGAAGCAGACCTCACGGGCGATGTAGTAACGGATGCTTATCCAAGCTTTGATCCTGCAAGTAACCAGCCTACAGTGCACATGGAAATGAGCTCAGAAGGTGCAGAGCGTTGGGCGCAGATCACGGGTGCAAACATTCAAAAGCGCATCGCAATCATCCTTGATGGTCGGGTCTATTCAGCACCAACAGTTCAGAACAAAATTCCAAACGGATCTTCTCAGATCACAGGGTCTGGTAGTCCGGAAGAAGCGAGTCTTTTGGCCGTTGTTCTTAAGGCGGGTGCTCTGAAGGCGCCAGTAAAGATTATTGAAGAACGTGTTGTTGGACCTTCCCTTGGAGAAGATTCAATCAGGCGTGGTGTGAGTAGCTCATTGATGTCATTTGCGTTAATCATCCTTTTCATGCTAGCGTACTATGCATGGGGCGGAGCAATTGCAGACGTAGCACTCTTGATGAACGTATTGCTTGTTGTTGCTGGATTAGCCGGCTTCGGCGGTACACTTACACTTCCAGGTATTGCCGGTCTGATCCTTTCAACGGCTATGGCAGTGGATGCCAACATTCTCATCTTTGAGCGAATGCGAGAAGAGCTCTACGCAGGCAAGACGCTAAAGGTAGCCGTAGAACAAGGCTTTACAAAGGCATGGAGTGCAATTATTGACTCCAATATCACGCACATGCTGGCAACGATTCCACTGCTTGTTTGGGGTTCAGGTCCGGTGAAAGGTTTCGCCGTTACGCTCCTTGCTGGTGCGATCATTACCCTCTTCACAGCGGTTGTCATCACACGTGCGATGTTCGGCCTTATCGTGAACAGCGGCGCTACAACTATCAACATCGGACAGAAGAGGACGGTCTAACATGGATCTCATTAAAAAAACGAACATCGACTTTGTTACCAAGCGTAACATATTCTTCATAACGTCCTTGGTGGCAACGGTAGTTGGTCTCATTATCTGTTTCCTGCCGGGCATGATCGATCTTGGTATCGACTTCACAGGCGGTACGCAGATTAGTGTTTCGTTCATGAACAAATCGGCAAGCGCAGACCAGGTTAGAAACGCAGTGGGCAACATCGGCTTTACGGGTGCAGAAATCAAGAGCTTTGGCAAGGATGGCGACTACTTGATTCGCATCAATCAAACCGGTTCATCATCTGCAGTATCAGCAAATATTGTTTCGGGACTTCAAAAAGCATTCCCCAAGGATAATGTTGTTCTGCTTGGTGCAGATAATGTTGACCCTAAGGTGTCTAACGAGCTTGCGTATGATTCAGCTCTCTCACTCTCTATCGCAACCATTATCATCTTGATTTACGTTGCATTTAGATTTCAACTTGCCTATGGTGTCTCTGCAGTTGTGGCGCTCGCACACGATGTGCTTATGGCATTCGTGATCTCAGTACTCTTTAATAAGCTGGGATGGTTGAACCTAGAGCTGAGTATTAATTCATTGGCGGCCTACCTTACCATCCTTGGTTATTCAATCAATGATAAGGTAGTAGTGTTTGACCGAATTCGTGAGAATCGTGAGAAGCACAAGGGAATGTCATTGAGTGAATTGGTGAATCTCTCGCTTAATGAAACCCTCAGCCGTACACTTATTACCGGTGTTTCCGTGCTTGCCGCACTTCTTGTGCTCGTGTTCCTTGGTGGAGACGTACTCGAAGGATTTGCCTTTACAATGTTTGTTGGCATCGTGGTTGGAACGTACTCATCTATCTACATCGCATCATCCTTCCTCATCTGGTATACAGACCGAGTGAAACACAAGAATGTTGGTACTGTAGCACAACAGAAAGTCTGAGAACCATGAGCATGTTTGCGGTTACAGAACCGTCGGCTCAGTCAAGAGTGATCGCCTTCGGTGAGAATGCACTCATTTGCGATTCGTGCACTGAATCAGGACCCGCAGTTGTATTCGATCTGGAACGTATTCGCGTAATGCATTCAAGTGGTCTTGGGATGCTCGTTGGGGCATCAGCTGCCATCCGAAAATCAGATTTACGATTAGTGTTGGCTTCGATTCCTGAAAAGGTTCAGTCGCTACTTTCCATGACTCGGCTGTCGAAAGTTTTCGACGCGAGGCTCACCGTTGAAGAGGCGCTACAGATTCAATGAGCGTATGCATTATTGTTGGTGCCCAGTGGGGTGATGAAGGTAAGGGCAAGATTGTTGACATGCTTTCTGAGCAGGCCAACATCGTAGCACGATACCAAGGCGGCGCAAATGCCGGCCATACCATCGTCTTTGATGGTAAGACGTACATACTGCATCTCATTCCTTCGGGAATTCTACACCCAGCCACACAGTGTGTGATTGGCAATGGAGTAGTGATTGACCCCGTTGCATTGATGGAAGAAATTCACATGCTCGAAGGCATGGGCATCAGCATCGAGGGAAGACTGCACATTTCGCACAAAGCTCATCTCATCATGCCGTATCACAAGATGATGGATGCGGCTCGAGAGAAGCAGGCAGGCTCTATTGGAACCACGGGTCGCGGCATTGGTCCAGCATATAATGACAAAGCATTGCGCATCGGCATTCGCATCGTTGACCTCCTTGATCGTGAAGCGCTCGGAGAAAAGATTCGCACCAATCTCGCAGAGAAGAACCAGATTCTCCGTGCGTTGTATGATGTTGAGCCCCTTGATGTAGATGCAATGATTGATGAATATGTAGCGTTTGACACGCAGATTGATCCATACATCACAGATACAACAACACTCCTCAACAATGCTCTGAAGGACGGAAAACACGTTCTTGCTGAAGGTGCACAAGGGGCTTTACTTGACCTCGATCATGGTACGTATCCATTCGTCACAAGCTCCAACCCAACTTCCGGTGGAGCGTGCACGGGACTAGGAATTCCACCAACGAGCATCACATCCGTGATGGGTGTTGTGAAGGCGTATAGCACTCGCGTTGGCAACGGACCTTTCCCAACAGAACTCGAAGATGCAACAGGCGAGCTACTCCGCGCTGAAGGTCATGAGTTTGGCGCTACAACCGGCAGAAGTAGACGCTGCGGTTGGCTAGATGTGCCCGCACTTCGTTATTCCATTATGGTAAATGGTATTTCTGAGATTGCACTCACAAAGCTTGACGTTCTCGGTGCACTTGATGAGCTAAAAATCTGCACGGGCTATACGCTTGATGGTAAGACCTTAAAGTCTTTCCCAGCAGACGCGCAAACCCTCAGCAGGGTAACCTGCGAATACGTTACCCTCCCAGGCTGGAGATCATCTCTTGATGGTATTATGGCCTTTGCTGACCTGCCACAAGCGGCCCAAGAATACGTCAACACAATCGAGCAACTCCTAGACACCCGCGTGGTCTGGGTTTCCACTAGCCCCAACAGAGAAGACACCTTTAAGAAGTAGGGCTAAAGGGCGATTTTTGTCGTAAATGCTGTAAATGCTAGATAATGTTAAGTTGTCTAGACTCGTACACATGAGAACAGCAGTCACCATCGTTATGCTGATCTTTTCTGCACTATGCACGGTACCCAGTACCGCACAGAGGTGGGAAAAGGCAAAAATTCCGGCTCCCTACGATTCGGGATATTACCTTGATATCTTCTTCCTTCCGTCCAACCTCAATCTTGGTTGGGCCTGTGACCAACGCGGTGGATACGTTATTCGGACGGTTGACGGCGGACAGACGTGGCAAGGCGTCAAGATTGATGCAGCAAAAGCTGCGTGCCACCTAGAATACATCCAGTTTCTCGATCCATTGGTTGGATATTGCTCTGGACCATGTGGAATGTATAAGTCTGTTGATGGTGGTATCACCTGGCGGGATATCAAGCCCGCAAATTCACCGTTCGTGTGGGGTGGGCACTTCCGTAATGCACAGGAAGGGTGGTTCACTGGCGGTGGCTGCGGATACAATGCGTTCTTCAAGACAATGGATGGCGGCACTACATTCCAGATGTTCGTAGATACGAATGAAAAGCAATCCGCACTCGCTGATCCATATTGGGATGCCACGATGCCAGCCAACACGTTGTACGCCATTGGTTCTGGTACAGTATGGCGGTCGCAAACAGATGGCGTCAACTGGCAAGTATTAGCATATACGGGAGCATCCTCGCCGTGGCACGAAGAGCTTGCTATGTCTGGTAACGCAATCTGTGTTCCGGCTGGTGGTACGAAATGCAATACGGCTCCGGGTTTGACAGAAGGCATACGGTTTAGCCCCGATCTTGGACAAACGTGGCGCGAGTTTGATACTGGTGAGCAAATGTTTGGCTCCTTTCTTCTGGATGCCACAACAGGATGGGCATCCGGCTGGAATGCCTCTGTGTACGCCACCACGAATGCTGGACTGTCTTGGCAGCTTCGCAATTGTGGTTTGGAGGGGGCCAACACGGACGACATTTTATTCTTGAATAGCACAACGGGTTGGGTTGTTGGCGATGGTCTTTTTCGAACAGCCGCGGCGCTTCGAACTCAGAGTGATAGTCTGTTGAGATTCATCGATGTGTGCCCAGACTCCGCCAGACGTGACACTGTCACAGTTCGGAACGTCAATTGGTTTGCATCGCCTTGGACAGCAACTATTACTGGACCAGATGCGGCAAACTTCCGAGTTGTGAATGCGCCGCTCTCAACCAACATCGCATCATGCACGCCTCAGCCGGTTATCATTGAGTACAAGCCCCTTGCTGCAGGAGTTCACAACGCAACACTTTTGATTCGCATAGAACAGCCAGAAACAACCTTGGTAGTGAACCTGCAGGGTACCAGAAGAGAACGCTCTGCTTACCCCGTTGACACGCTGCTCACTTACACAACGCGTGTTGGAACACCTGTTGACCGAACGATGCCGTGGATGTCTTCTTCTACTGTCTTCTTTGAATCGATCGTAAACATTACGCGTGTTAGTGGCGACGCTTCGATTAACATGACCGCGGTAACTCCGGCGGTTGTTCGATCAGGAGTGACGCTCACATACATCACAGCAAATGTTCGAGACACTGGATGGATCCAAGCAAAATTCCGAGTGAGATTCGGACCTTGTACAAGAGATACGTTTATTACAGTCAGAGTCTATGGCATTTCCCCAATCTTTCATAGCGTCGTTAACGCAACGGTAGATGGGAAATGCAGAGCGCTCGATACTCTTCGCATACCGATATCGAATTCTGGAAATGCGCCTTTGATCATTCGATCAATGGTGGCAAACAACTTTGGACCTCAGGCATTCATCGTTCTTGGTTTTGTGAGCGGCCGCTTTGGAGCCCCATGGACGCTGCTTCCAAAAGAAGCTGACACTGTGCTCTTGGAGTATCGTTCTCAAACGGGAAATGATAACGTTACGCTCGTGATTGACAACGACGACTTGACCCTTGCCCGTGGATCGAAAACTCCTTGGCAGATTGGGCTTCGTGGCGTTTCAATGAGACCGGTGATTACCATCACCCCTCGCATTATTGATCTCGGTTCGATGTGTACTGGTGATCTTGTTGAGCGCACGATTTCGCTGAAGAATGATGGGAACACAACAGCCTCAGCGTCTCTCTCTACAACGTCTTCACAGATCAGTGGACTTACTGCGGGCAATATCACGATACTGGGAAACCAGCCTCGCCAAGTTCGCTTTACCTATACGGCAAGAAAAAATGGTCCAGTCAACGATACCGTTTTTGTTCGCGTTTCACCGTGTGATACAACCGAGTATGTAATTGTCCGTGGACTTGTTGAAGACCTATCCCTTACAATTACGCCAAGTTCTATTATAGACTCTGTTGATGTAAATGTAGCTATCCAAAAGAGGTTTGTCATCAGATTGATGGCTGCAGATAGTGCAACCATTCGTGCAATCCGCATGTCTCCGTTGCCATCTGCTATGATCACGAACATTCCAACTTTCCCATTCTTGCTAAGAAAGGGAGATAGTGCAATCGTGACATTCACCTGGATGTCTGCTGTTCCTATTGAATACATTGGCGCCCTCGAAGTTGAAGCATTCACCACGTGTTCAACGATGGCTTCGGCAAACGTTCGCTTGAAGGCCATGACTACTGATTATAATTATGGACCATCGCAGCTCTCATGGAGACAACAATGCGCACCATCCAAACAGCTCGATAGTGTATACATCGATGTAAGAGGTGGCAGAGCCGTTACGCTGCAAAGCGCAACAATACGAGAAGCAGGAGTTCCTCTCCGAGTGATACGGCCAACAACACCAGTGCAAATGTTGCGTGATACTCGCCAGTGGATAGTGGTAGAGTATGAGCCTCTTACTACGGGGCTAACCAGGGCCACACTCGATGTGGTAACTGATGCAGTAGGCGGTTCATTCTCCGTGCCTTTAGAAGGCCAGTTAAGCGCTCCTCAGATTTTGGTCAGACCTTCATCAGTTGACTTTGGAACCGTCGAAGCATGTGTGCCAGAAATCGTAAGCACTGTTGAGATCAATAACAGTGGTAAGCTTGGAGCAGAAATTGATATCGCCTTGAGTGGTGCACCACGTGGAATTCGAATCATGGAACGTCAAGTATCGGTGCCGGCAGGTGATAGCGTGCGAGTAACTATCGAAGTTGATCCTGCACTTCTTGCCGCAGGCAGCACTCAAACAAAGGTATATTTTACAGATCGTGTGTGTGGGTCTCGTGATTCCGTTAACGTGCGTGTTGCGCTCGCACCTGATGACAGACTAGTGCTAACACCAAACCCTCTAGATCAGGGTATCCTGCAGCCGGGTCAGGTCTCTACAGGTACAGTGACGATAAGCAACCCGGGTCTCATTTCTCGTAGCATCGTTCAGCTTCGCATTGAGCCCCCTTCACTACCATGGCGCATTGTACCCCCCGTAGACGGTCAAATACTTGTTGCAGGCGGTGTTGCCTCGGTTACAATAGAGTATGCTCCTGTTGCTACGGGAATTCATGATGCTCGGCTTGTACTTGTAGATGGCAACAAATGCACAACCAGTTCTGAGATCGATATCAGAGGGAGAGCACAAGACCCACGCGTGCCGCCAACATTCGTACTTGGTCTGCGCATCAACGATTACACTGTGGGGCCCAATTCTCGCATAGCGATTCCTGTGTATTGGGATTCTGATGTGAGCGATGCTCAGATTGACAGCCTCTCAACCTATATCAACTTTAGCAGACTTGCCCTAAACGTAGATTCCGTTTCAGTTGGAACAATGATGGATGCAAACGTTCGGTGGACGTTAGATCAGGATTCCATTCGCCTCATGGTTTCATCCCGTGGACCTGAATGCGGATATGTTGGTGTTATCGCAACCCTCCATGGTACAGCGTATTCATCACTGCCCGATAGTACTGGATTGGATTTCTCTCGTACAGTTATTTGGGCCCGAGAGGCAGTAAACGTGGTGGTTGATGACGGATCCCTCATAGTTGACGCATGCGGACCGCGTTTCCTTATTCAACTCGGTCAACAAACTCGTTTCCGACTTTTGCCTCCAGTCCCAACGAGAGACGTGTTGTCTATCGCTACCGATGCGAAGCGAACAGACGTGGCAAGCGTGGAGATGTATAACAGCATCGGAAGCGCAGTGAAGACTTTCGGAAGCCTTCACATTGATGAAGGGGCTTCTGTTGTTCGCCTCTCGCTTGCGGATCTTCCATCCGGAGTTTACCGCCTCCATATTTCGTCGGCTTCAAACGGAAGTCTTAGCGAGTCTGTTGTACTGGTTCGGTAATCGCACCGAACATCTGACGAAGACATGATCGAATGCCGTCCTGAAACGCAAGCTTCGCATCCACGCTCACAGTTGACGATGCAGTTCGTATAGACGTATAGGAAGCATCCGGCTTTATCTCATTCAATGACAGTGTGATTTCTGCTCCTCCTCGTATGCGAACGAAGCGGCCTGTAATGACGTGTGTTACGTCAAACCCCCTAAGAGTCTTGAGCTCTATACCAGACAGTGCGTTGTAGTTTTCAACCATGTAGAGTCCAGCTGCAGCATAAAGACTGTCGCGACTTTCTACGTCAACTACAGTTACGCTAGGATGCTGACGCATTGCAGCAACTACCGTTGCGACTGCGTCATACGATGCAGCAATCTTCTCTTTGAATACTGACCACGGGGCTAATCCATCTTCGCCCATGACAAACTCCATACCACCTAGAGCAGTGAGCTGCGTGGGACGGGCCTGTAATCCTGAGTCGGCAGATACATACATAGCTGAATCAAGCAGTGCCACGCTCAGTGCCCTCTGAGTTGCCGTTAGAATTGCTGGATCAACAATTCTCTGCTGTGAGCTATCGGATACCAAAAAGGATAGGGCAAATCCCACACCCGTCGTATTGATTACCCACCCTTCACCACCTACAATCACAACTTCCATACGTATGAGATTTGCAACCCGCGCGATAGAACAAAATGCAATGAGTTCAGCGCCAAGACGATCTGCAGCCATCTGCACAGAAATCGAATCCCTCTTCATCGTTGCAACAACTGAATCGCGAGTGGTGTTCTGCACGAGCGAATATCTGCCCGTGATTTCAAGTGCTAATGCTAGCGCAGCTTCAACCTTGTACTGAGAGAGAAGGTGATCCGAAGAATCGCTGCGTATGCTCCCTATCATCACTTTCTGAACTGTTTGCTGAGACCAGATCGTTGATGTGGCCAAGATCATTGCTACGGCAATAACCCAATGTTTCCTGTTGGTAACACGAGAGCCGTAAGAACCGGCCAATTGTAACGCCATCGTAACGTGCAGGTAACATACACCTAACAGGGTACCAATAATTTCGTAAACGTTCGTTCTGTTCATGTCGCAAGTGATAAGGGAAACTCTATGAAATGTATCGTTACAGTGATCCTGCTTTGCGCGAGTTTGATGACTGCCGCTGCACAAAATGGATCTATCGAAGGCAAAGTTACGGATGCCGAGACAGGTGAGGTACTCCGCGGTGCCAGCATTGGTGTTGTGGATGCAAAGAATGGTGCATACTCTGATACAAAAGGAACGTTCCGTATCAAGAAACTTGCGGCAGGCACGTATAAGCTGCGCGTTACATACATCGGATACGAAGCGAAGATTATTGAAGGCATCGCTGTTCTTGCTGATGCTCCAACAAACGTTAGCATTGTTCTTGGTGCATCGAAGAAAGCAAACAAAGAAGTTGTCGTTGAAGCCGCACGTGTTAATGATAACGCAGCAGCTTTGCTTGTGCAGAGAAAAAACGCAGCGCAGGTAAGCGACGGTATTGGCCGTGAAGAGATCTCAAAGCTACCTGATAGCGATGCTGGTCAGTCTCTGAAGCGCGTCTCCGGTGTTACCCTTGTTGAAGGCAAGTATGTATACGTTCGTGGCGTAAGCGAGCGTTACAGCAACACAACATTGAATGGGGCTGCTCTATCGTCAACAGAACCAGACAAGAAAGCTTTTGCGTTTGACATGTTTCCTGCGGAACTGCTAGAGAACGCGAACGTTACAAAGTCGTTTACTCCGGATCTCCCAGGGAACTTCTCTGGTGGTCTTGTACAGTTAAACACTATCGACTTCCCATCTGCCTTCAGTGTAAAGTTCAGCGGCTCGCAGTCTATCAACGACTATGTTACGTTTCACCAGGGAGACTTCTTGTCATACTCTGGCTCGTCAAGTGATTGGGCAGCTAGTGGTGCAGATCAGCGCGGAATATCATCCAGCATTCCTGCCAACCGTCAAGAGTTTCTTAGTCTCAACAGCAAGGCAATATCGGGCGATCCGAACGCAGTTGCTAGAGTTTCCGAGGTTGGGTCTGCATTCCCAAATTCAAATTGGAACACTCTCTATGAGACTGCTCTAACGAATGGCGGTCTTGGCGTAACGCTCAGTGCCCCTTTTGAAATTGGCGAAAAGGATGCATTTGGAATAGTAGCCAATGCCAACTATAGCAATGGCTATTCAATGAATCGCATGAAACGTGCGGGCATTCAGTCAGACAGATCACTTGGATTTGACAAGGTGGGTTTCACTGCTGCGCGCAGTGTTAACCTTGGTGGCCTCTTCAATATGGCATATAGGGTAGGTGAGAGTAGCGTGTTCTCATTGAAGAACGTGTACAATCGTTCCATGGATGATGAATCGCTCGAACTCGCCGGCGAAAACTTTGCGCAGGGACAGACCCGCCGGGAATTTGGCTTCAACTATGTCCAGAAAGAACTGCTCTCCTCACAACTTGGTGGTGAGCACACGCTTGGATTCTTCAACAACACGGTTGTTGATTGGAAACTTGGCTATTCCGAGACACAGCGCAACGAACCTGATTTTCGCCGTCTTCAGTATTCTCGCCAATCCACCGATACCGGTGCACCGCTTGCAATAAACTTTTCACAGTCGCCTACGGGTGACGGAACAACGGCAGGGCGCTTCTATTCAGAGATGTCTGAATATTATCGGATTGCGTCAACGAACATCATGATTCCTGTAGAGTCAGCGAAGATCAAGTTCGGTGGACTCTATGAATTCCGGAACCGTGACTTCAGCGCTCGGTCTTTCACAATGGTACTCTCTCGCAATTATCAAGGCGAGATTGACCCACTCTTTCTGACGAGCGAAACGGGGAGAGTGAATCCTTTGGCAACCTTTGCAGATTCAAATTTCTCTGCAAATAGACTATTGATGTCTGAAGAGACGCGTCGGTCAGATCAATACATCGCATCGGAACGAATCGCAGCTGGCTACCTCATGGCCGACGTTCCATTTAATGTTGGCGATCTGAAGGTTCGCTTTATTGGCGGCGCTCGTATTGAAAGCAGCTTTCAACAGTTGAACTCTTTTGACTCGCAGGATCAGGCAGTAAGTCCAACTGTTGACATGGCCAACGTGTTGCCATCGATCAACTTCGTGCTTAGTCCAACTGACAACATGAACTTCCGTATTGGCGCAACGCAGACACTCGCACGTCCTTCATTGCGTGAGTTTGCCCCCTTCTCATTCTACAACTTCCAGATTCAAGCCGTTACTACAGGCAATCCGAATCTTACCATCGCTCTTATTCAGAACTATGATCTGCGTTGGGAAATGTTTCTAAACCCAGGTGAAGTGCTCAGTGTAAGTGCATTCTTTAAGTCATTCAAGAATGCGATTGAAGAGACTATTCTTCCTTCAACGTCTGAAGTGATCTACAGCTTTCAGAATGCCAACGGTCTAGCGCAGAACTACGGTGTTGAACTCGAAGTGCGCAAGCAACTTGGATTTATTACTCCTGTGTTAACCCCATTTACATTCTCATTGAATGCAGCAGTGATCAACTCGAACATTGTAGTGAACCAAGGTGGCGTTACCGATGAGCGCACGATGTGGGGTCAGAGCCCGTACACAATTAATGTTGGTCTTTTCTACACCAACTTTACAACTGGCTCTACGATCAACGTAGCATATAACACCTATGGTCGTCGCATTATCAAAGTTGGCCAACGCGGTGCCTATCAATTCGAAGATCCGCACGTGTATGAAATGCCGAGACAAATGATAGACCTTTCATTGTCTCAAACGCTAGGAAATAGCCTTGAGATGAAGTTTGCGATTCGCGACCTGCTCAACCAACCATTGTACTGGGAGCAAGGTGGCGTAAATATCCAATCAAACCTTCGTGGCACTACGTACACGTTTGGTGTTAGCTATCGATTCCAGTAATAAATAAATGAACTATCTCATATTCAGTCATCACAACAGAGGTCACTCATGAGGACACTTCGTCTTCTTGCTTTTATTCTGGTGGTTTCGGCCACTCAGATGATGGCACAAAATCCGTCATCATGCAGAATTACGTTTCCAAACGGAGGAGAATCCTTCCGTCCAGGATCTACACAGGATATGCGTTGGGACACAGCGGGTACGTTCCGTGCACGTTGGCGCTTTAAGTATGGCGTTTCACCTGCTGGTCCGTGGACAACCTTTGTTGGTCAAACAGCAAACGTTCTAGATTCTGCAACTACACGGGGTCAGTCAGTTCCAACGTCTGGTGGATGGCGTGTCCCTGCAGCAGGTACATCGTCTGGATACGTTCGCATGGAGCTTATCTCTGACTCGAACAACGTGTTTGATATTACAGACAACCCATTTTCGATTGAGTCTCCGCAAGTAGTAAAGCCAGACTCGGTTATCCGAGGCGAGATCACCGGCCGGGTCTACTTGAGCAACACCAAGATCTACGGCATTGATGGATACGTCTTTGTAAATAATGGCGGTGTGTTGGTAGTACAAGCCGGTACCATCATTGTTGGTGACACAGTAGGTCAGAATTCAGTGATCTGCGTAAACAAGGGTGGCAAGCTGATCGCGAATGGAACCAGAAATCAGCCGATCGTATTTACAAGCTCTGCAGCACCAGGCCTACGCGCTCGTGGTGACTGGGGTGGAATTGTAATCTGTGGAAATGCACGCACAAATCATCCTGGTGGTCAGGCTGCAATTGAAGGTGGTATCGCTGAAACAACAACTGGCGGTCGTGGTTGGTTTGGTGGCAGCGATGATGATGATTCAAGCGGATCGCTGATGTATGTGCGAATTGAATTTGCAGGTATTGCTGTTGCTCCAAACAACGAATTGAACTCTCTCACAATGGGTGGAGTTGGTCGCAGAACTGTGCTCGATAACATTCAGTGTTCATACGGCAATGATGATGCATTTGAATGGTTTGGCGGCACGGTTAATGCCAAGCACCTTGTTGCGTATGGTACACTAGACGACGATTTTGATACAGACAACGGCTTCAGTGGCAAGGTGCAGTTTGGCCTTGTTAAGCGTTTCCGCACCGTTGCTGACGTGTCAACGTCGCAAGCTTTTGAGTCAGACAATGATGCACTTGCTTCATTCAACCGCCCCCTCACATCTGCAGTTTTCTCCAACATCACAGTTATTGGTCCTATCCAAGACACATCGATGGTAACTGGTAGTGGTGTAAATCAATACAGCTCGCGCTACGGTGCAGCGGCGCAGATCCGCCGTAACTCACGCGAGAGCATCTTTAACTCGGTGTTCATTGGTTGGCCACGCGGTATTGAGATTGCACAGGCGCCAACAATGGCTGCCGCGTTCACAGACTCACTCGCTGTGCGGTCAAACAACTGGTTTGGATTGAAAGGTACATGGCTTAACCTCGCAGGCGGTACAGCACCAGTTGGTATGGATGCAAACTGGATAAGCAATGCTGCATTTAACAACAGTGCAGACAAGTCAAATCCATACAATGCCTTCATCACGAACCCATGGTCAAACGATGCCTCGTTTGACCCACGTCCGATGATTGTTGCTACGTATCTGAACACAGCATCGTACACAAATGGCGGCAGTCTTTATCCAATCGATGACTCATTCTTTACACGTGTAGATTATCGTGGCGCGTTTGCAGCGGACAGCCGTTGGGACGCAGGTTGGACAAATTACGATCCAGTAAATGCTGAGTACCGTGCCGTAGTTCTTGTCCGCCTCACAAAGCCAGGCGCGGCCGCTGGTGAAACATACCTACAAGGAGTAAAGACGAATATCGAGTGGGATGTAACGAGCGCAGCCGGCAATATCTATAAGTTCGAATTTGGTACGTCAGCAACCGGCCCATGGTCGCCAATCGCAGGTGCTGAGTCTGTTGTTGATGCGGGTTCTACACGTGGTATTCTCGTAAATGGCTTCACTGCACCAAACGTTGTGACCAGCACTGGTTACATAAAGATGACACTCGTGAGCAACCCATCACAATTTGATGTATCAAACTTCCCGTTTGCAGTAACAGCACCCGTGGTTGTTGTGCCATCGGTTCGTCTTATCGAGCCAGGCACAAACGTCCGTGATATACGCGTGGGTCAATCTGTGTCAGTTACGTGGGATACAGCAGGTACATTCCGTCAGCGCTGGCGTTTCGATTTTGGTAAGACACAAAATGGCCCCTGGACAACACTTCCTGGACTTTCCAACGTTCTTGATTCGGCTACTCGCCGCGGTCAAGTTGCAGGTGGTATCGTTTTCCGTCCGGCCGATCAAACGGCTTCTGGCTATGTACGTATGGTTCTTCTCAGCGACACAACAAGAACAGACGTCAACGATCAACCACTGAACATCATCGCTCCTGCTCCAGTGACAGTTGATTCTACCATTCGCGGTGAAATCAGCAGACGCGTTCATCTTTCGAACACAAAGGTATACGGTCTTGATGGCTATGTCTTTATCAATGATGGTGGTGTTCTTGAGATTGAGCCTGGAACGATCATTCTTGGCGACACGGTGGGTCAGAACTCTGTCCTCTGCGTTAACAAGGGTGGTAAGCTTATCGCAAAGGGTACACGTAAGCTGCCCGTTGTATTTACATCAAGTGCACTTCCGGGTCAACGCGCTCGTGGTGACTGGGGTGGTGTTGTGATCTGTGGTAAGGCGCGCACCAATCATCCTGGCGGTCAAGCAGCTATTGAAGGTGGCATTGCCGAGACAACAACGGGTGGTCGCGGTTGGTTTGGTGGAACTGATGACGAAGACTCAAGCGGTTCACTGAGCTACGTGCGTATTGAATTTGCAGGTATCGCTGTTGCTCCAAACAACGAGCTTAACTCACTCACAATGGGTGGCGTTGGAAGAAAGACAAAACTGGATCACATCCAAGTATCGTACGGTAACGACGACGGCTTTGAGTGGTTCGGCGGAACAGTGAATGCGAAGTATCTTGTATCGACTGGCATCCTCGATGATGACTTCGACACAGACAACGGATACAGTGGCAAAGTGCAGTTTGGTATTGCACAACGTTTCCGCACAGCGGCCGATGTATCTACATCAGAAACATTCGAATCTGACAACGATGCAAATGCCTCATTCAATCAACCACTTACCACTGGCGTGTTCTCCAACGTAACGGCAATTGGTCCGCTACAAGACACATCGTGGACATCAGGTGGTGGCGCAAACCAATACAACTCGCGCTTTGGTGCAGCTGCACAGATTCGTCGCAACTCCCGTCTCAGCATTCACAACTCTCTATTCCTTGGTTGGACGCGCGGATTAGAAATCGCACAACTCCCTACAATGGTTGCTGCGCTGGGCGATACGCTTGAAGTACGTAACAACTCGTGGTATGGTATCAAGGGTTCAACAATGACTGTTGCTGGTCTAACTGGTGGACAAGTAGCTCCTCCTGGATTTGACGCAACGTGGATTGCAAAGGCAGCCTTTGGCAACGTAGTTGATAAGTCATCGCCGAACGGTGCGATGGGAGAAGCCCCTTTCACAACATCGGTAGACTTTAATCCTGCGCTAAAGGCAGGCTCACCTGCACTCACAGGTGCGGCTTTCAGTGGCACAGCGTCTGATCCGTTCTTTGAGCGCGTGAACTTCCGCGGTGCTGTTGGTATGGAGCGTTGGGACCTTGAGTGGACAGAGTACGATCCAGTAAATCGTGCATATGCTGCGCAAGGACCAAACAGCGTGAACGAAGACATGTTTTCAACGGTGGCCATCTCTGGCCGCATCTTCCCAAATCCTACGCAGGATGCTGCAACTGTACGTTATGAGCTTGCTCATGATGATGTAGTGAGCGTACGCGTATCCGATGCAACAGGCTCAATGTCCTCTACGTTCCTCGTGAACGCACGTCAGAATGCCGGCACCTATGAGTTTAGACTCGTTACTGCTGACCTTGCCTCGGGCATTTATTACCTGACAATCACTGGTCAACGTGGCACTATCACCTTACCGGTAACTGTGTCGCACTAAACCGCGATTGTGAACAGAACGCCACAAAGGCCGTTCCCGAAAGGGAGCGGCCTTTGTTGGTTACGGTAGGGCAGGCCACGTATGCCTACGGTCCAAGACCCAATAAACGTATCAATGAGAAATCGGCGGGCATCACGATAAACGACAAAGCCATCCAGGAAAGCTGCACAACAAGAAGACGCAGCGCAACTTTGGGGCGATCTTGTTTTATGCGATGCCAAACATGCATGAGTGCAACGAACACAATGGTTACAACAATCCACAGAAGAGCAACGCTTCCGTAGCCAAGTTCTGAGGTTCCGTATACCAAATCAACAATAGTCTTCATGTATCCATACACAAAGAGTAGATGCCCCAAATACATAAACAGCGACTCATTGCCGATCTCCTGCAATAGCACTCCAGCCTTAGCTGTGCGCAGCCTACCCTCGATGGAATAGAGCATTCCCAACAACATCAGGGTGGCGCAAATGCGAAAGAGATGCATGCCAACGGATGTAGTCCACCACATCTCATCCCAGGGCATAGCTGGGCCAATGTTCTTTGATGTGAAAAGTATAAATGGTCCACAGAGTCCAATCCAAAACATCCAACGAGCCACACGCCCCTTATCCTTTGCCTGCATAAAGATGCCGGTGATAAACGCCCCGGCAAAGAGGTAGCAACTCCACGGAAGAAGTGGGAAGGGGCTATCAGGCGGATACATTCCAATGGTCCAGGTAAAAGACATGATCGCGAATGCAATGATGCCATAGATCCATGTTGCACGGCGCAGGTCTCCAACAACAAGATATACGCCCATGACAGCCAAAGATGAAAACACAATGACGTGCAACACATCTATCTGCAACCAGGGCAGGAGTTCATCAGGAGTTGCAATGAGGACTCGATCAAGCGAAAAGAATGGCGCATGCAAGATGTAGGCCCATGCTAGGATGTATCCTAGCCTACGCAGGTAGATGAGCAGGTCCTTACCAAAGAGGCGATATCGTGGACCCTTTCGTAAAAGAGCAATCCACAAGCCTGCGCCAGCACAGAAGATGAACGTGGGGGCTACAAAGCCATTGGAGATGTTCAGCGCATCAAAAAACCATCCTACACGAATGGCAGGATTTAGCAAAACGTTCGTGATGTGAACCTGGATCATCCAGATCACTGCAAGTCCGCGGACCACGTCGAGAAAAGCAAACCGCTCTTCCTTGGCCATATTATCTCCTATCCGGACCTCGTCCGGACATTCTGCGTAGAAAACCAATGGCAAGAGAGGAGAGCACAATGAAGCCCACCACTACGAGCCCAATAATGATAAACGGGCGTTGAAGCATGGCGTAAGATACTCATGGTATCTTTGAATACGGAGGATCTGATTGTGGAAGTAGAGTCACCTGAGCCAATTCTCATTGCGGCCATCGATGTAGGAACAAATTCATTCCACATGGTGGTGGCTAGCGTTGGCACGCGAGGAGTATTGCGTATTCATGCTCGTAACAAGGAAATGGTGCGTCTTGGATCATCGGCAGGTGACATGAAGAGACTCACTCCCGAGGCTATCGATCGTGGTGTGGCCACACTGAAGCGATTTGCTTTCGAGGCTCATCAGCACGGTGCACACGTGCGTGCAGTTGCAACAAGCGCTGTACGAGAAGCATTGAACAAGGATGAATTTGTTCTGCGCGCTTTGAACGATACTGGAATTGAAATCGAAGTAATCCCAGGTGTAGAGGAAGGTAGACTCATCTACCTGGGTGCACTCCATGCACTACCAATTCTTGCAAAGCGCACATTCGTCATTGATATTGGAGGGGGCTCAACAGAAACCGTGATTGGATATCAAGGTGAAGCGGCGTTTGTTGATTCTTCTAAGCTTGGTCATATCCGCATGACGAAGAGATTCTTTCCAAACCCAACCATTACGGATCAACAAATTGAAGCCTGCAGAAATGCAATACGTGGAGAATGGGCCACCGTGTTTCAATCACTCATTGCCTATGGTTTTGAACATGCAGTAGGGTGTTCTGGAACAGTACTTGCAATCGCTGCCATGACCATAGCTCGCAAGGGAAAACGTCCTCCCGAATCATTGAATGCCATGCGTCTCGATCGCAAGGACATCATCGACGTAGTAAACTCAATTGTTCAAGCCAAGACACTTGATGAGCGACTCGCATTGCCAGGAATGGATTCAAAGCGTGCTGACGTTATTACAGGTGGCGCGCTGATCTTGGAACAAGCGATACTAGGGCTCAATATTCAAGAGCTTACAATTTCGGGATATGCACTTCGCGAAGGTATTGTTTTTGATACCGTGCAAAAACAAAAAGACATCGATGAGTATCATCATCTATCGCATCTACGTTATCAAAGTGTTGATCACCTCTGCGATCTCTACCGCGTTCGTAGGCGTCATGCAGAGCACGTAAAGAATCTTTGTTTGCGTCTGTTTGATGATCTTCACAGCCTCCATGGATTTGGCGATAGAGAGCGTGAACTTTTAGAAGCAGCCGCATTATTGCACGACGTTGGATATCACATTGCAGCAGATCAGCATCATAAACACAGCGAATATATTATTCGCAACAGCGCAATGCCCGGCTTTACAAATGACGAAGCAGAGCTCATCGCAAATGTTGCGCGGTATCATCGTAAGAGCCACCCAAAGAAAAAACACCTAGCGTTTTTTGCGCTCAGCGCAGACGAGCAGCGTCTTGTTCAGGTACTCTCTTCCATCCT
Organism: Ignavibacteria bacterium; assembly: GCA_947495975.1. GTDB lineage: Bacteria > Bacteroidota > Ignavibacteria > Kapaibacteriales > Kapaibacteriaceae > UBA10438. The sequence goes on along the minus strand of CANMBE010000011.1, from coordinate 16,200 downwards.
CAGGATTGGGGAAGGACTAGACCGCCGTCAGCAACAGGTGGTGCAAACTGTACGTGTAAACGTTTCGGCAAGTGCCCTCGACATCTACCTTGTAGCTCCAACCATGGTACCGGATATTGAGTTATGGGGCTCTGAGCGGCGCAAGGAGCTTATGGAAGAAACGTTCGGGCGAAAAGTGCGCCTGTTGGTTCATGCCGTGTGAGACTTTGCGGGCATTCCACTAAACTGAAAATTTGTTCGTCCCTTTGCGCCTGAATAATACTCGGAGCAACTATGACGAAACGAACTCTTCTGACCGCCGTTGCCCTTATTGGTACGGGCATTGTTTTTGGCGTCATACTCATGACGTCCTTTGGCGGGAATGCCATTGAGAACCTATTTGCTGGTGGGACAGAGCTAGGAGCTTCATTGCCCCCAGCCCCTTTGTCAGCAGCTGTAAAAGCCCTCAATGATCAATTCGTGGCTGTATCAAGCGCGGTTACCCAATCCGTTGTGTCTATCTCTGTGAAGACCGAGCGCAAGGCTCCCGCAGCAACCCCCAAAGAATTTTACAGGTTCTTTGGACCAGACGGTGGCGAAGGCGACCCATCGCCCCAGCCCGATGAAGGCGAAGCAGCAGGCTCGGGCGTAGTCATTAGTGCAGACGGATACGTGGTCACCAACAACCATGTAGTGGAATCCGCCAAAGAGGGCGGAATTGTAGTAACCACCAACGACCAGAAAGAACACAAGGCAAGACTCGTGGGCCGTGACCCACTTACTGATCTTGCGGTGTTGAAGATTGAAGGTACGTTCATGCCTGCACACTTTGCTCAGCGCGCAGAAATTCGCGTTGGCGAATGGGTTGTGGCAGTTGGCAATCCACTTGGACTGAAGTCTACGGTCACAACGGGAATTGTATCTGCAATGGGAAGGGGCATTGGTATTGTAGGCACAGACGACCAAACGTTTGAACGTAATCGTTATGCAGTAGAAAACTTTATCCAAACAGACGCTGCAATCAATCCTGGTAATTCCGGCGGCGGCCTTTTTAATCTGAACGGAAGTCTTGTTGGCATTAACACCGCAATCGCTTCGCGCTCAGGGTTTAATGCAGGCTATGGTTTTGCAATCCCGATTGACATGGTTCGCAGTGTGGCTCTTGATTTAATGGACGACGGTAAAATTCAACGCGGATATATTGGTGTTGAAATTACAAGCGTAGACGAAGCCTCGGCCAAAGCCGTAGGGCTTGGTAAAGTCAGCGGTGTAAACGTCAATAAAGTTGTTCGAGGTGGCGCTGCAGAATCTGCCGGACTTGAGGTGGGCGACGTGATTCTGGACGTTGATGGGAATGCCGTAAAGACCTCAAATGATCTTCAGAATGAAATTGTCTTGCGAAGAGCTGGCGACAAAGTGACGCTCAAGATTTGGAGAGATGGTAGAGTAATTTCAAAGTCCGTAACTCTCAAGTCGCTTGATAGTGATTATACAAGTTCATCGTCAGATAGCAAGGCGGGGGAAGCAACCACAAAGGCTGCTGATGAACCCGTAAATTTTAAGAGTTTAGGATTTACCGCTTCCCCACTCACAGATGAGCAGAACGTATCATTTGGCACAAAGAGTGGTGTATTCATTTCAAAAGTTGATCGCGGAGGTGCAGTCGCTCGCAGAGGACTTCGCCAAGGTACCGTAATCTTAAAAGCTGACGGCAAAGAGGTAAACTCACCAGACCAGCTGCAGCGAATTCTTGGATCAAAGAAAGCTGGTGATGGTGTGCTATTCGTTGTGAAAGAATCTGATGGAACCAAGCAGGCAATTACCGTAGAAGTTCCTGAGTCGTAATCGTCATCGTATCTTTCAGGAATGAAGAAGCCCCTTATAAAAATGTGCGTCGCCGTTGCAGTATTTGTGACGGCGACGTTTGTTCTTTCTGCCCAGTCATTTCTGGGACCAGCATTCACGTATACAATAAGCACGGGAGTTGGGACAGACGTGTCATCGTATGGTTCGCCAACAAGGTTCAATGTGGGCGTTCGATATAGTCGCGTGCTGTCCAATCTTACAGAATTGTATGCAGGATTGAATTACCGTATAGAAAACGGCGGCTTCACATCGTCATTTGTTAAGACGGCATCAATTCAGTCTGGTAGACGTTTGAACGTGGTAGATCCGTTTTCAGGTGCACCAGTTGTAACCTCTACGATTCATTCCAGTGCTTTTGAAGTTGATCTTGGTTTGGGATTCAATGTAGCTGCACTTGATACAAGTGGCTCGCGTGTTTCACTTTGTTTAGGTGTACTGGTTGACCGAGTACTTTCTGCGGAGCAAACGGATGACTACTCAGCAATTCCAAAGGAAGATCTTGGCACGAGACCAACAACGGTGAACGCGTCGTACAAAGGTCAGTTCGGTTTTGGTGTTATGCTTGGCGCAAACCTCATCTTGCCGCTCGGCGATAATAGAGTTGTTTTTGACTTGAGTTATATGGTGCGAACCCCTACGGAATTTGACGTGGCAAACCCGATGCCAAGTGGCGCACCTACACAAGACGTTGGCTGGCTTGTAGGTAGAGGAATACGTCTTGGACTTGCCTATCAGTTCGGCATTTAGATAGCCACGTGTGAGCCAACCTCAAGAGTGCGCTTCACAGGAATTCCGAAATAGCGTGCAGGAGTGCGAGAGTTGCGATGAAGGAAGACAAAAATTTCTTTGCGCCACTTGGCCATGCCTTCGCTGTCCTTCACTGTAAGGGTTTCGTGACCCAACACGAAAATGGCGTCAGTAATATCTACAGGAATGTCATACTCAGGTAGATACATGAGATCTTGCATAAGATCAAGTTGGTCCATAAAGCCATAGGACAACACCACCTGATACACTCCCTTTTCCATTGGCTTTACTTCAATGCGTTCTGAAAATGGAATGCGCGCCGCAGTGCTTACTTCAACCGAGAGCAGCACAATTGTCTCATGTCGCACACGGTTGTACTGAAGGTTGCTCACCAATGCTGGTGGAGCAATACCTACATAGCCACTCATGTACAACGCTGTGCCCGGAACATCTTCATACCGATCGATATCATCGTTAATGATGTCCTGAATAGGTTTATTCCTCTTTTCAATGACGCGCCGGAGTATCTCTCTACCCTTATGCCACGTTACCATGATGAGGAAGATAGCCGCAGCCATTGCAACTGGAACGTATCCACCATCCATAAACTTTAGCATGTTCGCTAACAGGAACGAAACATCAATCACAAGGAATATGGATGTAACAGCGATAGCTGGAGCAATACCCCAGTTAAAGAGTCTACGCATTGCAAACCATGCAAGCACTGTTGTGATTACCATTGTTGATGTAACTGCAATGCCATATGCTGCTGCAAGTGCGCCAGAGTTTTGGAATGCAATAACGAGCACAACGCAACTAATGAAGAGCACCCAGTTTACCGTTGGCATGTAGATCTGTCCACGCTCCTCGCTTGACGTATGCATCACCTTGAGGCGAGGCAAATATCCAAGCTGTAGTGCCTGCCACGTCAACGAAAATGCCCCAGAGATTACTGCTTGCGATGCAATGATTGTTGCGATTGTAGAAATCAAAACAAGCGGCAACACTCCCCATGACGGTACCATGTGGAAGAACGGATTGCTTACTGTTGACGGAATATTTCCTTCGCGTAGGAGGAGAGCCCCTTGACCAAAATATTGAAGGATAAGTCCAGGATAGGCTACATAGAACCAGCCCCGTATGATTGGCTTGCGTCCAAAATGTCCCATGTCTGCATAGAGTGCTTCGCCACCAGTTACTACGAGGAAGACGCTACCGAGCACGATGAAAGCGCCAAAGCCATGATTCACAAAAAACTCATAACCATAGATTGGGTTGATGGCGTTGAATACATCTGGAGTTTGGATTGCGCTCACAATGCCGAGAAATCCAAGGAGTATAAACCATCCCACCATGAACGGTCCAAAGATTCTGCCTACTCCGCCCGTTCCATATTTTTGAATTCCAAAAAGCACAAGCAAGAGTGCTATGGTAATGGGGATGATCCATGGGTGAAGTCCAGGTGCGGCAACCTTTAATCCCTCAACGGCAGAAAGCACGGAAATAGCCGGAGTGATGATGCCATCGCCATAAAGTAATGCAGCGCCAAAAATTCCTACGACAAAGATTGCGCCCATTGCAGCGAAAGACCCTTTGCGCTCGCTTACCAATTCCATAAGCGCAAGGATTCCACCTTCGCCCTTGTTGTCGAACCGTGTAATGATCAGCAGGTACTTCACACAGATGATGAGGGTGAGAGCCCAGAAGATCAGAGACAGGATGCCAAGTACTTCACCGCGACCAGGTACAAGATGATAGTGTGGCGAGAAGCACTCTTTAAGCGAGTAGAGGGGGCTTGTGCCGATGTCTCCGTAAACAACTCCAACGGCGCCAACCGTCAGGGCAAGGAGACGTGCACGCGTAGAAGTGCCCGAGGGCTTTTGGTCCATTGTGGACCCTTATGATCTGAAACATGAAACCCCGTCAAAACGGGGCTTCACAAACTTACGGATGAGAATGACACGTTACACGATGTAACGTTCACGAAGAATTCTTAGATGGTGCACCGTATGCCCCGCAATCGTCCAGATGATTGCCCGCGGAGTTATAGACTTCCCGTTTGCAATGCCTATGCGCGAAAGGTCTTCATTACTGAATGAGGCAAAGAGTCGGAGGTTGGCATCGCGAATCAAAAACCATTCGTCTATGATGCTATCGAGCGGCCGCTCATCAAACGCCGCGTTGGTAACGTATGAGTTTTCATCGAATCCAGGAAGGGGCTGTGTATCGCCCCTTGCAATACACAGAGCACGTGTACCAAATATGCGTTCAGCATCAAGAAGGTGACCAAACACCTCTTTGATGCTCCATTTGCCATCTTCGTACCTATAACGTGCAGTATCATCGTGAAGCGTGCCAATGAGATTGACAACTTCTTGGCGCTGTGCCTCAAGGACCAACATTACATCGTCGGCCTCAACTTGATCTACATATTGTTCGTAGTACGCCGGGAACTCGTGTGCAGCAGGTCGCATTATTGCCTTCTCCAACGTGATCCACCCCTCTGCAACAATACACAAAGCGGGATAATGAGTTAGTTGTCTAATGGGTGTGTTAGTTCACTATTTTTGTATCTCCGTAACCCTGTATCTCCGTAACCCTGTAACTCCGTAACCCCGTAACTCTATGTTCTCCCATCCAGACTATTACAACCTAGACGAACTCTTTACCGAAGAGGAAAAGCTTGTTCGCCAGACGGTACGAGACTTTGTTGACAACGAGATACTGCCAATCATCGAAAAGAGTGCACGGGACGGTGTCTTTCCTTTGCACCTCGTAAAAAAGATGGCCGATATTGGGCTCTTTGGAATCACTCTTCCTCAGGAGTATGGAGGAGCAGGCATGAATTCCACGTGTTATGGCATTGCCATGCAGGAGCTAGAGCGTGGGGATTCCGGAATTCGGTCATTCGCATCCGTACAGAGCTCCTTAGTTATGTATCCGATCTATGCGTTTGGGTCAGAAGAGCAACGATTGAAGTGGTTGCCACGTCTTGCATCCGGCCAAGCCATTGGCTGCTTTGGACTTACGGAGCCAGATGCGGGGTCTAACCCGTCTTCCATGACTACAAATGCAAAGCGGGTTGAAGGGGGCTTTCTCTTAAACGGGGCCAAGATGTGGATCACAAATGGCACATTGGCAGACGTAGCGGTGGTATGGGGCAAGCTTGATGGCGTTGTCCGCGGCTTCCTCGTAGAAAAAGGGATGGCCGGATTTACAGCCCCAGAGATGAAGGGCAAACACTCACTTCGCGCTTCAGTAACATCAGAATTGGTGTTTCAAGATGTCTTTATCCCAGAGGAGAACATGCTTCCGGGCGTAGAGGGTCTGAAAGGGCCACTTTCATGCCTTACACAAGCTCGCTATGGGATCTCTTGGGGGGTTGTTGGAGCTGCTATGGCCTGTTATGACTCCTCACTCCATTACGCCAAAAGCCGAATTGCCTTTGACCGGCCGATTGCCGGGTTCCAGCTTATCCAGGACAAACTTGTTTGGATGCTCAATGAGATTACCAAGGCGCAGCTTTTGTGCTGGAGACTCGGTAAGATCAAGGACCAGAACACCTTACGGCCACAGCACGTATCCCTCGCTAAACGAAATAACTGCGAAATGGCGCTCACGATTGCCCGAATGAGTCGTGAAATTCATGGAGCTAATGGAATCTTAGATGAGTATCCTATTATGCGTCATGCTGCAAACTTGGAGTCGGTAAAGACCTACGAGGGTACCCACGAGATGCATACGCTGATCATTGGACAGGATATCACAGGGCTTTCGGCATTCGTGTAAGGTATGAGACGCTGAAGGTTAATGTGGATAAATCTACATTCACTGTTCCGTGTTCGCTCTTCACTCCTTATATTTGCTGCTGCGATGAACGGTGGGCTTTGTGAGCCCACTTTTTGTTTCTGGCAACGACCCATTATAAGGCGGTGATTTGTGAAGGAGACCCTGCCGGACTTTGTCCGGAACGCGATCAACGATGCCTGCATCGACGCGGGGGTAACCCTCATTGATGTGGTGGTGAGAGGTCAGGCAAGGCAACTGGTCATGGACATCTTTATTGATGCTCCGTTGGGTATAACCCATGATCATTGCAGGGCAGTTAGTCGCGGCCTTGAGGAGCGACTTGAAGAAGACGAATTCGCCGGCCGCCTTAGGGCGGTCGATGTGTCTTCACCAGGAGCTGACGCTCCAGTGAAACACCTCTGGCAATTGACAAAAAGTGTTGGACGAACGGTGCGCGTGGAATGCACTGATGGTACTGTTGTTGAAGGTTCGCTCATGCGAGCCGAAGATGATGGCCTCAACGTTCTTCCAGCACAATCAAAGAAAGATCCTAAGCCCCTTGTTACGCTCCACGCGGCAAACATTAAAGAGGCACGGGTGGTGATTAAGATCTAGGACGAAATCATGGCACGTCGAAAAGTCAAAGCGCAGGTAGACAACAAAAAACTTATCATCGAAGCCTTCAATGAGATGGCTCGGGAGAAGAGTATTGACCGCGATCTGCTGCAAGGCATCGTTGAGGAAACTCTCTCTGCGATGGTACGCAAGAAGTATGGTTTAGAGTCCAACTTCGACATCATTGTAAACATGGAAAAAGGCGATATCGAAATCTACCTCATGCGAGAAATCGTAGAGGTAGTTGAGAACGTCGAAACACAAATCGCTGCTGAAGTACTTGCTGAGAAGACTGGTGAAGTGCCGGTGATTGGCGAAGAATACATCGAAGAAATTACTCTAGAGAACATTGCAGATTCGTTTGGCAGACGCCTGATTGCGCAGGCCATCCAGAACCTAAACCAACGCATTCGTGACGTTGAGAAAGACAATATCTACGAAGAGTATGCAAAGCGCGTTGGCGAGATCGTCATTGGTGAAATCTATCAGGTGCGCCCAAACAATGTATTAGTGATGCACAACAAGGTTGAGATGCGCCTTCCTCGTGAAGAGCAGATCCCTACGGAGCGTCTCAAGAAGAATCAACAGGTAAAGGCAATCCTCAAAGAAGTGCGACGCTCTGGCGGCGCAACTGGTTTACCAGATCTTATTCTTTCTCGCGCTGATGACTCATACATGGCGCGTTTGTTTGAGCAAGAGATTCCAGAAATTTTCGACGGCATTATCGAGATTCGTGCAATTGCGCGCGAGCCAGGTGAGCGTGCGAAGGTAGCCGTAACCTCATTCGACGAGCGTGTAGATCCAGTTGGCGCATGTGTTGGTATGAAGGGTATTCGTATCCACTCCATCGTGCGTGAACTCGGGAATGAAAACATCGACATCATTGAACACACCGAAGACCCACGACTCTTTATTGCTCGCGCACTCTCACCTGCAAAGGTTCGTGATGTGCAGATCTCTGAAGGTGGACGTCATGCAACAGTGATCGTCCCCGATGATCAGGTGTCGCTCGCTATTGGTAAGCAAGGGCAGAACGTTCGTCTTGCATCAAAGCTGACAGGTTATTCTCTGTCACTTGTAAAAGAAGGCGCAGAAGACGTTGAGCTTATTGAGTTCCGCGATGAAATTGGTCGCGAACTGTTTGACCTACTCATTAAGGCGGGCATTGATACAGCTCGCGAGTTCCTTGAAGCAGAGCCGGCGTTGTTGCTCTCCATTGCACCAAAAGAGAAAATCATTCATGTTCGGACGATCATGTTTGAAGAGTTTGAAGAACGAGAAGATCAAGGTTATCTCACTGCACTCGAAGATGCTGCAACAGCAGCCGAGGGTGGGGATGAGCCAACAGAATCGAACGACGAGATTGCGGAATCGTATGCCGAAGACACACCTGAAGTGTACGAGGCCGCAGAAGTAGACGCACCAGTTGAAGAAGATGCAGAGATTGTGTCGAACGACGGTGATGAAAAGGTTGAGGATTAACAGAAGGGTTTATGTCAGGGTCCGCCGTAAATAAGCTCTTTAAGATCGCGAGTCAGATTAACATCGGTCGCGACGCGATCGTGGAATATCTTGCCTCGAAGGGTCACAAGATAGAGAACAAGGCCACCACGGTTTTGTCTGATGAACAGTCAGATCTTGTGATCGATAAGTTTGCAAAAGAGCTCAAGACCGCGCAGAAGCAGCGCGAGAAGGTTCTTCGTCAACATCAAGTGCGCAAAACGCAACTTGAGCAAGGTAGTGCAGTGTCCATTGACACCATTGCCGAAGCACACGAGCGTGAGCGTGAAATCGAAGAGCGCCTTGAGCGCCCTTCAGACGTTCATGTTGCTGATGCTCCTGAGGCTGTGGTAGCCGTAGCAGAGCCAGCTGCTGTTGCTCCAGAAGTAAAGACACCAGAGCCCCCTCCAGTTGTTGTTGAAGCTCAGGAGGTTTCTGAAGCGCCAACCAAAGTAGAACCAGCGCCTTCTCATGGTCCAGCCGTTGGTGCCGTGATAGATCTTAGCGCCATCGGCAAGACAAAAGAAGAGGCCAAACCGAAAGCCAAGGAAGAACCAAAGCCGAAGGCAGCTCACAAAGCAAAAGATGAAGGAAAGGCAAAAGCGACGCCTGCCCCAGAACCTATTGCTGCAGTTGTGGCCCCAGAGCCCCCTGCCACAGTAGAGCCAATTGCGGCAGCAGAAGCGCCTGCAGCAGAAGCGGAAGCAGCCACTCCAACTGACGAAGGCGCAGCGGAGACTGATGAGAAGAAGGGCAAACGCCGCCGCAAGGGCGTTATTGAAGTAGAATACAAGCCAGGCGGAAACGCACAGCTTCGAGGTCTTACCGTAATAGGCAAAATCGATCTTGTACCCAAGGTGCTTCCGCGTCCAAAGCGCAATGAGCGCGGACCTGCAGGTCAGGGTGGACCAGGCGGCTCGCGTGGTGCAATCGGTGACGCACTAGCAGCACGTAAGGGACCAGGCCAGGGGCAAGGACAGGGAACCTCCACAACAACAGGTGGTGGATTCGATCCAAATCGCCCACGCCGGCCAGCCGGTGGCGGACCTACAAGTCCAGGACTCGGGCAATCTGCTGCAGCGAAAAAGGCTGCGGATAAAAAACGTAAAACACCAGCGAAGGGGATGCGGACACAGGTGTCCGACTCTGACGTGGAACGCGCAATTCGTCAAACGTTATCGGGTATGGAAGTTAGTCCAACCGGTGGTAGAGCTAAGCTTCGCCAACGTAAGCGCATGGAGCGTGAAGAGAAAGAGGCCATTCGTCAGGAAGAGCGCGCACGTGAGGACAACATCCTGCGTTTATCAGAGTTCGTAACAACTGCTGACCTTGCAAACTTGATGCGTGTGACTGCTTCTGATATTATTCTGAAGTGTATGGGTCTTGGATTGATGGTTTCCATCAATCAGCGGCTAGACAAGGATACGATCACCCTCATAGCGTCTGATTATAGCTATGAAGTTTCATTCCTTGATGATCAATCAGAGCAGGATGTGGAAGACGATGTGGATCTCGTGGAAACACTCCGCCATCGCTCACCAATTGTTACAATCATGGGTCACGTTGACCATGGTAAAACCTCTCTTCTTGACTACATCAGAAACGCAAACGTTGTTGCGGGTGAAGCTGGCGGCATTACTCAGCACATCGGTGCATACCGTGTTGAGACGCCTACGGGACGTGCAATCACATTCCTCGATACTCCTGGTCACGAAGCCTTCACAGCTATGCGTGCACGTGGTGCTCAGGTAACTGACATTGTTGTACTTGTAGTTGCTGCTGATGATAGTGTGATGCCTCAAACAATTGAAGCTATCTCGCACGCACAAGCTGCAAATGCGCCAATCGTTGTTGCGATCAATAAGGTTGATAGACCAGAAGCGAATCCCGATAGAATCCGTCAGCAACTTACAGATCATGGCGTTCTGGTTGAAGACTGGGGCGGTAAGTATCAAGTAGTTGAAGTGTCTGCAAAACAAGGCACAGGAATTCCACAGCTACTCGAAAAGATTCTCCTCGAAGCAGACCTTCTCGAACTCCAAGCAAACCCAGATCGCAACGCTCGCGCAGCCGTCATTGAAGCACACGTTGATAAGGGGCGTGGCAATGTTGTAACAGTGATCGTACAAAAAGGTACACTGGACGTTGGAGATATCTTCGTCTGTGGCCAGTTCGCTGGACGTGTCCGTGCAATGTTCGATGAGCGTGGCAATCGCATGGACTCTGCCGGGCCCTCTATGCCTGCGCAGGTGACTGGCTTTGACGGTCTACCAAATGCTGGCGACATTCTTATTGAAATGGAAACAGATGCTGATGCACGCGATGTTGCAACGCGCAGACAACAACTGCGACGTGAACAACAATTCCGCGGTATGCGTCACATCACACTCGATGATATCTCAGCACAGATTCAAATCGGTGGTGTAAAAGAACTCCGACTTATTGTCCGCGCTGATGTGAGTGGTTCGGTTGAAGCACTTTCTGACTCGTTGCAGAAACTTTCAACTGCTGAAGTGAAGATCAACATCATCTTCAAGTCCGTTGGTGCCATCACGGAAAGTGACATCATGCTTGCCGCTGCATCTGATGCAGTGGTCTTGGGCTTCCAAGTGAATGTGCCGCCTGCAACGCGCAAGCTTGCAGAAACAGAAGAAGTTGATGTTCGCCTTTATTCGATTATCTATGACTGTATTAATGAAGTGCAGCTTGCCCTAGAAGGTATGCTCTCTCCCGATATCAAGGAAGAGATCACATCCACTGTTGAGGTCCGCGCAATTTTCAAGATCAGCAAACTTGGAACGATTGCCGGTTGCTACATGCAGAACGGTAAGATCACACGGAATGACAAAGTGCGCATTCTTCGTGATGGCTTTGAAATCTTCAAGGGAACACTTGCGTCACTCAAGCGCGTCAAGGACGACGTTCGCGAAGTTGATGCAGGCTACGAGTGCGGTATCGCTGTTAACGGCTTTAATGATCTCGAAGTAGGTGACATCATTGAAGGCTACAAGACCACTGAAGTGAAACGAAAGCTCTCATAACAGTGTCGATTCGAACCGAAAGAGTGGCGGGTGAAATCCAGAAGGCCCTGGCAGTACCTCTAAAGTCGATCTCCGAAGAGATCTCGGCGGGATTTATCACCGTCACTGAAGTACGGCTATCGCCAGATCTTCAAGTAGCTCGCATATACCTAAGCGTGTTCGGTGGTAAACGAACACCTGCCGAAGTTCTCGATCATATCGAACAACATGAGGCGGGACGCTTGAGGCATCACCTTTCGAAAGCAATACGCCTGCGGTATGCCCCACAACTGAAATTTTATATCGATGACTCCCTTGATCGCGCACTAAAGATCGAAACTCTCCTCGATAGTGTGAAACCAAAGGACGACGTAGTTGTTGACGGTGAAGCTGATGACAAATGAGAGACCTCTCTTGGACCGAACATCGCTCGGCTCTCTTGAAATGTGGTTGGAATCAGCACGAACAGACGGTGCGATAGCGCTCATTGACAAAGAAGAACATTGGACCTCATTTGACTGTGTTGCAAAACTGCGCGGACTCACAAAAGTGAAACGTGTAGGCCATGCGGGCACTCTGGATCCACTTGCTACGGGGCTCCTTGTTATTTGCTTCGGCAAAGCAACAAAAGACATTGCTCTGTTGCAGGATGTAGACAAAGTATACCACGTGCAAATATTACTCGGCGCTTCGTCAACAACAGACGATGGCGCCGGTGAGATCACCGTTGTGCAGAATGTCCAACAACACAGCGATGCAGAGATTCTTGCAGCATTGTTATGCTTTACAGGTTTGATTGACCAGACGCCCCCTGCCTATAGCGCAGTAAAACATCAAGGCAAACGTCAGTATGATTTAGCTAGGCAAGGCAAAGACTTTACTCCGAAGGTTCGCCAGGTTACCGTTCATGCAATCGATAAGATCAACATTCAGTGGCCTATCGTTTCGTGCACTATTCATTGTTCCAAGGGCACATACATTCGCTCCATTGCACGCGATCTTGGAGAAAAACTTGGCTGTGGTGGGTACATCACACAGCTACGCAGATCGGCAAGTGGAAACAATTCCGTTGATAATGCATTGCACGTGTCAGACGTTCAATTGGCGCTCGCAGAAATGGCTTCCGTATGAACATCATACACTACGGTAAAGACGCTGCTCCATTTGATTCCAAGACTGCAATCACAGTAGGCACGTTTGACGGTGTACACTTTGGACACAAAGGAATAATCAAACGTATGCTTACGGTTGCCCGCGAGAACAATGAGCGTACTGTAGTGATGACGTTTGATCCACATCCTCAAATCGTTTTAGCGAAGCCAGGCCGCCAACCTCTTCGTTTGCTTACAAGTATCGATGAGCGCTGCGACTTGCTTCATGAAGCTGGAGTTGACACGGTAATTGTGATTCCATTTACGAAAGAGTTTTCTGCACTTCCAGCCGATGTGTTTATTCGTTCAGTGATTGTTGAATCCATCGGAGTACAACACTTCTTCATTGGTCACGACCATTCATTTGGGAAAGATCGTGGCGGTAATGAAGAGCTGTTGCAACAGCTTGGCAACGAACTGGGTTTTCTAGTGGAGCGCATTCCACCACTCGTTTGTGACGGAATCATTGTAAACAGCACAAAGATTAGAGAAGCTGTAAACGAGGGTAAAGTGGACGAAGCCCGCTCAATGCTTGGCAGACCGTATTCTGTGCGAGGAGTAGTGCAACATGGAGCAGGTAGGGGACGCACACTTGGAATCCCTACTGCTAACGTGAAGCCCCTTGAGCCATACAAGTTGCTTCCAGCTAACGGCATATATGTTGCTTCGTCCGTGATCAATGGTCAAGCAGTAGTCGGAATGGCAAGTGTAGGTGTTCGGCCAATGTTTACGGATGACGTAGAGCCCACGCTGGAAGTGAACTATTTGGATATCGAAGTGGATCTCTACGGCAAGGAGCTCGATGTGGAGTTTCATGCAAGGCTTCGCGACGAAATCAACTATGCAACAGTAGAAGAGCTTCTGACCCAGATTGAAGTAGACAAACAACAAACAAGAATGTATCAACAAATCATCATCGAACGGAGTACATCATGATCACCAAGGAACGCAAAGCCGAACTCGTGCAGAAGCATGGTGGATCGGATAACAACACCGGTAAGCCGGAAGTACAGATCGCGCTATTGACGGAACACATTAAGTTGTTGTCCGGCCACTGCGAAACACATAAGAAGGATCACCACTCACGTCGTGGTCTCATTATGCTCGTTGCAAAAAGAAAGAACCTGCTTTCGTATCTCCAAAAGAACGAATTGCCACGCTACCGCGAGATTCTCGTAGCACTCGGACTTCGCAAGTAAATATCAACGACGACGGCGCCTAGGCGCCGTCGTTTGTTTCTGACCAAGGGTACATAATGCCCCTTTCAACGGCATCGTGACACTCTTTGTCCTGGGGCTTCATAGAGCCCCAAGACAAGGAGTGATGGATGATCGCGATGCCCACCACCCAATTAATTGCAGGTTTTTCATGCATACGGTCAAAAAGACCATAAACGGCAAAGAGCTCTCTCTAGAGACAGGGCGATTTGCTAAACTCTCCGCGGGGTCCGTCATGGTCCGCTACGGAGATACGATGGTTCTTGTGGCAGCAAACTCAGCCACAGAACCAAAGCCAGATCTTGACTTTCTCCCACTCACATGTGAGTATCGCGAGAAGCAAGCGTCATCAGGTAAAATTCCAGGGGGCTTCTTCCGCCGTGAAGCACGCCCATCAAACAAAGAAATCCTTGCCTCACGGTTAATGGATCGCCCCTTGCGCCCACTCTTTCCAAAAGAATGGCGTAGCGAGATTCAGGTAATCGGCACGGTCTATTCATATGACCTTGAGAACGAGCCAGACATGCTTGCCGTTATCGGTGCGTCTGCGGCGCTTATCACGAGCGACATACCGTTCAAGGGACCAGTTTCTGAAGTTCGTGTTTGCCGCGTAGATGGCGAGTTTGTTGTGCTTCCAACGTTCTCACAGATCGAAGCGTCTGACCTTGAAATTATCGTTGCAGGTTCTGATACTTCTATCGTGATGGTAGAAGGAGCGAGCAAAGAAATATCGGAAGCAGACTTTGTTGCGGCAATGGAATTTGCCCACACGTGTATCCGCGAGATCAATGCGCTGCAACTCGAGCTCGCAGCACTTGTGAATCCAACAAAGAGAGAAGTTGTTTCTACCGCTCCTCCTGCAGAAATTGTTACAGCAGTTGATACCGCAATTGCAGAACGTATTCGCAAGCAGATCCGCATTAACTCATCAAAAGAAGAGCGCAACGCTTTCCGTGGTGAAGTAAAGAAGCTTGCAACGGAAGCAGCAGCAGCTGTTGTTGCAGCAGCAGATCCTGAGACGTACTCAGCAATCAAGATTGATAAGGTTGTAAGCGGTATCGTTAAGAAGATCGAAGCCCGTGAAATGCGCGAGATGATTCTAAGCGAAGGTCGTCGTCTAGACGGTAGAAAGACAGATGAGATTCGTCCGATTACAGTTGATACTGGTGTGCTGCCGCGTCCACACGGATCTGCACTCTTCACTCGTGGAGAAACACAGTCTCTCACAACCGTAACACTTGGCACAAAGAAGAGCGCGCAACTCATCGATGGACTGCGTCCAACGTATGAGTTGAAATACATGCTTCACTACAACTTCCCACCATTCTCAACTGGTGAGACGGGTCGTTTTGGTTTTACAAGTCGCCGAGAAACAGGACACGGAGATCTTGCAGAGCGAGCTCTTGAGCCATTCCTGCCAGATGAGGCTGACTTCCCGTATACGATTCGTGTTGTTTCTGATGTGCTTGAATCAAACGGTTCGTCATCAATGGCAACAGTGTGCGCGGGTTCGCTTGCACTGTATCATGCTGGTGTGCCAATGACGAATGCAGTTTCCGGTATCGCAATGGGATTGATTCTCGAAGGCGACCGTGTGGCTGTGCTAAGCGACATCCTTGGTGATGAAGACTTCTTGGGCGATATGGACTTTAAAGTTACTGGCACCGAGAAGGGCATCACTGCATGCCAAATGGACATTAAGATTGAAGGACTATCTGTTGACATCATGCGTAAGGCATTAGCCCAAGCGCGCGACGGCCGCCTTCACATCCTGAGTGTGATGAATGCACACATGTCCAAGCCAAACGAAGATCTATCGCAATACGCCCCTAAGCTGACAACGATTATGATCCCAGTTGAAATGATTGGTGCAGTTATCGGGCCTGGCGGTGAAATGATCCGAAGCATCTGTAAGGATACAGGAACGGAGATCAACATCGAAGACGATGGTTCGATCACAATTGCTGCTATCGACAAAGTAAGTTGTGATGCAGCAATCACGAGGATTCGCGACATCACACGTCCAATCGAGATCGATACGATCTTTACAGGTAGAGTGAAGGAAATCCGAGAAGGCCTTGGTGCTTTCATCGAAATCAGACCAAAGAAGGAAGGCCTTCTCCATATTTCGCAACTCGATCACCGTCGCGTTGAAAATGTGGGAGACGTGCTCAAGGTTGGTGAGATGATTGAAGTAAAGGTGATTGAAGTGCAACCTGATGGAAAGGTTCGCCTCTCTCGTAAGGCACTCATACCACTTCCTGAAGGTATGGAAGCTCAGGAGGAGCGTCCACGTTCACCACGTCCTTATGGTGG
>CANMBE010000010.1 GCA_947495975.1 Ignavibacteria bacterium | reverse complement strand
GATCGAACAATGGAGACGCTTCTACAACACCAAACGTCCGCACAGCAGTCTCGGGTATCGTCCTCCGGCACCCGAATCAATTCAACCAACCATTTTTAGGTTCGCTGCTTAATGACTAACATTACAGGTGGACCAACAAACGGGGGCAGGTCAATGGTAGTGTCACAAGGTGGGGCATTTTTTAATCCTGTATTAAGACAGGTTTGCCACAAAAACTTGGTGACCTTACTCTTCGAAGCCCTGTTGTATCGAGGTTCAAACCTATTCGGACCTAGATAAAACAAAAGGCTACCCAAGAAACTTGAGTAGCCATCGTGCTCCCTCGGGGACTCGAACCCCGGGCCCTCTGATTAAGAGTCAGATGCTCTAACCAGCTGAGCTAAGGAAGCCCGTAAAGATACGGGGCTTCCTGGATTCTGCAAAAGAAAAGCGCCTCCGAAGAGGCGCTTTTTCATTCTTTTCTTGAAAATGGATTTCTCTTCAATGAACCAAATTAACGAATGAGTATACCTCCGTTTGTTGCAAACGCTGCAGCAAAAACGAGGGAGATAATAGCCATGAGTTTAATGAGGATGTTAAGAGATGGGCCGGATGTATCCTTGAACGGATCGCCAACGGTGTCTCCAACAACTGCGGCCTTGTGGGTGTCGCTACCCTTGCCACCATGCACGCCGGTCTCGATGTACTTCTTGGCATTGTCCCACGCACCACCAGAATTGGCCATGCTTACGGCTAACATGACACCGGTGATCAATGCGCCAATGAGAAGTCCGGCAAGCATTTGTGGACCAAATAAGAAACCAACGATAAGAGGCGTCAGGATTACCAAGAGACCAGGTGGAATCATTTCGCGAATGGATGCCTTGGTAGAAATGTCAACACACTTTGCATAATCTGGACGTCCGGTACCCTCCATGATACCAGGGATGGTGCGGAACTGACGGCGCACTTCTTCGATCATGTCAAACGCTGCCTTGCCCACGCTCTTCATGGTCATTGCGCTGAATGCGAATGGCAATGCAGCGCCAACAAGAAGCCCAGCCAAAACATGCGGATCGGTCAATGTTAAATCGAGTGTCTTGCCTTCCTTTGCCATCACCCCCTGCGCACGAGTTAAGAATGCACTGGTAAGCGCAAGCGATGTAAGTGCCGCAGATCCAATAGCAAAACCTTTCCCAATAGCTGCAGTTGTGTTGCCCGCTGCATCAAGTGAGTCTGTGCGCTTGCGAATGTCTGCACCCATGTGTGCCATCTCCGCAATGCCACCGGCATTGTCAGACGTTGGGCCATAGGCGTCAATAGTTAATCCCACGGCTATTGTGCCCAGCATTCCGATAGCTGTTAGGGCAATACCATACATGCCTGCACTCACGTATCCGATAACAACGCTGATCGCAATGAGAAGCATCGGCACAACTGCAGAGTTGTATCCAAGCGCAAGTCCATAGATAATGCCAGTTGCAGCACCAGTCTTTGCAGCATCTGCAACTTCGCGCACGGGCTTGTAACGATGTGATGTGTAAAATTCTGTGACGAGACCGATGAGGAGTCCAGCAACAAGTCCAACGGCAAGCGCAGTGTAAACGCCCATCGCGTTTACCATGATTGTACCAACCATAAATGTAGCATCGCCAAATGCCCACATCGTAATTGGGTAAAGCGCTACAAGCATCAGTGCTGTTGAAATCAACAACGCACTCTTCAGCGCGCGTTCTACTTTGTCTTCCGACTTTGCACGTACAAATGGTAACGTCAGAATTGATGCCACAATACCAACACCATTGACAAGCATCGGAAAGAGCACAACGTTAAGGTTCTGTGCACTCTCTGGCATCACGGCGTAACTGGCAGCGCCAATGACAAGTGCTGCACACGTTGATTCAGCAACCGATCCAAAAAGGTCAGCACCCATACCGGCAATATCACCAACGTTATCACCAACGTTGTCGGCAATCACTGCAGGATTACGAGGATCATCTTCCGGAATGCCAGCTTCAACCTTGCCTACAAGATCGGCTCCAACATCTGCGGCCTTTGTATAAATGCCACCACCAACACGTGCAAACAGCGCAACTGCAGAGCCCCCTAAACCAAATCCCGAGAGGATCTCCATTTGGATCTCGCGTGTGATGTCTGCACTGAGCGGCAAGAAGAAGTCAATGCCAAGCCAAACAAGGATAAGGCCGATAACGGCGAGACCCGTAAGACCAAAGCCCATCACGGAGCCTGTTTCGAAGGCAACAGAAAATGCTTTTTGTAAGGAGACGCGTGCCGCTGATGCCGTGCGAACGTTACCCTTGGTTGCGATACGCATGCCGATAAAACCAGCGACAACTGATGTTGCGGCTCCAATAATAAAGGCAGCAGCAGTGTACAAACCATGGTCTACCGCAGCGTAGATAACAACTGCAAACAATGCCATGAAGAGACCCATCACGCGATACTCGCGGTTGAGGAAGGCCATTGCACCTTCAGCAATGGCTGTGGAAATCTCTGTGAGGCGAGATAGTTCTTCCGCAGACGCAGCGCCATCTTCTACCTTAACGGCAAGAACTCGTTGACGGAAGAACACCGCAACGATTAAGGATACAATACCTAAACATAAAATTATCGTGATGATTGACATGCAGTCCCTTTCCCGTGAAACATCGAGTAATGATCAATTTGCGTAAATTTGGAGCCCTTTGGACGCTTAGCTCAGTTGGTTAGAGCGCTACGTTGACATCGTAGAGGTCACTGGTTCGAATCCAGTAGTGTCCACGAATCCGTCCCCCAGAAAGGGCAAAGATACAAAGCCCCGCACGAGAGTCTGGGGCTTTTTCATTTTCTTGTAAAACCTTATGGCCTACCCATCTGTTTTTCTTGAGTCATCAAAATCCGATGCATTTGCACGCCTAGATGCTCTTACGGTAACTACTCCTCGGCAATGGGGCTCCATGACGTCGGCCCAGATGCTGGCCCACCTCAACGTGCCGTATGAATACACCTTTGGCGAGCCGAGTCTATTCTATATGTCAGGGTGCTTTTCAACAGGCTGAATCAGAATTTCTAGTCGGCATCATTCAGATCGTAAAGAGAGGCAGCTTCACACCCAGCTGAAGAGCGAAGCCAGAGAAGTCGGTTGCCTTGATACCTTGATAGTCTTGGCCAACATGCAACTCGTAACCTATCCGAACAAAGAACCGGTAACCGCGTGAGACTGTGCAGTTGACCTGGGCATAGGGCGCAGCAACAAGGTACATTTGGCTGCCAACCGTGCTACTCGGAATGAAGGGAATCCAATCTGTCGGGTTGTTACTGTTATCCGAATCAGTCTCATACGCAAGGTCTCTGGCACCTAATGTACTGCCGAACACCAAGGCCCAATCTTTACCGATTTCGGACCGATAGCCCACGTCTGCCATGAAGCCGAGCGAATTCAAGACGAATACCTCGCCTCCCTCCGATTGACCTTGAGTGTATCTTGATAGTGGGAAATCGACGACGAAGCCAATGTCTATCAGGTCCAACTCGTATTCGACCGATAAGGCCAAGCGCCAATGTGGACTGATGGCAGAGGCCACGGGCCCGGTTCGTGCACTCAATCTGACATCGCCATCGTTGCACAGAACCGGTACCGTGGTAAGAATCATCAGCGATATGAGGCAAAGCAGTTTGATCGGTTTTCTAACACTGGGGCACAGGGGCTTCAACGGTGACCTTTTTCACTGTAAACCTCATGACTCCGTTTGGATCATAGTACGTGCCCCCCTCGGCCTTAATCTTCCAATCCTCAAGACCCATGGCCTGGGGCGGAACAGGGGATGCAAAGCCAATAATCTCCATTTCGATTGGGAACGAAATGTTCGGAAAATTAGCCCATCTGCTGCAGTTGAACATTGCCTCAATAATGGCGGCTTTGCCAGCAGGGTCGAAGTTGTTCAGAAGGGTAGTGTTGGCCGGAGTTAAGGTAAACCGTGATTGAAACGCACCGAGCCAGTTGGTGTTCAAATCGTTGTAGAATGTCGTTATGCCGATTACCGAGCTATTTATCGACACGAGATAGGCATTGATATTGGCTTCGCTAAAGGCGGGTAACATGAATTCTCCTGAGAGCTAGAATGAACAGAACTCATAGACCATTTTGGTCCTGTCAGTCGAGCATATCACGCTCGAAATCCTAACTTATTGTCCAGCTAATGGCCCAAGTGGAACTTGGAATAACACCCGCTTATTCGTTTAGAGACTCGTGATTGTCAGTGCTTGTGGTAATGATACGCTGGTGTTGGCACAGAGGGGTCCCTTGCAAAGTCACTCAACGAGCAGCTACCAATTCCGCCAGCGTCAAAGACTTCGGACGTACAATCGGCGAAGCCATCATGCGGTTCACAACCATCTGCGAGCAGAGGCCAATAGCGCGAGAAACGCCAAACATGACGGTATAGAAGTCAAACTCGGTCATGCCGTATGCATGGAGCAGCGATCCGGAGGCTGCATCAACATTTGGCCACGGGTTCTTAGCCTTGCCGTGTTCCAACAAAATACCAGGTACGAGCTTGAAGATCTTATGCGCGATCTGCACGTTGTCATCCTGCAAGTTGTGCTTCTCACCAAAGGCAATGAATGCTGTAAAGCGTGGGTCCGTAACACGCAGAACGGCGTGGCCGTAGCCAGGAATTACCTGACCGTTCTTGAGACGGTTCCATGTGTATTCAGTGAGCTGTTCATCTGTTGGTACGCCACCAAACTGCTCGCGCACATCGATGATGAAACGCAGGCACTCTTGGTTCGCAAGTCCGTGGAGGGGGCCAGCAAGTCCGCTCATGGCAGCCGATACGCTGTAGAAGGGATCGCTTAACGCAGAGCTTACTACGTATGACGTCATAGCACTCACGTTGCCACCTTCGTGGTCTGAGTGCAGCACGAGATAGAGGCGGACAAGTTCTTTCCACGATGCGTCATCACTCACACCTAGCATGTGCGCAAAGTTGTTCGATAGATCGTTGTCATCTTTAAGCGGAGCAATCACTTCACCCTTGTTAAAGCGAATGCGATAGATAGCAGCCGCAATTCCAGGCATGGATGCAATGAGTCGTACTGAATCATTCACCATGGATTGCCACAATGCATCCTTGCCAGCACCTTTGTCATACGCTGCACGGAATTCGCTCTCGCGCTCCATCGTAAGTAAACCCACACCTAGCATCGCCATAGGATGTGAATCCTTTGGCATAGCCTTTAGCGTGTCTACCACATATTGTGGCACGGCATAATATTTTGCGAATACCTTGCGAAGTTCTTCGAGCTCTGTCTCTGTTGCACGATCGCCCGTAACAAGCAACCAGAATGTTTCTTCTGGTGAAATGTTTGTGAGCTCAAGAATTGGAATGTTGCGAATACGCAATCCCTCATCAGCAGACACACTTGATGTTTCGCAAATCAATGCGGGTACTCCGCGCATACCACCAAGCACTTGCTCAATAGTAACGCTGCTTAGTACTGTGTCTCCATGCTCCTTTAACAGCTCTGTGCGCTTTGCACGGAGAGCTGTGGCTTCAATGGTTAGCTTCTCGTGAAGGATGCTCATTTAGGTTGTCTCCGTTGGTATAGCTTGCAAAACTACGAACGGATGAGAATACAGCGAGTCGTAACTTTCTACCTTAGAGTTCGTCCCAAGGCCCCCATGAGCAAGATATCTGTTATCATCTCGCATGAGTACCGCACCCGCGTGCGGGCAAAGTGGTTCATCATCTCCACTCTGCTGGCCCCCTTTGGGCTTGCCCTCATCATTGCAGTGCCTGTATTGGCAGCTCTTCTGGCAGGCGATGGTGGGGTGGGGAAGGTGGTTGTAGTAGATAAAGCTGACGGTCTGGGCGCAGCAGTGACCCATACCGATACTGCACGCTATGAGCTTGCTGGCGGCCGCACAGAGGCTGAGCTTGCTGATGCGGTTAAAGCCGAGTCCATTCAAGCCTATGTTGTGATCCCCTCGGATATTCTCGATAGTGGTAAGGTGACCATGTATTCGAGAGGGGGCTCAGGGATTGCGTTTGAGTCTTCCATTCAGGAGGCGATGGAGCCCCTTATCGTGAAGGCCCGACTCCAAAAGGTTGGAACGGATACGGCAGTGATTGACCTGGTTGAACGCGGAATAGATGTTGTTTCGCTGAAAGTAACTGACAAAGGGGTAGAGGCCGACGAGTCAGAGGCCTCGGCAATGGTTGGATATATCGGTGGTTTCCTGATCTACATGCTCATCTTTCTCTATGGCTCAATGGTGATGCGCGGTGTGGTAGAAGAAAAAGCCAATCGAATCATTGAAGTATTGGCCTCGTCTGCACGTCCGTTTGAGATAATGATGGGTAAGGTTATTGGAATTGGACTCGTAGGCCTTACACAACTCGTTCTGTGGTTTGTGCTTGGTACGTGTGTTACCATGGGAGTTGGTGCACTGCTCGCGCCATCGATGTCTCCCGAAACTGTTCATCAAATGCAACAGATGCAGGCATCAAACCCTACGCAACAAGGCATTGGGATGAGTGGCGCTTTGGCATCACGTGGAGTTACTCTCCCGACTATTTCTGCGGTGACAATCTTGATGTTCATCTTCAATTTTTTTGCGGGCTACTTTCTCTATGCTTCACTCTTTGCAGCCGTTGGCTCTGCTGTTGATCAAGAGTCTGATGCAAATTCGCTTACGCTTCCAATAACGCTACCAATCATTCTCACAATGTTGTTCATTGGCAACGTTATTGCAGCTCCCAACGGCACGTTTGCTGTCATTGCATCTATGATACCCCTGTTCTCTCCCATCCTCATGACGGTGCGTGTGGCAGCAACGGATGTACCAGCATGGCAGATCATCACTTCAATGCTGCTCAGCATCGGCGGATTCTTTGCTGCTATCTGGCTTGCATCGCGGATCTACCGCATCGGCATTCTCTCATACGGTAAGAAACCAACGCTAAAAGAAATCGCCCGCTGGATTACTCTCCGCGTGTAATGTTCAGTGGCAAGCGCACTGGAGTCTTACCGCCATCAACGATAATGTTGTAAGCACCGTTTGATAATGAACGAGTGCTGATCAAACAATTCGATTCATTGGCACCACATGTTTGTGTGTGCAGTGTTGAACCTTGCATATCAACAATGCGGACAATGATGGATGAGCGCGCGTCGCTGCGAACAAGCGTTATGCTATCATTCGCAGGATTTGGTGCAAGTGCGAAGCCTGCGCGTAACGAGGGATTGACAAGAGTCGTATTTCCTTCGAAAAAGTCCATTGTGGACGTTGTTCGCATAGTCTCTACAAGTGATCTACATCTTGCTCCTGCATTCACACTGAGCAGCTCTGTGCAGTTGAATTCTATGAGCCCCGTTGAATCACAATACATCACAACATCGAGAGTATCGATACCCGCAAAACCATTGCGCGTATACACTACATTCAAGGGTAGCGATGTAAAAATTGGCCATGTAGGATGCAGATTTTGCTGCACTTGGTGAATTGTAATTTTTGCATCACTACCATCCTGGCCAATATTAATGTTCAACTGCGGCCAACCAATACCTGTTACCCACTCGTCAAAGAATCTATCAGTCTTTGCGCCAAGAGCTGAACGCATTGCATTCTTCATATCGATTGTTGCGGCCGTTGCGTAACGATGAGATTGGATGTACCCTTGCAGCGCCTGTGTAAAAGGTTCATCACCTGCAATTGCGCGCATCATTGCAACAACAACAGCCCCCTTGCCATAAATAGTCTGCGGATAGTTTGATGAAGGGGCTTGCCGCGGAAAATCCTCAAGAGCAAAAACACCCTCGCTTTTTGAAACCTGCTTGATGTATGCTGTTGCTGTTTCGGAAATCGATTTGAGATAGACCGAAAAGCCGAGGATTTCTTCGAGCCAGACACTCTCGCTATACGTAGCAAAACTCTCGGTAAGCCATGCGTATCTATAGTCTACGGGGCTCACACAATCACCAAACCATTGATGAGCAAGCTCGTGTGCTGCCGTGCGGTTCTGTGTTTCACCACTCTGCGCAATGGAAAGTTTAAAGGAGATCATTGACTGATGCTCCATCGAACCTTCAACCGTATTGCAAAAGCCGACCTTGTCAAATGGATATGCGCCGTATGTATTTGCAAACAACGTTGTCATGTGTGGCACGCGAGAATACGATTTCGCACTCTTTGCACTGTCCCTTGCCAGTGTGTAGAATACATGTGGTACATCGCTCGGTAGTTCAATCTTTTTGTATGGGGCTACTGCAAACGTCAATAGATATGTTGCTGTAGGATGATCTTCACTCCATCGGTAGATGGTGCTATCAAGAGTGCCTGGTGGGCGGTTTGTAATCTCTTTGCCAACTGATGCTACAACCCATATTGTATTTGGTACAACAAATTGTGCGCTAAACGTGGCCTTGTCAGATGGATGATCATAACACGCAAGCCAATGTTGCGTTGAGCTCACATAGACATTCTTGAAACCGACACCCATAGCATACAATACGCTGTCTTGAAAGTGCACGCCGCCCCATGGACGAGTGCCACCTTCATTCGTCATTGTTCCATGGTAAAAAACACGAATAGTGTCTAGGTTACCCGCCACTACGTTACGCCCAATTGTAACACGATGATGCATTGTATCGGATGCATCAACACCAAACGTTGCAACGGTTGAAGGAGCCCCATTCACAAAAACTGAGTCGATCAAGAGGCCGCGCAAATGGAATGGAAACGTGGGTACCGGTGCAGCTGATGTCCATCGAACAACGATTGACACGTCGGCAATGATCGTTCGTGCGGCCGGATCTGGGAATGCAATTGTTGCGTCATAATGCTGCACGTCAAAGATCTGTGGTTGGAACAACGTAGGAGTTGAAATCTGGGCCGACACTCCGATACATGCAGCGAGGAAGATCAAGACTATGCGATTAGTTATCATAGCGGTAAAATAACAACGGGGTTGCGGCTTTCGCCTCAACCCCGTAGGATATTTATCAATTCCCGAACGAGCGGGAACCTGTTGTTCTATCGAACGATTTGCAATGGAAGAGCAAACGTTGAAGTTCCGTTTGTTACGTGAACCATAACCATGCCGATTGGCAGTGCGTTCGTGTTCAGAACAACCGATGTTTCTCCATTGTTAACGTTTACATTCTGCGTAGCAAGTACAACTCCTGTCATTGAAAGGATGCGGATGTCTGCACTACCAGTTACGGATGAGAAGCGGACAGTAGCATTTGCGGATGCTGGGTTAGGCCACAGGTTCACTGTACCACCAACTGCATCTACAGGTACTTCAACACCAGTTACGCTAGCTACGAGGCCAAGCGAAAGCTGATGATCTGTGTTTGCTGCATCAAGCGTGATCACTTGTGACGTTGGATCAAAGTCGAGACGATCTGCAGTTACTGTGATGGTGCCTACAGAAAGCTCTGTGAGTTCAAATGCGCCTTCGTTTTCGGAGAGTGCAAAGTCGATGATGTCTCCATCTTCATCACGAGCTACAACAAGTGAGCCTGTGACTGCAGATGCGTTTTGAACACGACCGTCGTTGTCTTCCTTGTTGAAGATGCCACCACGCTTGTCATAGATCCAACCACGGACGCGACCCTTGCCACGCTCGCCCTTGGCTGTATCTAGGAGTATGTCATACTCAACTGTGAGCATTACTTCGCCAACTTCAATGCGAGTTGCTTCGTGCCACTCAGTTGCAGCAGTTCCAGCAAACTTCATCCAACCGGGAACGTTTGGACGCTCAGAAGGAACACCGAATACGATGTATATGCCGGGCTCAAGATTTGTGAAACGATAGCCGAAGTTAGCATCTGTTTCTACTGTCTGAACGCTGTGCTTGTCCAGAAGTGTATCGCCGCTGTCTTTGATCTTGTGATGGATCAGGTAGGCAATAACCTTACCAGATACGCCAGCGCCTGTGTGCGTGTTCTTCAGCATGCCGCTAAAGCCATTCTCAAACACTGGCCGCTTGTCCATTGAGAAGTTGATGCCGTCTTCGTTTGCAGTAACATTGATGAGTGTTGCTGTAGATGCATCGTGAGTATCGTTCCAGAACTCTGCGAGGTAGTCTGATTCTTTATTATCATGGCCAAGAATCTTTGCATACGCAACGTAATTCACACCAGCTTGGAGGCGGATTTCATAATTGCCTTCTGCATTTGTTTCTGCAACGAGGCGACGGTAACGACCGTCTACGCCGCCATCTTCTTTGGAACGAGCATCGAAGATCACAAGTGCCTTGAGGCCCGCTTTGGTGAGTGCGTCAAAAACGCGGCCCTTAATAACAACTATTGTAGGCTCTGGTCTTGCCGTTACCGTAAAGTTGACCACAGTGCGTGTGTTACACTCAGCAACAACAGTCATTGCATCTGCAAGTTCGCCAACGTTTTCGTGCCACTCTGCTAGGAAGTTCTCGCCTTCAACACGAAGCTTGTATGTGCCAGCAGGAACTTCAAGAATGTACATGCCACCCTTGATTTCGGCCTTGTACACCGGACTGAACGTCTCGAGAGTGTCTCCGTTGTCCTTTGTGGCTCTATCAAGACGCCATGCAATTACAACACCGCGTACAACTGTATTTGCTGGGTCTTCAAATTTTACGTCACCCGTTAGCGTTGCGCAATGCTTTGGTTCGTCTTCGCCCTTGCCAATTTCAAGAACGTAGCTTTGCTTTGTAAAGATTACAACGCCGCCAGCTTCGATAGATGCCTTGACTGTGATTTCATAACGTCCAGCACGTGGCTCATTCCATGTGATAAGACCCGTTTCAGCATTAATCGTCATGCCTTCTGGTGCATTGATAAGCGAGTAGCGGATCATACCATCAACAAGTGCTTTGGCCTTGGCTTCGTAACTGTATGGCTTGCTAACATGTCCGGTCTTCACAGGTGAAGAAGCGAACCAGATTTTTGCTTCAGTCTTGTCCTCAATAACGAGAACCTTGATTGGTGTGCGAGGTCCGAGGTCGTTTGCCCATGCACCGCGCACATAGAATGTGTACGTACCTGGCTTGAGATCCTTCACCATGAAACTGTAGGAGTTCTCGCGCGGTGGATCATTTGGCTTTACTTCAACACGGCCAACTTTATCAAACTTTGTTTCGTCCTCAGTTTGTCCGGCTGCCATGTAGATGTTGTATGCGGCTGGCTGACCGTCTCCAGTAACTCCAATCCATGATAAAAAGACGTACGCAGCAGCGTTTGGCTCTGCAACGACCTTTGCTTTGAATTCGGATGGTGTTGGACGCACTTGGGCGACCAAACTGATGAACCCTGTCGCAATCACGACCAGCGTCATCAAGAAGCGAGATAGTGGCTTAGACGTAGACATAATAAAACCTCCAAGCATGTAAAATGTTCGTGTATTGAACTAGGGGCAGGATACCACTTTGGGTAGGAGAGTTACAACTAGCTAGAAGACCAGACGCATCGTCCCTAGCGTCTGTTCCTGCTTCACACCGCTAAAGAAGCCGTCCTTGTTCAGGATAACGTAGAAGGTAATCGTTACCTCGCGCGGGGCGCCGGGTGTGCGTGGGTGCTCTGCTACGATGATTGAAGCAACGTTCGTGTTTGCTTCTGACGGGTAGACCTGCTCTCCGCTGCCGAAATCGGCCAATAGAGAGGCTTCGCCGTTTGCGAGGTTTGCAATCAGGCCATCGGCGGGAAATGAGTCTAGCTGGATGCGGAATTCATGGAGCATTGGGCCCTTACCGGTGTCCACAATGGCCTTCATGGTAATGTCTAGCCAGAAACGCATAGGCGTAACCGTGGTGTCCACCTTGATCAGTGGGAGCCCCTTCACCGTAAACAGTCCTGAAGCACCTGTAAAATCCGTGTTCACAGAGCTTGGGGTGATCTTCATGGCAGGAGTTACGGGGGTAACCTTACGCGGGGTATCCGAATCAAGTGGAGACGTGCAGGCGTTTACCATCAATACCGCAAGTGCGGTAAGGATGGTGAAACGAAGGGTAGAGTGCATGATAGAGTGTTTCATATTCATTCTTAAAAGCGCACGGCAACGCCGTATGTGAGACCAATCTTAGAGCTCCCAAACCACGTATCCTGGAACTGATAGGCCATTGTGGAGCCCTCTACGCCAAAGATGAATGATAGGGGGCCAGATGGCGCGTAGGTGATTCCGGCTGAGAGTCGGCCGAGGGGACCAAACTTTGTGCCGCCCAGCAGTATTTGACCAAATGGCGCGAAGGCTGTTTTGCCAATGGTCTTGAGTGTGTGGCGGTAGGTAATGCCTGCCCACATAGAGCTAGGTTGCTGCTCGTAGCGTACTATCTGCCCATCGCGCTCGCCCTCAAATGACATGGCATACGATTCATTGCCAAATTCCATACCAACAGCATCACGGTGTGATAGTTGGTACAGAAGCCCAATACTCATGTTGTCATACCACGAAGTTTGTGCCGGCACATTTACATCAGACAATGGAGAGCCAGACACGCCCCGCACCTGAACCAGGAATGATGGGAAAAGAGTGCTGCGAAGTACAACGGGCTCTAAGCCCAAAACCTGCAACATCCGCGGTTCCATTGAGTGCGTTAGCGCAATAGAGTTTGTCAGCGCAATGTTTGATGTAGAAACACTAGGCATTTCAAATTGAGCGGATTCCGACTGAGGCTGAGGATCTGGCGCAGTGACAGGTGCCCCGGCTAATAAAGCGTTTAGACGATTGCGTTCAGCACGAAGAGACGAAACCTCGCGGCGCAGGCGCTCTCCTTCGCGGTCATTCGTTATGCTCGATGCAGACGATGTTGTTACTCCAGTGATGGGGTTGTTCACTGGCTGCTGCTCTGTTGCAGTGTATTGCCCACTATTTTGTGTGAGGCCAAACGTGATACCAGCCGCTGCAATCGTTGATAGCAACGGAAGTCCAAGTCGTGTGAGCCATTGAATGAGGAGCCCGCCACTCACTACACCTGCGGCTGCTCCAGCAAGCGGTGCGGCAAAGCCAAGGCCACCAAACAGTGTGTTTGTCAAAGCAATTGGCGGCACAAGTCCAACGCGATCTTGATGCACTGCAGAGCGAATTGCAAGCTGTTGCTTGAACTCAGTGCGCAGGTCAGCATTGACGGCAAACTCTCCAAACAGCGCAGATTCGTTCATCGAATCTAATTCGCCGTCGAGGAGGTTGTGGATCCAATCTTGATGCGGTGACATTATTGATCCTTCGAGAGTTCATTGAGGTAGGGCTCAAGGATTTCCTTGATCTTCTGGCGCGCTCTAAAAACACGCACCTTTGCCGTATCGAGTTTGATATTCAACATTTCACTGATTTCATTGTAGGAGAGCCCGTCATATTCGCGCAGCACAAATGCTTCACGCATATCGTGTGGCAGAAGCTCCATTGCCATGGTAATCAGCTTCATCATCTCAGAACGATCCGCCTCCTTGGACGCACCAGGATTATAGATCGTGTCGTCGAATTCCACCATCTGTGTTTGCGCCCTCTTTTTCTCATTGAGACAAAGGTTGCGGCAAATTGTGAGGGTATAGGCTCGCACGTTTTCAAGGTGATCTATGCGCTCTGCACTCTGGTAGAAACGCATGAAGGTCTCTTGGAACACGTCATATGCTCGGTCTCTGCTTCCGAGGACGCGCATGCAGTATGAGAACACATTTGGAGACAATCTGGAGTACAGCTCACTAAACGCCATCTCGCGCTGCTCTGTACGCAGCATCGCAAAGAGATCAGTGTCGCTATATTCCGTGAGGTGTCGCCTCATGAATCCTACTAACAATAGACGGGTCAAAAGGTTACTGTGATGGACGGATTACACTACGAGTTGGTGCGGAGCTCACGCCGAACATTGTCCGTTGAGGTGCAGCCAACGGGAAGTATTGTCGTACGCTGTCCGCACCGCATGCCCCTTTACGAAATCGAGCGCTTCTTGGTCATGCGAGAGGCGTGGATCAACGAGCGACTCCAAGACGCCGAGGCCAAACGGTCCATCATACCGCAACGTACACAACCGCATCACATTTATCATCGGGGCGAGGTTTTGTCATGGGGCTGGCAAAACGCGGATGTTATTGTTCCGCAAAGACTTACCACTCCCGAAGCAGCGCAAAAGTTCGTAGCGCGCTGGCAGCGTTCAGAGGCGGAATCGGTGTTTTCAAAGATGATTGCACAGGAGTTACCTGCCATTGGCGTACCTGGACTTCGATATCAGGGTTTGAAGCTCCGAAGGATGAAAAGGCGATGGGGCTCCTGCTCGTCAACGGGCTTTATAACGCTCAATGAGCACCTCATACGAGTCCCTGATGGGTGTATACGGGGCGTGGTGGTGCACGAATTGTGCCATTTGGTGCACCTGCACCATGGAGCAGCATTCCATCACCTTGTGGCTGATGTTTATCCCGAACATCGAATGACGGATGCAATCCTGGATGCCTGGACCTCGGTTCTGCACGCGACAGAGATTGACGCTACAGCCGATCCTACCACAAAAAATGGGGCCCCAGCAAGCTGAAGCCCCATAAAAAATGCGATTCTGTGAACTTACGCTGCCGTTGTTGTGCAGATTTGATCGAAGGCCGAGGTGAGCGATGCGGCAATCATATCTGGGGAGCGACCTTCAATGTGATGGCGGGGCATGAACGCCTCGAGTTTACCATCTCGCAAGATTGCAAAACTTGGCGAAGAGGGAGGCACTCCGGTAAAGAATGAGCGAGCACGATCTACAGCTTCTACGTCTTGGCCTGCAAAAACCGTGACGATGTTATCGGGCAGTGTGCCATGTTGAAGCGCTAGCGCTACACCTGGGCGTGCTCCGCCGGCAGCGCATCCGCACACGGAATTCACAACCACCATGGTAGTGCCAGGCTTGGCGAATGCAGCGTCAACATCTGCTGCAGTGAGCAGCTCGCTGATACCGAGGTTTGTCAGTTCTTCGCGCATTGGTTGAACGAGCATTGGATCGTATGCCATGTTATTCTCCTTGTTGGTGTTCTTTGAGGACGTTGTTGAGATATTCCATTCCGAGTGGCCCGGCAATGAGAGGGAACTCGGCTTCATAGTCATCGCGCTTTGATGGGTCAAGCGCAAACGCTTTCACCAGAAATGGTACAGATGAAAGGGGCTGCCCGGCAGCACACAGCGTTTTAGCCGTTGCAAAGTATCCTTCAGCCCATTGAGGCATAAGCCGCATACATTCATTGAATCCGCGGAGTGCTTCAAGTACGTCGCCACTTTCAAGTACACTTGTGCTGTAGTCAAACCAACATTCTACGTCTTCTGGTTGTATCTCTAGCGCCTTTCGATACGCAGTTAACGATTCGCTGATTCTTTGAAGATTAAAGAGTGCATCGGCCTTTGCATACCAGAGGTCTGCATAGGCTGGCTCGATCTTTAACGCAGCTTCATAATCCGCTATAGCCTCTTCATACTTCTCGAGTGCATCGGCGCATGTGCCGCGGCCATACAACGCCTGCGAATGTTGCGGATCGAGCTCAACAACCTTTGTAAACATTTCAGAAGCTTCAAGAAAACTGCCGCGCTCTTCTAATGAAGAGGCAAGGTTATGCATAACAGGTATGTCCGCTGGGTCTAAACGGTGCGCCTCTGTGTAGGCAGCCACCGATTCCTGTACCCTACCAAGCGTTGCATACGTATTGCCCATGTTGTACCAGGCGTTCACAAAGTCTGGCTTCACAACCGTTGCCATGTCATAACATTTCAGACCGCTACGATTAGCCCCTTTTTTGCCATAGATCACACCTTTATTAAACCATGCATTTGGTTCAAAGGGGTCCATGTCTGTGAGCGTTTCATAGATGGCCAATGCTTCATTGAATTGCTCAAGTGCTTCATGGCAGATGGCAATCTCAAACATCGCATCGCGCTGAAAAAGATCTTGCTTTGCGAGATAAGAAAAGAGGCGCATTGCCTCATCATACCGCTCTCGTTTTTCAAGAATGAGCGCCTTGGTAAACAACGCATCAAGATTATTCGGATCGGCATCAAGCGCATCTTCGATGAGCTTGTTGGCGTCTTCGAGTCTGCCCAATTGTTCTAACGCGATGCCACGATTGACGGTGATCTCTATGTCGATTGGATCGAGCTTTGCAGCCTGCACATAGGCGTTCAGCGCTTCTTGCCATCTACCGAGACTTCCGAGCGCAATGCCATATTTATGCCATGCATCGGTTGAGTACGGAGCTTTTTCTGTCCACATCTTTGCAAAGATTCGTGCGTCTTCAAATGCAATTGTTTCTAAACAATAATGGACGATGGCTTCAAGCGCTTCGGCATTGGGTATGCCATGCTGCCAATTACCACTGCGGACTGCCTCACGGAACCGCCGCAGGGTCTCATCGAGCTCCTGCCGGTTGGGTTCTTCATGATCATCGTCGTAGTCGTATTCCATGGAGTGCAAGATAATAGAAAGGAGCCGCATGGACGATGGGGAGTCGTGAATCTTGCACAAGGCGATGTTTCGTAGTGTCATGGCACACAGAAATTCCCACTGAATGTGCAGTTTGCGGCAGAATTTATAACAGAAAGCACTAACTGGAGTGCGTTATGTGGGGTGTTGCCTATCTTTTACAATGTGTCTTGCTCTTGGCTGCCACAAGCGCACACAGTTAGCCGGAGAGCGTTACTATGACCTCGTTACGGCAATTGCCTGCCAATATGGTGCTCGGTGTGACATGAAGTTCAAGAGTGCCATAAACATTGTGTTGCTTTACTTTAGCTGGTTCGGCTCTGCGATCACATTCAAGGCAGATCCTTGCACCGAGCGCCTACGCGATCATTCCTTGTCATGCATCGATGGTGAGCTGCATGTAACACATTTATGAAACATCTATCTACGTTCTTGTGCATTCTCATTTTGGCATGCTCGCTTCATGCGGGTGTGCCAGGGTGGCGCACTGTGTCGCGCCTGGCTAGCCCCCTTACTGGACATGGCGTAACGATGGTGCACACCGGCGACATCCTCGTTGTTGGAGGTAGCGATGCAACGGGAGCAACGGTGAATGATGTGTGGGTTATACGTGGAGCAAATGGACAACGTGTGCTTGCACTCTCTGGCCTCTCGGTTCCGCGTGCACGTTTTGCCCTTGTTACTGTCATGAATGGAACGGAGTCTCTTGTCTATGTGATAGGGGGCTACACAGGTACCACCGGGGTGTACGCTTCGTCTGACGTAGTAGATGTTATTCGCTACGATGCAGGACAAAATAATTGGCGCTGCACACGCAGTGGGCTATTGCCTGCCGCAGTGGGAGACGTACGCGCAGTGTTTGACGGAGTATCGTTCATCGTTGTATCGGGTGGCACCACGCAAACCACGGGCGCAATGAATAGTGGTGCAGAGTCAAATGCTAGTGCGTTGATTGCAATAGGCAGCGGCTCCATTCAAAGACTCAGCAATCAGATATCGGCACGGTCCGCGCATGGTGCGTACCGATTTCTAGACCCTACAAATCTGTGGCGCGTCACTATTGCTGGGGGCGATGCACTACTACCACAATCTGCCGAACTCTTAGAAGGCAATGTTTGGGATGGTAGGGCAAACCCCCCTCGTGCATATCGGAAGTTTCTTGCCGATGTAAGCGATGTCTCTGGCACAGCGCGCGCTTTTGGTGGCGAAGATGTTGGTGTTCCACTTGCTACGACAGAATGGTACGATCCCAAGAGCGGATGGCGTCAAGCACCACGTATGAATGTTGCACGCTCGCAAATGGGCATTACGCTTGTTGCTGGTCCAACAGACACTGCTGCGGCCTATCTCATTGTTGCAGGCAAGGGTGCAAGCGGAGCACTCTCTTCAACAGAGCTCTTTCAGATGCCATCGGCAACGGCTCTAACGGGATCTTTTGAGGCGTTTCATGCAACGCAACAAGCAGCAGCGTTCAGGGGTGTTGCGATGTCAAGCGTAAACCTCCCCTTCGTTATCGGTGGTGGACCAAGTGACCTCGTAGAAGTTCTTCAACCGCTTGACGCTCCTAGCGTAACGTTTCCAAATACAGAAGTTGGTGCGCGTAGTGATAGTGTTGAAATCACGATTACGAATACGTGGATGCTAACGGTGAAGGTTACAAATCTCAGAACAGTTGGCGCACCAGACTTTCTCGTAGCATCCGATACAAACACAATCATACTCGCACCTGGTGCATCACGCAAGATTCTAGCATGGTTCAGGCCAACGTCTCAGGGCCTGCGCACTGCGAAACTTGCACTCGAGATGGGACCAATTGCTGACACGATTATTCTGCAGGGCAATGGTCTAGCATCAGTAATCGAGATATTGTCAGACATCGTGGATCACCGCGATGTAAATGTGAACACAACATCTCGGATATGTTTACCCCTTCTCAGGAATAATGGAAGCGATACGGCAATTGTAGATTCAATCGCTGTTCCGGCAGGCCTCGGTGTAAGCATCGAATCTCCAAAGGGTCGATCCAAGGTTGCTCCGGGTGACTCACTTATTGTGTGTGTGCTCTACACCCCAGCAACGCGATCAACACTTGCAACATCCGGACTCATCTCTATTGGTTCGCGTAGATATCCTATTGGCATCATAGGGCGTGGAATCCGCACAACGGGCATCGTGAGAGTCGCCATCGGCTGTGATACATTATCGGCAATGCGTGATGATACAGTGAGCTTTGCAGTTACGCTCGAGAATATTGCCGACGGGCCGGTGACAATCACAGCTATTGCTATTGATGCGGCAGTTGCAGGTTCTGCATGGCTTATGAACCCAACCATATTGCCCCTTACACTCACTCCCGGCTTGGCCGTTCCTGTTGACGTAAGCGCAGTGGTGCAGCGCGAAGGTTTAGAGCGGTACACGGTTCGGTGTGCGTCTAATAGCGATAGTGCAATGACCAATACAGCGTGTGTTGTCACTCGCGCACGCACACTCATCCCATCGATCACCTCGATAGATCTAGGCACAATCTGTCTTGGTAAAACAATCGTTCGAAGTTTTGCGTATTCAAATGTATCCGTCTTAGATACGATTGCGATAACGTCCATCAGTCTGGAGAATATAGATGGTGTGATTAATCTTGTTGCACCGTTTATAGTTGCACCTCGATCATCCGTCTCCGTTGTTGTTTCGGTTTCTTCGTCCACACCTGGACCTGTCAACGGCCGTATTGTAGTTTCAAGCGCAAGGGGCTCGTCAGTTATTCCTATCACTGGAACTGTGCTCCCGTCAATCGTTATCCGCCCAACTGCAATAAATGCCGTTCCAGGTGACAGACGCACCTCGCGCATTTCATTTGAAGGTGTGGCTTCAACATCAACACAGATGCTGCTGCGCCACCCACCACGCATGTTTTCTGTTCGAAGAGTGATGGGTGTGGCTGGCAATACTGCAATTGCCGGTACATCCGCAGTGCAACCCACAACCAACGGTACATTTATCTCCATTGATTGGACGCAAGTTCCGGTAGGGGGCTTGGCATCAGTTGATCTTGACATCGACATTCTGCGCAGTGATGAGTCTGTTGCACGCATGTTTGCCGTTCGCTCTGGTGATAGCGCGGACTGTGTGCAGAGCGATACCGTGCTCGTCCGTGTTGACACGGGATGTGGTGGAGAACGATCAGGTATTCGGCTTTCTTCACAACCGTCATTATCAATAATGCCGGTGCCTGTTCGTGGCCTGATGTCAGTTACCGTGCACCTTCCGCAAGCTGGCATGCGTTTGGAGATCGTGGATATAAATGGCATCGTTTTACAAACACATGTGATCAACGCTCAGGAAGCACCGAACTCTGCAACAACATTTGGAGTTTCGTGCTCAACATTGTCAGCGGGACTCGTCATTGCACGTCTCGTATCAGAACAAGGACTCCATCATGCGATTCCCGTTATTATTGCCCCCTGACACTATGAAAAGACTACTACTCGTAGCGCTGACTCTCTGTTCTCTAGCTCCACGCGTTTTTGCACAAATTGGTGGCAAGGAGCTATGGCGCTATGGCATTGCGGGGTCTGCCACAGTGAACATGCACCAAGGTCTGCTCACAACGTATGACGGGCTCCAGGAATGTGGCACGTTTGAGTCAACGAATACACTAGGTTGGACGGCGGGCAACATGGTGTGGTACAAGCTAACGCCAGATGTAGCAGCTACTGCGCGCCTTCAGTATTGGAATGGTGATGGTAACTTTTCCTCGCCAAATCCTGTACAACCACTTGTTGCTCTGCAAAACGGCTCAACTGTGACGCTCACAACAGATTATGAGCTTACTACTTCACTGGACTACATCACACTTGACCTGCTTGCGCAGTGGTATCCTATTCCAAACTGGTACGTTGGAATTGGGCCACAGATTGGACTTGCAATGCGTTCTGCATTTGAACAAAAAGAACGCATTGTGCAGCCTGCATTTATGGAATTTGTAAATGGTGGTAAAGAGAGAACGATTTATGCTGCTGACTTTGCAAGCAATGATGTCTCTTTAAACATTCGCATTGCCGCAGTGGCTGCAATAGGTGCGGACTTCGCCGTTGCTGAACGTTTTGTGATTTCACCAGAAATCAGTTATGCGTATGCATTTACTAATGTGCTTTCATCATCATCGTGGTCAGTAAATGCGTTACGTGGTGGGGTGCATGTTTCTTATGCATTCGGAATTCCCGAACCAATAAAAGAGCCTGCATCTGCTCCCGTCGTGGAGGCCGCTCGTCCAATGCCAACCGTACGTATTGATCTTGAGAGTACGCTTGCCGATGGCACAACAATGGCCAGTGGCGACGTGCTCATCACAGAGTTCCGATCGAGCGACGTTGTGCCACTCCTGCCGT
Organism: Ignavibacteria bacterium; assembly: GCA_947495975.1. GTDB lineage: Bacteria > Bacteroidota > Ignavibacteria > Kapaibacteriales > Kapaibacteriaceae > UBA10438. The sequence goes on along the minus strand of CANMBE010000010.1, from coordinate 76,941 downwards.
TTGTCTTCTTTGATGTGCATAGCTCCGCTATTCCAAGCCGTTATGCATCTGGTATACCGCCAAACTTTGACGAATCAGCCTTGCGCGATAGCGTGCTAGGCATCTATCATCAGCTGCTCAACATAGTAGGAGCGCGCATGGTGAGATACCCTGAAGCGCAGTTGAGTGTAGGGGGCTTTAGAGAACCCGCTGACGATGAGAATGACGGCGCACTGTCAGCCGCACGTGCAGAAGCTGTGAAATCATATCTCACATCAACGTGGAGTATCAACGCATCTCGCATAAGTGATCGCAGTGGTGCGTTGCCGTTGATCGTCTCGAATCGTGGGATACTTGACGGACGTACAGAAAACCGTCGTGCAGAAATATCGTCGAATGATGCACGAATCCTTGCACCGGTCAGTCGTCTTGAGCGCATTAGCACGATTGAACCACGTCTTGTCCGCCTGCTACCTAAAGTGTCAGACAAAGATCAGGTAGCTTCGATGTCTGGGAGTGTTATTGGTGACAACGGATTATCACTTGGTACTGTAGAACAAACTGGTGATGGTTTTGCATGGCGTCCAGAAGAAAGGCCAATCCAGCAACTGCTGGGTCAACGCCGCAGTGCTCGCTCTTCGGCACAAGTGACGATTGTAAATACCGATGGAATACAGCGGACAGCCATGGCGCCCCTTACCATCCGCAGAGAAGTTCGTTCAACGCGGTATTCCAATGAAGTTGTGAATGACTCTATCATAGAGAGGTTTAGATTAATCTTTTTTGATTACGATGCAGCTACTGTAAGTGCATTCAACGTGTCAATGGTAGATCTTGTTCGTAGCAGAATTCGGACAACCTCATCGGTGCGCATTACTGGACTCACGGATCGCATTGGCGCAACGGAGCACAACACAGAACTATCACTCGCGCGCGCGCAGGCAATTGATGCATCGATTAAACAGCGGATTGTTCCTCAGCGTGTTATTGTGAAAGGGCCTGGGCCTGAGCTCATTTACAACAATGATCTTCCTGAGGGTCGGTGGTACAATCGCACCGTGCTTATTGAAGTAGCAACACCGGTAGATGCAGAATGAGAACGCCGCTGCTACCAAGGTTTGTTCTGTGGTGCATCTCGTTATTGATGTGTGCGCTTTCTGCGAGTGTTGTTGCGCAAACTTCGCTTTCGTTAACTGACCAACTTCCGCCGTATCTGATGTCTGCTGTGTTGTTAAACAACGGACACTTTGCAGTATCAACTGCATACACGGGTCAACCTAAAACTGTGACTTATCGTGAGGATGGAACCGGCAAGAGGCCTGTGAATTATACGTCGCACATTCACATTCGTGTGGACAGCGTGTTATTTCAACTTCCGTTTGAAGTTGATCTTGTAGCTGATGTTCCACCTCCACCCAATCCACTGCGATTGATTCGGATGTTTCGCGATACTGTTGATAGGCGGCCACGCATCAATTACGAGATGGCTGCAATTATGCCATCTAACGGTGATTCCATTCGCGTGACGTTTACGATGGAGCCAGTGAAACGTTCAAGCGGTGGCTTTATACGAATGTCTGTTGCTGCTCTTAATCGAGGTACATCAAATCACGACGTTGGTGTGCTGATGCTCATCGACACGAAGATTGGTAACAATGATCAAGCCCCAACTGTAACAGCGTTTGGTTTTAGCGGCGTAGAAATGTCGTACGAAAAACGAATTGGACAAGGAATGCCTGAGTTCTGGCTCGCACTTGAGGGAACACAGTTTAGCCCAGGTCTTACCGCACGCGGAAACCTAAGCGCAAGTGATTTGATTGAGCCGGATGTGTTCTTGTTTGGAAATTGGGTTGACGATCCAACAAACAACATTCCTGGACTCTACCGCGTGCAATGGAAGGAGCGCGTTGCATCTGGTTTATCCTACACCGATAGTGCAATTCTTTTGATCTGGAATCAAAACCCACTTCTTCGTGGAGAGAGCAAGCTGCTTGCTGCGACTGAAATTGGCATTGTGGACTCGCTCACCGTCACCAATGGAACCGCCGGTGGTGGAGGAAGTGGCCTCAGTTTAGCAGCAGCCGGCTCATGTCTTACCACGAAAGCACGGAAAGAAGATATATGTGGTAGGGCGGGATACCATCCGTATGATCCCGATACACTTCAGACACTCTACCTTGTATCGAATACGGGCACGTCAGATCTTCTAAACGTGCGCGTTGAAGTAGGCACTGTACCACCGGGCTTACAAGTTGTAACAGCTCCATCGAGTGTCATTCCTTCTGCTCTGGTGAGAAATGCAACAGGTGTTGCAACGTTATTGTTTGCCGTTGTACCACGATTGATGTCAACTTCGTACCAAGTGCCAATCGCATTTGTTGCGGGTGTAAATGACACAATCATAAAACAGGATGTGTGCATCATCGTGCCTGGTCTCCTGGCATCAATCATTGCTCGTGATGTAACGACCCAACCATTATGCCCAACCACACTAGACACCATTGGAATCCCTATTGACCTCACAGGCGTGCGTTGCAGACGTGTTGACTCGGCAATGGTTCTGACTGCCGGCGGCTTGGTGCGAGTGATACAACCATTCCCAGTTTTACCAGCCGATGGGCGTGGATTTTTGTTGTGTGAAATTGCACCAAAAGCTCAAGGATCTTTTCCCGTGCAGGTGCGCATCGTTGTGCGTGATGAAGAATCACTGTTTCTGGGTAGCACCACGTTTGTAGATATCATTGACACAGCAGTGGTGACTATTATAGGAAAACCTGCAGAACTTGATCCGGTGCTGCCATCGGACACACTTGATCTAGGCATCGTCTGTATCAATGACACTGCGTTTGATGATGTGTTCGTGCAAAACGTTGGTGGCTGTTCAGCAGATATCATGAGTGCACGGTTCGTCAATAGTGCAGGTGGGATGTTTGTTGTAGGCACAAATGCGCTGATACCTCAAACAATTGCGCGTGCTCAACGTGGCCTGATTGCAATTGAAGGTAGGGGACTTCGTGTTGGCCTCGCAATCGGAATGTTGGAGATTGTAACACCGGCGTCTCCAGGTACAATGCGTGTTCCGGTAAAGCTTCAGGTTGATGTACCAACGTATGTAACCTCAAAAGACACGATTGATCTGGATACAATTTGTCCTGGTGTTGACATCGCAGCGGCACTCTTTGTAACAAACGCAACGGCGTGTGCTGTGGACATCGACTCGATAGAGATCCTTGGTCCAGATAGTCTCTCATCTTCTCCTACCAAAGGCTTTACGATTTCCGCTCGAGGTAGAGTAGGTGTTGCGCTTTTAGCATTTCCAATTGTGGATGGCCCCTTTCAATCACTTATTCGTATACGATCTTCAGTTGCCGGAGACAGGGATGTTGTTGTGAGAGGGACTGCCGCTACGCGAACACTTTCAGCACCATCTACAGTTGTTTTTGGTAATGTACGCGTTGGAACAACGTTGGTATCGCGCGTATCGATCACAAATACTGGAACTGCTCCAGTTACTATTCGTACAGTAAATGTTGGTGGAGCCAGTGCGGGTGAATATAGTGTTGTGGTTGTCGCAGGACCGCTTCCACAAACGCTTGCTCCGGGAGCATCGCTTGACCTTGCTATTACATCAGCACCAACAGCGATTGAAGCGCGCCGAGCAACGTTGAGCGTTACAACCGATCAACCCTTGTGTGCAACCGTGCAGCCAATTGTAATGACAACGCGTGGAAATCAGCCACTCCTTGATGTTGTTACGCGAGAGATTGTTGGCGTTAGGCGTTGTGTTGGAGCCTCGTACGATACAACAATCGTGATGCGTAACGTTGGAAACGCACCGCTCGATGTAAGCAACGTTGTATGGTCAGAGCCGTGGGTAACGGTTGTTGCCAGTAGCGTTCCGTTTACACTCGACAGTGGTACATCTACTTCTATCACCGTTCGTGTGGATCCTGTAAAGATTGGTCAGAACACAGCAACGTGTACGATAACAATGGACGGTGATTGGTTGACGCCAGCAGATACATTGATTCAACTTGTGTCTGCTGCACTTCTTTGTGGGACAGTGTACGCCGATACGATGTATGCAGATGTTGGTACACGCCCACTGACAAATATTTGGTTAGTGCCTGACGAGCGAACAATTATTCCTACAGGTCAAGGCACATCGTTAACGTCAATGATTAACGCTTATGGTGGTAGACGCTCGATATCAATGCGAGCCGATCCATCATTGCTTTTGTTTGGCAATACAGTCACTGGAGCACTTACTGGCGCTGCTGCTACTGTTACTGCTGATCGTGTTACAATTGATCATCAGGGGGCGATGGTGCAAAGCCCCATATTCGCATCGGTTCCTGTTGATGTATTGTTGAGTGTTGCATCAAGAACACCAGTCGATATTTCCGTACTTGATCTCGTAGATGGATATCATGACCTGCGAGTAGAGCCAGGACTTGTTATTGCATCGTATTGCGCCAAAGATGAGAGAATCGTGCAAGGTGGTTTGGGACCAATTGTTTGGTCGGAAAACGATGACGTTGTGATTTCTGCTCTTCATGCAAGCGCATACCGAATCAGCTATCACACCGTTGACGGACGAACGCTTGTTGAGAGCAGCTCAACATTGGCAGCAGGAGAGACAACACGCATTAGCATGCCGCCGGCTGCAACTGGGCCAGTGTATGCAGTTGTCACTACTCCTCGTGGCACGATTGCTTTACCTTTTATGGTTCGCCGATAAGGCAACGTTGTAGGCTTTCGCTGCTTTATGCAATGACTTCAAAGACCAAGAATTTTAAGTATTGGGTTTCGGTCATTGCAAGCAGAACTGGATGATCAGGTGCTTGAGCTCCCCGATGGATCAGTCGCAGACGTCTTCGTACGCGAGCCGATTCTCGGTACACAATATCCATGAGGTCGTGCTCCGTTACCGGCTGAGTGCACGAAGATGTTACAAGGATGCCGCCGGGCTGTAGAAGCTTAAGAGCAGTGCGATTGAGCTCTGCATATCCCGCAAGTGCTCCGCGGAGTGCACCTCGATGTTTTGCAAATGATGGTGGGTCTAAGACCACGATATCCCACGTGCGTTCTTGCGACACATGATCGCGCAAAAGGTCAAAGACATTTGCCTTCTCAAACGTGCAATGAGTGAGTCCATTTATCTCTGCATTTCGTTGCGCGGCCTCCACGGCCAATGCAGAGCTATCAATACCATGCGCAAGTGATGCGCCCTGTGCAGCAGCGTTAAGAGCAAACCCACCTACGTTGCAAAAGCAATCGAGCATTGTACGCCCCTTGGCCAAAAGCGCTACAGCCTTGCGATTGATTTTTTGATCCAGGAAATACCCTGTTTTTTGTCCAGTCGCAATATCAATCTCTAGCCTCAACCCATTCTCTGTAAACGTTACGCGGTCTGGCACGCTGCCCCAGACCACACCATCAACGAGTTCAAGACCTTCTCGGGTGCGCGTTTGCGACGTGTTCTTTTCGATGATGCCAAGAACCGATGGAAACACAATTCGTAGTGCTTCGATGATATGGGGCTTACGCACGTCCATACCTGCAGAGAGCATTTGGATAACGAGGTAGCTACCATATCGATCAACGATAAGTCCAGAAAGTAGATCGGCCTCACCATACACAACTCTATAGCCCTCTTCGTTTGGCAATACCCTCTCGCGAAGCTCCTGAGCCTGACGGATGCGTTTTACAAAAAAATCTGTACCTGCGTCCTCTTCTTCGCAAGCCAGCAACCGCACAGCAATTTTTGAGAGCGGGTTGTAGAAGCCCGTGCCGAGCGAGGCACCATCCGAGGTGCTCACTCGCACAAGAGTGCCCGGAGCCACTTCTAGCGTATGAGAAAGATCGCTCTTGTTCACCCACAGGTGACCTTCTTTGACCCGTCGTTCTTCGTGGGGTCGCATTGTTATGATCTGCATAGTGGGCAAAGGTACGGGGTTACAGGGTTACGGGGTTACACATGGCTGTGCGATAGCGTGCTATTGCGCAAGGTCGCTCGGGATTCCGTCCTATCGCGTACATTAGCATCATGTGCATTCGAGCCATCCTTTTCTTCCTGTTTCTGTTGATCGCAATTGATTTGTCTGCGCAGCGGCAGGCAGAGAATTGGTATTTCGGTGAATATGCAGGCCTGAACTTTGCAACTGGGAACCCTGTGACATTGTTGGACGGAGCAATGATCACGCGCGAGGGATGTATCACGGTTTCTGATACATCTGGACGTTTGATGTTTTACTCAGACGGCAAGAGCGTGTTTAACCGCAAGCATATACGGATGCCTAGTGGAATCAGCCTCTTTGGCCATGCTTCGTCAACGCAGTCGTGTATAGTAGTGCCATGGCCTGGGCGACCAAACGACTATTTCATCTTCACGACAGATGCACTTGAAAACACCTATCTAAATGGCCTCAACTATTCAGTAGTGAATATGTTGAAGAATAATGGAGATGGCGACGTTGTAACACGCAATCAAGTTCTCTTGAGCGGCTCGTCGGAAAAGATCACGGCAGTCCGACATACGAATGGCATTGACGTGTGGTTGATCTCACATGATATTGACAACAATGATTTTCTCGTGTATATCATCACACGCAATGGCGTTAACACGGTACCATTAAGGCAGCGCAGCGGGCCGGTTGTACAGTTGGGCGACATTGGATATCTCAAAGCAAGCTCACTCGGAACTCGATTGGTAATGGCTACGGCAATGCCAGGTCTGCTCAATCTATTTCGATTTGATAGAGCCAGTGGCCTCATATCATCAGCGGTACAGATCTCCAATCAGATTGCCTATGGCGCGGAGTTTTCACCCAACGGTGCTCTGCTCTATTCATCGTCTGTTTCTGATTTGTCAATCTATCAATATGACCTTTCATTGTCGGATGCAAATGTTGCGGGGTCTCGTATAGCCATTGGACGCACGTCGGCTAGCTCAAATGGGGCGCTGCAGCTCGCACCCAATGGTCGTATCTACCTAGCGCATGAGACGTCTGCCAACCTTAGTGAGATCGCACGCCCAAATATTCGAGGGGTTGGATGTGGATACCGAGATCGCGCAATCGATCTTGGTGGACGTGTATCAGCGCTTGGCTTGCCAAACATGTTCCCAGCCGTCTTCTCTCCCGAAACGGACTATGTGGTACGCTCACGTGGTGGATGTGTTGGCGATACCGTTTCGTTCTCTTTGGAGCCACGAGATTCTGTCCTCAATCTTCAGTGGAACTTCGACGATCCAAGCAGTGGATCACTCAATCGTGGGTTTGCAAATGATGTGCGTCACGCATTTCGTGCAGCGGGAACGTACGCTGTGCAGGTTACATATCAGACGAGCTCGGGATTTGACCAAGAGCGTATCATCACCCTTATTGTTGGTACGCGACCACAGATTAGTGCTGGACCCGATCTCGCAGTTTGCAGTGGACAATCCATAACACTGCAAGGATCGGGATCGGCACAGTTTGTGTGGTCGCCGGGACATCTGCTTTCAGACTCTACATCATCACGACCGCGCGCAACGATTTCTACCACCACAACCTTCATCCTTACTGGAAAGAGCCCTGAAGGTTGTGCATCATTTGACACGGTGATTGTCTCTGTATCGAGTGACTCCGTATCTGTTAGCAAAGACACAACAATATGTGCGGGCTCAACCATAAAACTGCGTGCTTCTGGTGCACAGTCTTATCAATGGTCGCCACCCACTGGTCTAAGCGATACACGTCTTGCAGAGCCCCTTGCCACACCAACCCAAACAACACGTTATAGAGTGATTGGTAGATCAGCACCATGCCTTGATACCGCATTCGTAACGGTTACTGTGAATCAACAACCGGCGATCACCATTACGAAGGATGCTATGGTCTGTGCAAACATGGACGTAACTCTGGAAGCAAGCGGTGGAGCGCAATACAGATGGGAACCCTCAATAGGAATTGCAGACCCAACGCTTGCAACCATCGTGGTTCGTCCAATTGCAACAACAACGTATACCGTGCACGTAACAAGTGCAGGAGGATGCGAAGATTCATCGCGTGTTACCATTACTGTAGGTGGAACCATTTCGGTAGATATCTCGCAAGACACAAGTATATGTTTGGGCACAAGCGTTGACTTGTTGTGCCGCAATGGTGGAGTAGTGCAATGGACAGATCGTAGTACGGGTGCAACATCAACTGGGAATACACTTACCGTACGTCCGCTCACAACAGCATGGTACATTGTTGATGTGTGGGAAGGGGGTTGTGTGGGTCGCGATAGTGTGCGCGTTGATGTTGGGCAAGCGCCACAGCTTGTGATCACTCCCGACACTGTGATTTGCGAAGGTGATACAGTTACCCTCAGAGTGCAAGATGCGCAGAGTGCTACATGGTTGCCTCGCACAGATATTGAATCACCAGATCAATCCATTACAAAAGTATGGCCTCTGGTTACCACAACATATACTGTTACGGCCAACAATGGTGGGTGTGTTTCAACCGCATCTGTTATCGTACGAGTACTACCGCGGGTTGCCATTGTGTTGCAATCTGAGCAGCGTGCAGCAAGTCCGGGCGAGCAATTGCGAATCCCAATCACTGCCATACGTGCTATTGTTGGACTCAACCCACTTGTGCTTTCAGTTCGTGCACCACGGTCGTTGGCGCTTATCAACGTAGTACCAATGCCGGGGCTTCGTGAAGTGTCTCGTGCAGATGTTGGAGCGGATCAAATTGTGACGTATGAGATTGACTCTCTTTCCGCTGCACCCGCGCTTTGTGAACTAAACGTATCAGTCTATCTGTCTGCAACACCAGACCGCGTGATCACATGCACTGCATCTCCAAGAGGATGTGCAAGCGAAGGATCTATGAACATTGTGTTAGATCTCGTGCAGTGTGCGGGGATGCTTCGTGCCGTCAGGTTTGGCACACAAGCGGTAATGTCCGTTGCAATGACGCCTCAGCCGTTTGATGAAGTAGCATACATCCAATGGAGCAGTGATGCAGTTGGTCTGCACACAATTGCCGTGTACACCCCAGAAGGTGAAATGGTCCATTCGCATTCCTGGACGCGGACAGTTGCCTCAAGCACCTCTGGAGACAATGTACTAAATGCGACAAATCTCTCGGCAGGAGTATATCTCGTTGTGCTGCGCACATCTAGTGGTACGCGCACCTTCATGGGTGTTTCAAAATGACGATTGCACGAAAGCCCCATACCATTACAGTACGGGGCTTCATGTTTTGTGAGCCAACTATCAGACTTGAACTGATGACCTGCTGATTACAAATCAGCTGCTCTACCAGCTGAGCTAAGTTGGCGCTGAAAGGATTGCAAAGATACGAAAGTGATGGATGTTGGCAAACTCCCCCTAGAACAACTCGGGTGCCACGCTCTCTTCAATCATCTCGCACCAGATGTGGCCAATAAGAATGCCTGACTCTTGAATGCGTGCTGTAACGGTTGAGGGGACAACAACACATGCATCACACATGCCCTTAAGCATGCCACCAGTGCCACCGAGAAGACCGATGGTGATCACGCCGCGCTTCCTTGCCTCTTCTACGGCAAGCACAACGTTTTTGGATGTACCGCTTGTAGAAATTGCCACGAGCACATCACCATTGTTGCCGAAGGCTTCTACTTGACGCCGAAACACGTGATCAAAGCCGTAGTCATTGCCGCCAGCAGTGAGTATGCTAGAATCCACAGTGAGCGCCATAGCTGCAATGGCTCTGCGCTCTATGTTGCCCCGTAAACGCACAACAAGCTCTGCTGCCAAATGTTGGCTATCAGCAGCACTGCCGCCGTTGCCACAAAACATAATACATCTGTTCGATGCAGCAGCGTTGGCCAATATCTCGCCACACGCTCGGATGTCTGCTGTGCATTCTGCAACAAGGCGTTGCTTGGTCTCTATAGACTCATGAATGATTTCGGCGATGCGACTCTCGAGGAAGGGATTTTGCATTGACAAAATTACGAGCCACCACGGCACCAACAACGATAACCCCTCCAAGTATTACTGTACTCGAGGGTACCTCGCCATGAAACATCCCTACCCACAGCGGGTTGAGAAGGGGCTCCAAGACGGTGATGAGCACTGCTTCCAGGGCAGTGACGCTCTTGATTGCCCACGCATATAACACGTAGGAAACACCCAATTGAAAAACACCTAAAATAGCCAGCCGGACAAAGGTATCTGCTGTGCCGGCAAAGGGTTCTATGAATGGCATACATACGAGCGCAGTGAGGATGTTGCCAAAGAGAATGCTCTCGGTGGTTGACGTACCTTTTTGCGCTCGCATAAATAGTGCAACTCCCGCAAAAGCAACGCCGCTCAATAATGCAAGCGTATTTCCAAGCATGGCTCCTGGCTCAATGGAGTCGAGAAAGAAAACAATCATTCCACTCATCACAACAATCACTGCCATCACATCAATGTTTGTAAGCTTCTCCTTGGTCACAAACACGCTAAAGAGTCCAACCCAAATTGGTGCGGTGTACTGCAATAGAATTGCATTCGCAGCAGTGGTATTTTTTGTGGCCATCACAAAAAGAATCACAGTGAGCATATAGCTCACAATACTTCCTATCTGGGCCTTAGACCATGTAGGGCGCACGTTGCGATGCCACGCAAAGATGACAATTGCTGCAATTGCGCTGCGTGCACCTGCAATAGTGAGAGCCGACAGAGGCAGCGTCTTGATCAACAGTCCACCTGTACTCCACAACAATGCACAGATCACAAGCGCAATGATCGCACGCATGTGTGCAGGAATGGTCATCGTAAGAACTGCGACGTGCGGTTATTGGAAATTGTCAATTCCATCCGCGCTGGGCCCTGCAACGTAGTAATCTGCTGTGAAGTAGACGTTGATATACTCAACGCAGGAAAACGCACATCGAGAGGAACAACAATTTTGAAATCAGCTACCAGCGATGCACTCGATGGCATGTCGCCAAACTTCAACGTAAACATTGGAGCTTCTGCTCGGGCTGCAATTGTTGCCGTTGGCTGTTGAGATAATGAGTCAATGGATGCAAACGTAACTGTTCCTGTGAGCTTCTTCATACGTGTGCTCATCTCTCTGCCTAACATCTTCCGAAAGGCAGGAATATTCATTTTCCACGTGGAGCCAACAGCCATAGGCCTTTTAGCATCAAGGACATTTCCGGTACGTGAGCCCCCTTCACCTTTTACAGCTTCTATAAGGATTTGGCTGATGGAGTCAGGCGTGGGCTCATCGTTGATGGTGTAGATGCTTCCTGAATCAGAAAACCAACAACGGATTTTGGTCCCAGTGGGAAGTAAATCGATTGTATCTCGGTCCGTTAAACGTCGGAAGTCGCGAATGATAAGTCGCTTCTCTTTTTCTTGACCGTCTACGGTGACGCTCACAACGGAGCATTGTGCTGAGAGCACAACGCTGAACTTTTCAATGGAGTCAGCACTCAAGGCTTCGTTGACAAAAAATTTTGTCCGCGTTTGACTCTCAAATGTGGTCTTTACGAGGTATTGATCAAACGCCTTGATGCTCCTGCCTAGCTGTAGTTCGTGTTTTGTTTGGGCAGCAACGGAGATGGTAGCAAAGAGCGCTACCATCATGATTTTATAACAATGTGGGATTTGCATATCTACGAATGTACTCCTTCGTGTCGAACTTCCTTGCGCAGCCGTTTGCATTCATGTACCGAATCTTGCCGTAGACGGGGCGCTGAAACCACGCACGATCATGCACACCACCGATGCTCCAAGCCAATCCTGCATAGCCATTAGGGTCTAGCCCATCCAACTCATACATGTCGTTCAGTGCTATACCAACTGCCAGCGCCTCTTCTGGTGACGCACTCCACTCGAGAAGTTTCTTTGCCCAATACATTCGCATGTATCCATGCATCTTCCCCGTTTGCAGGAGCTCTTGCTGCGCTGCATTCCACAGTGGATCGTGCGTGCTTGCCCCTTCCCATTCTTCGAATGTGTAGACGTAGGTACGATGGTCATTGCGATGTTCGTTCAGCGATTGCTGCGCCCACATTGGAAATCCATCAAACGAATCATAGCTGTTATTGTAGAATGTAAAATTGTCCGCAAGCTCTCGTCGAATAATGAGTTCTTCTAAGAACGAGTCAACGGGATCGTCATCAGCGCCTGAGCGAGAGAGTGCGTTAACATCAAGTGCGGCACGCTGCGGCGCAAGTTGACCCGTATGAAGATAGGGCGAGAGGTTTGACTGCCCGCGCTTGGTTGGATCATTGCGATGATTATACTGCTGAATGTTCTGCACAAAATCTTCTAAAGCTGCCCTAGCGGCGCCTTCACCTGGAGTGATCCCCATGAGTGAGTTTGAGGTTTCCATTGTTGGATAGGGGGCAATACGTGCTCCGTCAGAGAACGGATGTGGCACAAGAGGAGGGAATTCCTCAAGGAAGTTCGGCAACAATCGTTTGATCTTAGGGCGGATGGTATACGCTGCAAACTCTACCTTCTGTGAAACATGCCAACATGGAACAATGTTGTGAGCATCAACCTGTATCACGGGAATTGCAGACGTAGCAACAACTGTATCAATAATCTTTGTTGTGTTGCGAAGGGGTTCAAAATCCGTAATGAGAATGGACGGTCGTATCTCGTAAAGCCACTGAGATAACTCCGTAGATGAATCCCCATGGAGAAGCTGAAAGCTGATGTTGTATTGAATACAATCATGTGCTAACTCTTGAAGCCCCGTAGCAATGAAAGTGTCTTGACGAGGGTTCATACCAATCAGTTGATGATCGATACAGTAGACAATGTGCAGTGACACGCGGCGCTCTATTGCAATGTGCTGCGCGTAGAGCAAAGCCCAATTATCCTGCAATCGTTTGTCGCGGTTCATCCAATAAACAACAACACCCTCTCCAACCGGTTGGGGTAGTGAGGGCGTTAGGATGCGTATGCGTTCTAGACGTATGGTCATGTGCTGATCTCGATGCTACCAAAAATTACGGTAGCATCAAGAACAAGCGTCGGGCCAACAACGTTCGAATCACGAAAGCGCTGAGTTTTATCTTCTATTCCACCAAAGATTGGAGTGCCTTTCACGTGGATGGTCCAATGCGGTGGAACCTTGAGCTCCACTCCACCAAAGAGTGCCACACATTTGAAGACAGCAAGGTTGTCCTGAATTTCTGCGCTCCGCATGTCTATGTCCATGCCGCCAAAAATAGCGTTGGCCTCGCCGCCTGAAAAGTTCCTACTCGTTACACGCACGTCATTTCCTGCAAAGATCGCGTTGGCCTCTAGTCGGTTCTCTTCATACGGCAAACCTTCACCCTCGCCAGACGCCGTGCTGCTCTTCACGAAAGGATTGGATTTTTTTTTTCTGTCCACCAGCATCGAGATTCCAATGAGAATCAAAACGATAGGCCAGAATGCGCTCCAGAAACCATTGATGATATCGAGATTGCCTAACTGCAATAGCGCGCCGACTGTAAAGAGCATACCATTGCCGAATACGGAGCCAGAGCGCGTTACAAGTTTTGCTAGTGCGATTACTATCAAAAGTGACGGCCACCACATATTCAAGAGGGGCCAAAACTCGATGATGTTGAACGTTTCGAGAAGGAGCCCACCGCCCACAACAACAAAGATGACACCCATCAACACTTGGCCTCCGAAGGACTTCTTCTTGGTAGAGAAATTCATCTCAAAAGCATGTTGCACATTGTTCGGATGAGGATCCATAATATTCACCACAATTCGTGAGGCAGTAGTTGTTCAAAAGGCGGAGGTACGCTCAAAGGCGACGATGGTTTCAACAACTTCGCCAATTTGAGCTTCGGTAAGTTCAGGATAGATCGGAATTGACATCACGGACTCTGCTAGTTCGTTTGAAACAGGGAAGTCTGCATCATTCAAACCCAATGAATGAAAACACTCTTGTCGGTGAAACGGCACGGGATAATAGATTTCGGCGCCAATACCCTGTGCTTGCAGATGTGCCCGCAGCTCGTCTCTGCGAGTAGAACGAATCGTGTATTGGTTAAAGATGTGACTGTCTACACTCGTGCCTGCGTAGACGGATGTTGGCAACAACACTGATGCACCAGCTTCCCGAAATAGATTTGTGTACAGCGCCGCATTGCGTCTTCTTCCGGCATGCCACCCAGCAAGATGTGGCAACTTTACGCGCAGGATAGCCCCCTGCATCGCATCGAGTCTGAAATTCCCGCCCATGATTTTGTGATAATAACGGGGCTCCATGCCATGATTCCGAATTTGTCGTAGCCTGATATTCAGGTCGTCATCGTTGGTGGTAACAAGACCACCATCACCAAGTGCGCCAAGGTTCTTTGTAGGATAGAACGAGAAACAGCCAATCTCACCTATTGAGCCAACACGTCTGCCGTCGGCAGTTTGTGTGCCAATAGCTTGCGCTGCATCTTCGATAACAGGGATGTTGTGTTCTTTTCCAATGGCAACAATTGCATCAATATCAGCAGCCTGGCCAAAAAGGTGCACCGGTATGATGGCCCTTGTGCGTGGGGTGATGGCCCGGCGTACAAGCTCGGGGTCAACGTTGAATGACACCGGGTCTACGTCTACAAACACGGGTGTTGCACCCACACGAGAGACACAGCCCGCCGTTGCAAAAAACGAGAACGAAGGCATGAGAACCTCATCGCCTGGACCAATGTTATAGGCCATCATTGCCATTAACAATGCGTCGGTACCACTAGAAACACCTATTGCATGTTTCACTCCGAGGTATGCTTCAAGCTCGCGCTCCAAAGCATCAACCTCGGGGCCAAGGATGCTTACCTGTGATTCGGCAACTCTCATGAGTGCAGCATCAATTTCCGGCTTGAGCGTTTGGTACTGTATCTTTAAGTCTAAAAGAGGAACGGGCATTTTGGGGTCTCATAACAAAGACATGGAACACACAAAACTAGGCAGAACCAGCCGACGGACGTGGCTCGTTGCTATTGGCATGGCCGTAGGAGCTGCGTCGGTTCTACGGGCAGTACACCTATACCTGCAGCCAACGGCTCCAGCGCACGGTCATTCGGTTGACCTTGGTCCGCTTGATGCTATTGTTCAGGATGGCCAGCGAAAAGTTGTAAGCATTGAAGGTATGAATGTTCTCATTGCTCGTACCGGGCTCTCGGCTGTTGCTCTTGATCTTACGTGCACGCATGCCGGATGCCCGCTCCATGTTCGAGAAGATGCAAAGCGCATTCTCTGTAGTTGTCATGGCGGCGCGTTCGACCTCGATGGTCAACCAGTAAAAGCCCCACCCACAAAACCGTTGCGTGTTCTGCAAACGCAGGTCATTCATGGTTCACTCTTTCTGCGCATACCGGCAAGGGGCTCTGCATGAATGAATCCTGGACAGCACGGTTGAAGATGTTTTCACACGGAATTGCGATTCTTATTTTTTTGCTGCTCGCTGTGCAGGCTGTGACTGGTTTCCTGATGTCGATGTTCTACGTGCCCTCGCGTGCACCCGCATTGCTGCGCAGTGGTAGCCACGCCACGATTGTTTATGGTGAGCGTATTGATACCGTTGGATCGTTTTCCGACACACTTGGCATGAATGGTGGCGCTGCGTTGATACCAGCGAGTAATAGTGACGTGGTTCCAAGCGAAGCGACAGCGAGTGTTGTGATTGACATCACAAACGCACCTGCGGGTGCTATTATCCGCAATATTCACCACAACAACACTGGTTGGTTGTACGGTCTCGGAATTATCTGGTTGATCGTACTTGTAGTGCGAAAAGGATACAAATCCGAAGCATCTGTATGGGTGAGAGCAGTTGTCTATCTAGCGCTGATACTCATCTGTGCGTGGTCGGGCAGATTATTGCCAGACGACATCTATGCCGAGATATCGCGGCGAATTGTGGGTAATGAATTGCAAGAAGCCCCATTTGGAAATTTAATCTCGTCACTTTTTGGTGTGGACCCCTCTTACCCCCAACTCAACCGCACATTCGTTATGCACGTTTTTACAGGGGTCCTCATGCTTCTCCTTCTCCGAAAGCCGTTTTTCTATCTCACGGGGGTAATCCCGGTTGCCTTTATTCTTGCCTTCCTTTTAGCGGTATCTGCCTTCATTCCTCTTGATGTTTTGGCCGTGCGCGATACGATGACGGCCTTGAACGGTGCAACCCACGTGCAGCCGTGGTGGGTGATTAGCCCCGTACACACACTAGTGGAGTGGGTTGGGGCAGAATTGGCGGGATATGTGCTGATTGCCCTTTTCATCGGACTTCTTGTTAGGGGAAGGGTTGCGCGATAGCGTGATATCGCGCAACCTGAGATAGCATGCTATCGCGTAACTTTGTTGCTTCGTACAAAATCATCCCCCATCAAGGACAGAGAATATGTTGATCGGCGTACCAAAAGAGATCAAGCCTAACGAAAAACGTGTTGCACTTACGCCTGGTGGCGTAGAGACACTTCGCCAACATGGACATGACGTTATTGTGGAAACCAACGGCGGTGTTGGTAGCGGATTCTCAAACGATGATTATATCGCGGCGGGTGCCAAGATCATTGATACTGCTGCAGAAGTGTTTGCACAGGCAGACATGATCATGAAGGTCAAAGAGCCAATTGCACAAGAGTATGGACTCATCCGCAAGGGACAAACACTTTTTACCTACTTCCACTTTGCGGCAGCAAAAGAGCTAACAGAAGCAATGGTAAAGAGCGGCGCAATCTGTGTTGCATACGAAACCGTTCAGAAGACTGACGGCTCGCTGCCACTTCTTATTCCAATGTCTGAAGTAGCCGGACGCATGGCTCCGCAAGAAGGGGCAAAATATCTTGAACATCCAATGGGTGGACGCGGTGTATTGCTTGGTGGTGTGCCGGGAACAAAGCCAGCCAACGTTATCATCCTTGGTGGCGGTATTGTTGGTACAAACGCAGCAAAGATTGCGGCAGGCTTTGGTGCACGTGTCACAATCTTTGACAACAACCTTTACCGGTTGCGTTACCTCGATGATGTAATGCCGAAGAACATCATCACGCAGATGTCTACACGGGCAAACATTCGCGAAGCTGTCAAGGATGCCGATCTCGTTATCGGTGCCGTTCTTGTTGTTGGCGCAAAGGCTCCACACCTCGTTACGCGAGACATGCTTAAGACTATGCGCGAAGGTTCCGTGATTGTTGACGTATCAGTTGATCAAGGTGGCTGTGTAGAAACGTGTAAGCCAACAACACACGAAAACCCAACATATGTCGTAGATGGTGTGGTGCACTACGGTGTAGCAAATATGCCTGGCGCAGTGCCATACACATCCACGATTGCCCTTACCAATGCAACGCTTCCATATGCCGTTCAACTGGCCAATCAAGGCTGGAAAGACGCTTGCAAGAGCAGCAAAGAATTAGAGCTTGGACTAAACGTGGTAGATGGTAAGATTGTTTACGAAGCCGTAGCAGAAGCCTTCGGTATGACGTATACTCCCGTTGAGTCAGTTCTGTAACACGAAAAAAAGATTGATGAATCATTACAGGGCCCCTTTATCGGGGCCTTTTTTTATGCAGGTTGCAGGTATGAAAATGCTGCTCGCCATACACTGTCTGCTGATCTTTTTGTGTGCATCTGCACCAGTGTCTGCTCAGATTGAAACACAGGTGCCTTTTGATGATGCAGGCAACATGCTTGTTCTCACCAAGGAGATCAATGATCGCCTCGCGATCTTTGATTCGCCGTCATCATTTAATGAGGCGCGACTCTTTCAAACAACAGACAGTACGTTTGTTCTAGAGGTGCTGCGCATGGCAGGCGCAAACCTTGAGCGCGAACGCAAGCAGCTCACAGTAGCCGATATAAAGGCGCTGCGCATACGAGTACGGTCTGCAGTCCCAGCCACCGGTGAGGGAGTGCTGGACCAGAGGGGACGTTCTGCATTATTGTGGGGCAGCACGCTGTGGTCGCTCTTTTACTACGGTTCTGCTGCCTCAGCGGTGTTAGGTAGCACGGATAATTCTGAGCTCAGTTTGCCCACCTTTCTCATCGCTGGAGGTGTTGGATTTCTTCTACCGGCACTTCTTACAAATAATGAGAGCGTTACCGAAGGTGCTGCTTCACTTGCACTCGGCGGTATGTTCCAGGGCGCAATGCACGGCTGGCTTATTGGAGGGTTGGTTGCTGGAGGAAATCTAGGTCCAAAGACAGGATTCGGACTATCCATTCTTGCAGGTGTTTCAGAAACCGTGATTGGCTGCGTTGTTGGTTCCAAATCCGGTATCAAAGAAGGCAAGGCAAGCGTCATTAATACCACAGAGTTCTATTCCATGGTTTGCGGTGGACTTCTCGGTTTAACGATCCTTGACCACAGTTTTACTTCGAATGAAGGAATTCGACTTTCATCAGGACTTGCGCTTGCGGGTGCCGCTGGAGGAATCATCCTTGGTACCATCATCGGAAGCAACCAGTACTTTTCGCCCACGGATGCAACTGTCTATAGCGCCTCTGGACTCCTTGGTCTTACACTCCCATACGTAGTAATGGTTGCATTGCTCGATGGAAAGATTGATAGTCGGCTGGTTTCAGGACTTGGGATTGTTGGAACAGCAGGCGGACTTCTTCTAGGTAATGAACTTGTGAAGGGGCTACACTATCGTGGCGAAGACGGAACGATTGTACTTCTTGGCACACTTGCGGGAGCACTTATCGGTCTTGGTCTTGGTGTTGGTGTGTTATCCGAGGATGTCAGAGTAGGCGCTGTGGTGGCGTGGACAGGTATTGCTGGTGGATTTGCTACAGGGCTCCTCTTGGCAAAACCAGAAATGGAGGGCAGACCAAGAGGAGAACTCAAATTCGACTTCAATCCACTGGGTCTCGTCTTTGGCGCAAACTCTACGGTGCCAATTCCTGTTGGATCCCTGACCTATCGATTTTAGTCATCAAGAACGTACCGATAAGAATGACTGCAGAGCAGAACATCAGATTCTGAATCGTGAACCCAAGAACGTAGAGAGCACCAATGAGCTGCACGGCGATGATAACGTAGAGTAAGCGTGCAATTGAAAGTCTCTTCCAATACGAAATCGTGAATGCACCGAGTGGACTAAAGAACACCACCACCGGAGCTGCAGCCAGCCATGTGTGATACTCAATAGGACCAAAGTCTTGGATCACCACGGCATGAAGAAAGAAACCGCAGACAGTGACCACACTCATGAGAACAACAGACGTTGGTGTTGCGATGCGCTCATCAATGCCATACCACAGCGTTAGCAAGCAGAACGTAACCATGCAGATCCCGTTGCCGAATATCGCTGATACAATGCCTCCCAACAATCCAATACCAATGAGATTAAAGATGTCGCGCTGAGTGAGGATAGGGGGCAGCCCCTTTTTCACAATGCGAGATGCATTTCGATTTGCGCGCCACAATCCAATCCCGAAAGACATCCAGAGGGAAACAAAGAAGAGCTTTGTAGTGGTAGGATCAAGATGTGGAACCACGCCAAACGTCCCAAGAAGCAGGCCAAAAACAGCGCCAATAGCTGGATAGAAGACAGCACGCTTCTCAATCGGTATGCCTCTACCGAGGATCATCAATGAGGCAGAGACCATACCAACGCTTTGAATAGCGAACGAAAAATTCCTTGCCGAGGACGGTGCGATCTTGAAGAGCAACGTAAAGACAGGAAAAGCTATCGCTCCACCTCCTTCTGCACTAGCACCACCAATGAACGATCCAAACACCATTGCAACAGCAGCAGGCCATGAGGCAAGTACCTCAGGAAAAACATCCGTTGTTGTGTAGATGGTGATCAGTACAATGAAAACGAATGTTGCGTATGGGAGATAGAATCGTAGACCTCGCACGATTAGCTTTCTCCGTGAGCAATGAGCTTCAGAAACGAAACAATAATATTCTGATTCTCGATGATCGTTTGCTGATTGCCGATAATCGTATGTTGGTTGCCAACGATGTCTGTTAGGCGCGCTGAAAACGCAGCCTGTGTTTCACTGATAAAGCGTTGATTCTCTGAGAGAAATTCTTGTGACTGTGCAAGACGAATTTCGTTATCGGCAACAGCCTTCTGTGCATCTATCGCAATTCGAAGAACTTCATCGAGTCTTGTAACGAGTTGGGTGAGTTCAGTAGGAACTTCTGACATGTCGTTTGCCTAATCGTGTACGTATACGTGCAATATCGGTTTTCTTCAGGAGATCGTCTAACTCAAGTCTCGTTAAACGAGGAATCGCTTGTTTGGAAGATTTTGCTGTCTTCAGAAGACGACCGCAATGCTGGACTGAATATGTTATTCCAAAAAGCTTTTTGATAACTCGTTGCACGAGCATGCGATTCCACTCGTCGGCATCAAGCTCATGAACACGGGGACGCTGCTTCAGTAAAACCTGCAGCATCAGTGAATGGCGGGCTGAGAGTCGGCGAGGAGCACCAGTACGGGGCCTTGATATCAGGCCGTCTTCACCCTTTGTCCGCAGGATTGCAATCCACTGGCTTACCGCTGGCGCGCTTACATCGAGAACTCGTGCGATATCAGTTATGCGCCAACCTTTTTGAAAAAGCTGGGCCGCTCTGAGGCGCCGGCGCTCCATTACTGTACCATGCATAGCGATAGACATGGCACAAAATAACGAACTTATGTTCCTAAACACAGGATGTTTTGTGTGCCACTCCTATGTTGAGCACATGAAGATAATCTCTACTCTCGTGCTGGTGCTCTTATTAGCCTCTTCCATTGCTCACTCGCAAGGTCTTGTGAGTGGTTGGATGCAGGGCAAGGGCAAAACTGCTGCGGCTCTTAACGGCTTTACCGAGGCATACACCAGATATTATGTTGGGCAGCAGCAGACCAACAATCCACAGCTAGGCCAGATTACAATGAGTGGAGTTACACTCTATCTGGGTGCCGGTATCACGGACTGGCTTGATATAGTTGTGAATGTGCCCTATGTATCTGCTTCGTCAACTGGAGGTCTATGGGAGACTGTTAGTGGAATGCAAGACTTGCAGGCTGGACTAAAGATTCGTCCACTATCACTCTACATCGATGAATCGCGGCTTGATCTGATCGTTGGCGGAGTGTTCACAACTCCAATTTCAAACTATGTACCCGATTCGCCTGTTACCATTGGTCACCAAGCAACTGGCATAGATGGCCGAATTGTGGCTCAATACACCACGAACCACGGTCTATTTATGATGGCTGGAATTGGATACATGGCCAGAGGAACTGTGGCGCTTGATCGTGGTTTTGTTGTGGACGTACCTGATGCGTTTGAATCTATTGGACGCATTGGATGGGGAAGCTCACTATGGTACACCGATGTATGGCTGCAAAATGTAGTTGCACAATCGGGCACAAACATTGGTCCGGGTGTACCATTCCCATCCAACGCGCAATCATATACACGTGTTGGTGCAACGCTGGCATATCGCGTATTCAGCGAGATCAGTGTGATTGTTGGAGCAATGGGTACACTGGCCGCGCGCAACGTGGGTCACTCTACACGGTTCACATTAGGCGTGGCATGTGACTTGCCAATTTGGAATGGAATTTCGCTATGAGGATGAACATGAATAATAAAACAACTACTCTTCTTCGATTGATCATTGGCGTTTGTATAACATCGCTCTGTGTTGTTTCGTGTGATGGACCAATTGATACACCCTTCATAGCTGAGCTTACACCAACGTCACAGGACAGCAGCGCTATTGCCTGGACGCCAATTCTTGTCGTTGACGTGCCCGCAAATGTCATACCGACCGCTCCAGCAAATGATGAAGGTTTGGATGCAGTGCGCACTGCAGTTGCAGGGCGCACCGACGCTCAGCGCACGTCAATTCGGAGATGGAATCAGGGGGCGGTACAGGAGTGGAGTACCATCGCTCGGAAGATGGTTGTCAAGTATAATATCACGCCTGCGGCAGAGCGCAATCCTGATGGAACATTTACTGGACGTTTTTTGCCTGACCCTGCAAAGCCCCTTGCCAGTCCGCCTTTTGCATCAAGAATGTTTTCGTTGATTGAAGTAGGCACATATGACGGACTCATTCATGCATGGCGCGCAAAGTATGCGGCCAGACGTCTGGCTCCGTATGTGGTGGACCCATCAATTCAAACCTTAGCGCCAAAGACCAACCTACCATCGTATCCAAATGAAGATGCAATTATTGCTCGCGTTGCGGTAGAAGTTATTGTTCTGCTGTATCCAGGTGAGCGCGCTGCGATGGAGGCACTCTATACAGATGCTACACAATCGCGGATCTGGGCTGGAGTAGCTCGTCCAAGTGATGTTGCGGCAGGCGATTCACTTGCCATGTTTATCGTAACAAAGTTGAAAGCGCGCGCTACTGCAGATAAGTGGTCAGATGCCGACAATCAACCTGCGTGGAAGCTAAGAGAAGCAGCGCTCGTTACAACATGGCCAAAATGGAAGAGTGTTGAATCTCCAGCACGTCCACCGCTTCATCCATTAGGTGGCGATGTGTTGCCATGGAATATTTCAAGTGCAGCAGCCCTTAACCCAGGGCCGCCCCCTTCTGAATCTGATCCGAAGTTCCAAGCCGAAATGAATGAAATGCGTCAACTTGCTAAGAACCGCACGCGAGATCAGGTTCGTATTGCAAACTATTGGGAAGCAGGGGGCGGAACAGAAGGCCCTCCTGGTGTGTGGATGAAGATTGCTGAGGACCGTTCTCGAAGCGCCAACTTCAGCGCCGTACGATCTGCTCGCGTACATGCATACGTTGCATGCGCGTTGCACGATGCAGCAGTGGCATGTTGGTATACGAAGTATAAATATTTCACTGCTCGTCCATGTACCATTGACCCAACAGTTTCTATGAGCGCCGGCCTACCAAACTTCCCGGGCTATTCGAGCGGTCACAGCAGTTTCAGTGGTGCATCGGCAGAAGTGTTGTCATACTTCTTCCCAGCTTCAGAAAATGAGTTACGCGCCATGGCCGTGGAAGCTGCAAACAGCCGAATATATTCACGGATTCACGTGCGTGTTGACTGCGAAGTTGGCTTAACGCAGGGTTATAACGTGGGCAAGGCATCTGTGGACAAGGCTCGCCTCGACGCTGGGGAATAAGACATACGATGCATTTGATTGTTGGTGGTAGTTTTGTGGTCTACACCTAAAACGAGAACCCAACATGACCATCGCAGACCTACGCGCAGCACATGGTGAAACACTAGGCGCAGCTATCAAAGCCAACTCTGAACGCACGTTTCATGCGCATTGGCCTGAGCCGCCGAGTGGAAAGATTTATGGAGAGACTGCAAACGATGATGGTCTTGCAGCTTTTCAAGGTCAGCTACACAAAAAATTTGACCGTATCTCTCCTGAAGAAAAATGGGTCGGTGAAGAAAAGTCACCGTATGGTTTTCCTCTTGATATTAGCTATCCGCAAATAGGTGTTGATGAGCTCGTTGCGCGTGCCTCAGATGCACAGACTGCATGGCAGTCATTGTCACCTGAAGATCGTGCGGCTATTCTTGTTGAAGCTCTAGAGCGCGGCTCACAGAAGTTCTTTGAGATCGGCTATGCCACGCAGCATACTACAGGCCAAGGCTTTGTGATGGCATTCCAGGCATCGGGCCCACATGCCTTTGACCGTGCATTAGAGGCAACAGCGATGGCGCTTGCTGCACAAACTTCGTTTGTGCAGAACGTCCTTTGGACAAAGCCGATGGGAAAAATCAGTGTATCAATCAATAAGACATACCGTATTGTGCCAAAGGGCATTAACCTTGTCATTGGCTGCTCAACGTTTCCTGTGTGGAACACCGTACCTGGAATGTTTGCTGCTCTTGCAACGGGCAACAGCGTTATTGTAAAGCCCCATCCAGGCGCTATCTATCCGATTGCAATTCTTATTGCGGAACTCCGCGATATATTTTCTTCACTTGGTCTCAACCCAAATATCATTCAGCTTGGTGTAGATACCATTGCACATCCAATCACGCTTGAACTCTTGCAACATCCCGCGATTCGTGTTGTTGATTACACAGGCGGTCCGCACTTTGGAACAATCGTAGAACAAGAGTGTGCAGCAAGCGGCAAAACAGTATTTACTGAAAAAGCCGGTGTGAATTGTGTGATACTTGATTCAACACACGATCTCGACAAATCGATCGAGAACCTTGCATTCTCGCTCACACTATATTCAGGTCAGATGTGCACTGCGCCACAGAACATCTTCATTGCCCAGGATGGAATGCTTGTTAACGGAGAGCGAGTGACAGTAGAGCAAGTCGCATCAAAACTGTCGGAGAAGATTGATGCTCTCGTGTTCCATGAAAAAGCTGGTGGCTCCACACTAGGAGCAATACAAAATCCTGCAACTGCACTTCGCATACAAGAAGTGCGCGATCTTAAGTTGCAGATTATTAGGGATAGCGAAGCCATTGCTCAGCCAGGGTTTGATGAAGCACGTACATTCTCACCAATCCTGTTGGGTACAGATGTTGGGCGTGCCGACGTTTATACAAAGGAATGGTTCGGCCCAATCTCATTCCTTATCTCAACAGAATCATTTGAATCGTCATTAGCAGAAGTTGTTCAAAGCATTCATGAGCAAGGGGCTCTCAGTGTACTTGTCTATTCTACAAATGAAGCACTGATGCAGCAAGCGGAAGATGCAGTTGTTAATGCTGGTGCTCCCATTGCATTTAACTTCAACAGCTTTGTGTGGGTAAATCAATCTGCAGCTTTCAGCGACTTCCACGGTGCTGGATGTAACCCCGCCGGCAACGCAACTTTTGCCGATTGGTCATTCGTAACCAACCGCTACAACGTAATCGGCGTAAGAAAGCAAGCGTAGAGAAGGTCCATCGCTACACACGGTATGACACCCATGGTCGCTCGATAGCGTGCTACCGAGTCTGAGGTGTTTTATCGAGGCGCGTAAAAAGCTACAAAGCCCCCTCCAAATCCTCCAACAAGTCCTCTACATCCTCAATGCCACACGAGAGGCGGATGAGGCCGTCCGTTACTCCGAGGCGCTCGCGTTGTTCTTTTGGGATTGAGCCATGCGTCATGCTCACAGGGTGGCAAACAAGAGATTCTACGCCACCAAGTGATTCAGCAAGGGTAAAGAGTTTGAACTTCTTCGTTACCTCCTTAGCGCGCTCGAGGGATCCGAGTTCAATGGAGATCATGCCTCCATAGCCCGACATTTGCTTTGCGGCTATGTTGTGCTGTGGGTGCGACGGTAACCCAGGGTAATAGGTCTTCTGAATCTGCGCATGCTGTTCGCAATATTCTGCAATGCGTTGAGCGTTAAAAGCATGACGATCCATGCGCACTGCGAGGGTCTTGGAAGAACGTAACAAGAGCCAGCATTCAAAGGGGCCTGGCACAGCGCCCACGGCGTTCTGAAGGAACTTCAGCTGCTCAGCTAGGCCTTCGTCATTTGTGGCCACAATGCCGCTCACAAGGTCGCTGTGACCGCCTAAATATTTTGTAGCCGAATGCACAACGATATGGGCGCCACGTTCAAGTGGACGTTGAAAGTATGGCGATGCAAATGTATTATCAACCACCATCAAAGCGCCATGCGCACGTGCGATCTCTGCCACTGCGGCCAAGTCCGTGATGGTCATCATCGGGTTGGTTGGTGTCTCTGTGAAGATCATTCGCGTATTTGGTTGAATGGCTGCTTCGATGTTTGATGCGTCCCGCATATCAACGTAGCTAAACGTTATACCAAACCGTGTGAGGACCTTGCTTGTTAGGCGGAAGGTGCCACCGTACATGTCCTCGGCCATTATAACGTGGTCACCGGAATTCAACAGTCGCATGACCGTATCAACGGCCGCAGAACCACTTCCAAAGGCAAAGGCATGAGAGCCACCTTCCATGGCAGCTAGATTATCTTCCCAAGCAAATCGTGTTGGATTCTGCGTTCTTGCATACTCAAAGCCTTTGTGCTTGCCAATCTCTACTTGGGCATACGTTGATGTCTGATACAGCGGAACGGTAACGGCGCCTGTGAGCTCGTCAGGCTCCTGCCCAATATGGATTGCCTTGGTTGAGAACTTCATCGTACCACCTAGAGGAAAAAACAAAAGCCGCCGAAGTGGCGGCTCAGAGGAGTCGAATAAACCTAGCCAAACACTCTATCTGCTAAAGTAGAATTTTTCTGCCTTGCGGAAGTCACTGCCCTGCATGATGCAGATGTAAACGCCTTCAGGAAGATCTGGCACAGCTTGTGTGTAATCGTGTTGTCCGCGTGATGAATATCCCCTATAGACATCCATGACCTTTTTACCGAGCATGTTGTAAATGCCAATATCAATCACTGATTGTTCTTCTATAAGTTCAATGCGTGCGGTAAACACATCTTGCGCAGCCCGTGCGAAAAGAAAGCGATTTTCTCTGCGCGTAGAATCGGCACCAACATTCACCTTTGCTTGTTGCCTTTGACCCGTCTGACCACGCTGTGTGTTTAGTGCACGAATAGTAGCACTCACGGCACCGTTGATAGGTGATACGTATGCCTTTGCAACTTCTGACCTTGCACCTGCTGCACGTTTTGCTTTATCAGCAAACGCCGGCTGAGCACAAAAAGCCAAAACGATCACACATACTGTGAGGCAAGCGGCTAGGGGGCGGATATGATTGTTGAGGGGTTTCATCTTGAAAAGGTGCACTACTGCATCCACACAAATGTAGGCACTAATACTACAGGCACCAACTCGTATGCCAAAACGAAAAACGGCAGCCACCTCTGAGGTGGCTGCCGTTTTAGATGAATCTAGATGCTACCCTTAGTCAACAATGAGAACCTGTTGTGTGGAAGAGTAGGCTGCAGTGCGCATTCGTAAGAAGTACACGCCAGATGCTAGACCTTCTGTGGAGAACGTCATCTCGTAGTTTCCATCTTGTAACATGTTGTTTACAAAGGTCTTAACCACGAGCCCCTGGGCATTGACAAGATCAAGAGTGGTATGCGATGTGATGCCAACACTGAACTCTACATTGGCCGTACCAGATGAGATTGGGTTTGGCGCCACAGGTGCAAGCGTGGGCTGAACGGATCCAAGAGAGACAACGCGACGTGTAAGGGCGCAGTTAAAGATGGCTGTGGAATCGCCTGTTGCTGAAGGAATCAAACACGGCTTGCTTAACGTTAGGACCAAATCTTGCTTGCTGGCAAATTCATTTGCCAAAAGAAGTGTGGTCTTAAAAGTGAAGATTTGGTTGTTTCCATTGATCCGATTTCCGCCTGTACCCGTAAACCGCATGCGAGATTGCGAAGGATTAAGCGACGTGATTACCGGATCGTTAAGCGTCCAGCCGCCGGTGAGACCCGCACCAATCTGTGTAGAGCCATTTATATAGGCAAGATTGTTGGTCGTGTATATCACGTCGGCAATGAACGAGGTCACGTCGCCGCTTGTCCAATCGGCACTTTGACCGTCAACATTAAACGTAACAATTGTCCCAGGTTCCTTTACACCTCCGTCAGGGACGTCATTGACAAGATTGAATGTCACTGGCACTACGTAGCCAATGCCCGTTACGTTTGCAGATAGGGTTTTCAGAGGGTTTGTATTGCCTTGTCCGTAACCCGTTACATCGTATTGAACGCTATATACGCGAGCTGCCCACGGTGTGGCGTTTGGTTCTGTTGGTGTGAACTGAACCTCCACTTGGAAGGTTTGGCCAGCCAATAAGGTCAACGGAAGCGTCGTAGGCGTACCAGCAGCATCCAGGATCCGAATGATCTGAAAGGCTGCAGTATCTGGACCCATTTCAACGATCGACCGCACATCAAGAGGCTTGATGGACTGACTCGTATTCGTTATCGGGAACCGAAGAATCGGAGATTCGCAGTTTGCAAGTTTCCGACCAAAGTCAAGATCTGCAGTTGAGAAATCAGGTTCCGAGCATGACGCAACATTGACAAATTCTTGGTGTGGAGCAACGGCAATGAGCGAGCTTGAGTCTTGGCCGTTGCCCGGAGTTGCATCGTGGGCAACTTCTATCGTAGCAGACGTGGCACCCAATGCACCAAAAGGCCGGGTAAAGGAGATTGTGAACACCTGCGTGCCACCACCTGCCGTTACCGCGAACGGAAGAGGCGGCGTGGTAACGATGGCGTATCCAGGAGTTACAGGTGCAAGCAATGTTATTGCGCTAACTGTAAGTGGCATTGTACCTGAATTTGTGATCGTTACTGGCCGTTCTGTGGTAGTGCCTTCTGGCGTCTCAGAACAGTTGAGACCAATAGGAGAAGTGGAGATTCGTGGCAGAATGCCCTCGCCAGCGAGGGTGGCACTCCTCGGATCTATTGTTCCTACCCATACCGGCATGATATCTGCTGAAGTAACAACTTCCGAGTTAGGTCTAAACAACACCACTATCTCTGCAGAATCCGAACCATTGCTTAGATCCATTGTTGCAACAGGAGCCCCGTTGTTAAAGAGCCCAAGGATTTTGAAGACGTAATTCGCTTCGTTCGCACCGGCCGGGAAATATCTGGAGCCATCGGCAAACGTTGCATCGCGCAGCGTTAGGGGCTGGTTGCCCGTGTTGTAAACGTAGCAGAGAGCTTGATGTAGCGTACCAACTCGGCGTTGACGCCAGTCATACCCGGTAATGACTGGGCCCGGAGACTGCGTGTTACCCTTCCAATTAGAAGAAGAATCTGGACCATCCCCGTTGTTGCTGAACACCACATCGATTTCGTCAACAGTAATGGTGGAACTCTTGTAACACACATTCTTGAGGAAGACATAATTTGGAGCATTCGCATTCGGTGGAATGACTATTGGCAGTGCTGGTGTAAATGGAGTTGAGAGCGCAAAGTTTGTACCGGCATATCCGCTGATTGATGTGATGACAAGCGTGTCGGAACCTGTATTTGTGATCCGAAGACCACCTTGTTTACAACGCTCTTCGTTTAGACTCACTGTGCCTGCATCAAAATCCTCAACCGTGATTTTTGGAATAGCGGCAACGCCCTTTAACGGATGCTTGAACTCACCACACGCCGTCCGCACAAGGAGTGTGTCCAAGTCAAAATCAGTTCGGACATCCAAGGTTTGTCTGCTTCCATCATATTTGATCGAAATCGTATGCTTGCCTCCAGCCTTTATTGTCACTGACGGAGGAAGGGCACCGGCCGTGATTGAGTAATATGTTCCGACTCTCAAGCGTGAATCAGTGAGTATGACATCACCACCAGAATTATTTGTGATGGTTACATCTAGAGACTTTGTTGCGCCTAGCCGAAGCTTCCCAAAATCTATGGGTGTTGGATTAAATGCAATCTTGTCTGCGAAGTAGAACACCGTGTCAAAGGTCACGTTCCCAGCCCAGTCAGAAACGTAATAAACGCAATAGGCATCTTTGCTCTTGTCGATTACTGTCCACTTATACTTAAACCGCTTGAATGATGGCTCTTTCGATAGAACATCACTTGTTTCTAGCGTTAGTAGATAGTTGTAGCTGTTAGAGCCAATGACCGTATCAATAATTGCAATTCCTGTTTCAACTTGGTCTGTATCAATTGGGACTGCCAAAGGCGGATCTGGGATGTTCCGTAGATCAGTTGTCTCAAATGTATAATCCCCGCAGAGTGAGTCGGCCTTGATCAGTGGAGGCAATGTATCAACTGACGTCGTAGGCTTAAACCCAGCGGCAGCCGGCCAGCCATACGCATCAAATTCGCCGTAGCCATAGATATAACCACCAAAGCTTACAGTTCCATTGCTCTTAATGTAGTGTGCTCTTGCCTCTTGGCCAAAGTCAATTGTTGCCCAGTGTAATCCATTGGGCATCTTCGTAAAGAGCAGCGTAGGAGAAACCGCACTCGGGTGGAGCCACACGGGCGTACCGTCAATTTCCAGTGACTTCAGGTTGTTGATATAGTCTGGAGAGGCTGTATCCGTCTTGACGATCAGGTTCAAACGGTGTTTGGCAAACTTGCTAGCGGTCGGAAACTGAAAGATTGTGCTGGTAATGTATTGTTCTTCAGGTGTGATATTGAACATGAACGGGTCCAAGATTGGATCTCCATCCCATGAAGACGAGCAGGAATATTGCATAACAAAAATTGGCTTGTCTGCTGTCCAGACGGAGTAGCCCCACGTTATCGTTGTTGGTGCTCCCGACTGCGTGATATCTGCAAACTCGCCGGCCTTCCCAAGTACACCGCCACCTTGGCCAACAAGCTTCTTCGTGATCTTGTCATAGTACTTTAGCGACCACTTCGTGCCGGCCTCTCGTGCAACAACACGAAAAACGTCGCCCTTGCCTTGACCGTTAGTGTTCTCTCGCGAAAGTTCAACAGATACATATTTTTTACCCCAAGCTGTTACAGGGGGCGTCATTTCTACCATGTGATTCCGGCCATTGCCGTTCACGAGTAGGTTTGGCATCGTTGTGCGCTCGTGGAACGAAAAGAAGCCGATTGGCTTATCCGATTTCACACTTGTGCCTGTAAGGTCAAAGCCGCCACGAGTTTGCCCATCGCCTTTTACCATGTAGACATCCCCCTCATCGAGGGTAACATCAAACGGTGCAGAGTTCAATTTGCGTCCACCCGCAGTCTTGCCATCTAGTTCGCCAGTTCCACGGAGTGCAATTGTGACCACTGTACCTTGCTCTCGTGCAACGATGACAAATCCTGCACCCCAATTTCTGATTTCTTTAAAATCATAATAAGAAGTAGCAATGTAGTCTCTACCCCAGCCATTCACAGGAATGGCCATGTAGCCGTCTGACGTATATCGCTTTGAGTTGATCACGTAAACAGAGATCGGCACCTTTGAGCGAAGCCGAACACCTTTCTTCTCTACCTGCTCTGAGTTTCGGATTTCCCATGTCCAGTTTGTCTCCCCGCGAATATCAGAGAGTGTTCGCACTACGTATGACTTTAGTGAGCGCTTGTATGTTTTTGATCCAGAAGCATCGAACACTTCAACTTCGCCATCAAATGCAGAAGCCACATAGATTTCAAGTTGATCTGTTTGGTAGGGATTGATCTCATTTGGCGGAATCGCAATCCAGAACTCCGTGCCTTGGGAACCGGTCACATCGAGGATTTGCTCGGCTGTCGGGATCTTCTTTTGCGCAGTAGCACCAAATGTGCACGCAACAACGAAGGCAAGGAAAAGAGCAGCCGGCGAAAGGTATCGCATCGTCATAAAAGCCTCCAAACAAAAGAACTTCTCATGTGCTAGCTAACAAGAACATTTGTCATTTTGGGATGCAAAAAACAGTTCTATCTGTAGCTATAGTCTATAATAAACAAAAACTGGGCTTCAGAGTTACCAAATCATCACGCTTTTTTTATAAACAAGAGATACTTTCAGTCCTTCTGCCCATCCGCCGAGTAAGAATGTAGAGACAGCACAAACACAGGGCTGATTTCGTAGATTCGCGCTCGGTTTTTCCTTCACCGCCACGCCTGATCCAGTATGACAGCCGAAACAAAGCGATCCATTGATTTCAATGAAACAACGTTTTCAAATGAACGCCGAGCTCCAGCCGACCTTGCTCCGATAGCGAATGAGATTCGCCGCGACATCATCCGCATGCTTGTGCGCGCCGGATCCGGGCATAGTGGAGGCCCCTTAGGCTCTTCAGACATCTTTGCCACGTTGTACTTCGGCGGCTATATGAGGTACAATCCCAAGGATATGTTGGCCCCTCGCGACCGATTTGTGCTGTCTGCCGGACATATGGCGCCCGTCATGTACGCGTCGCTCGCAAATGCAGGCTGCTACCCTAAAAAGGAACAAGAAACCCTTCGTACGTATAATACTCGCCTACAGGGTCACCCCGGACGCGATATGCACCTGCCCGGAATCGAGACATCGTCGGGCTCTTTGGGACAAGGCATCTCAATTGCCGTTGGTATGGCAATGAATGACAAGCTGCTCGACAAAAACGATCGCCGTGTTTTCACTCTGACAGGTGATGGTGAACTGCAAGAGGGCTCCGTTTGGGAGGCTGCAATGGCAGCTGCTCATTACAAACTGGACAACTTCTGTTGGTTAATCGACAACAATGACTGCCAAATCGATGGCCGCGTGCCCGATGTGATGAACGTCTACCCAATCGACAAAAAATGTGAAGCCTTCGGCTTTGACACCATTGTTGTTAAGGGGCACGACTTTGCCGACCTCATGCGCGGTTTTGACCATTTCTTGTCAAACCAGAAAAACAACGTTGGAAAGCCTACGGCCATTATCTGCCAGACGTTTATGGGCAGCGGTGTGTCCTTCATGAACGATAAATATGAGTGGCATGGCAAGCCCCCTACCAAGGATCAGGCTGCTGAAGCACTCGAAGAATTGTCAAGTCAAAGCTAATAATACCCTAAGCCTTACCATGGAACTACTCGGATCAAAGCCTACGCGATTTGGATTTGGCGACGGCCTTCTTGCCCTTGGAGAGCGTCACAGCAATGTTGTTGTCCTTGGGGGCGACATCACAGGTTCTGTGATGACGCAGCAATTCAAGGAAAAATTTCCAGACCGCTTCTTCTCAATTGGAATTGCCGAGCAAAACGCAACCACGATTGCAGTTGGCCTTGCACTCAGTGGGAAGATCCCATTTTTTGCATCGTACGGCGCATTCTGTGCGTTACGCAATGCCGATCAACTGCGGATATCTGTAGCATATAATGAAGCAAACGTCAAAATCGGCGGCGGACACTCTGGAATTAGCGTAGGCCCTGATGGTGCAACGCACCAGGTGCTCGAGGAAGTGGCCTACCTGCGTACGTTGCCACACATGACCTTGATTGTCCCGGCTGACTACGAAGAAGCAAAAAAAGCAACCATCGCCATGGGTGAAATGGTCGGTCCAGCATACATACGTTTCGGCCGGTCACCAGTGCCACTATTCACAACGCCAGACACACCGTTCGTGTTGGGTAAGGCAAACATTGTGATGCATGGATCCGATGTGGCCATTATTGCCAATGGGGCACTTGTGTGGGAAGCGGTTCTTGCTGCTCAAGAGCTTGCGAAAAAAGGTATTCATGCACGCGTCGTTAATGTGCACACGGTAAAGCCGTTTGACTTTGAGACAGTAACTGCTGCAGCTCGCGAATGTGGCTGTGTTGTTACTGCAGAAGAACATCAGGTTCACGCTGGTCTTGGCGGCGCAGTTGCAGAATGCACTGCAAAGAATGCACCTGTCCCAATTGAATTTGTTGGCGTAAAGGACTCATTTGGTGGCTCTGGCGACCCTGAAGAGCTGATGGTGAAATTTGGCCTTACGTGGAGAGAGATCTATGCTTCTGCTCTTGTTGCGATGAATCGTCGCGACAAAGGAAGCTCCGGTGTGCGTGCCATAAAAGACGTCCCAGTCTACACAGTCTGATCGCTACGAAGAGTAATCGCATGTCCACTCAGCGAGATCCTATCCGGATCAGCATAACGGATCCGGTACTCATTCGTGTTGCCGCACTTGCGGAACAACGCGGTGTAGATGCCTATGTTGTTGGTGGCTACGTGCGCGATGCACTGATGGGAAGACCGAGAACAGACATCGACATAACTGTAGTGGGCGACCCCATTGAGTTCGCTCGCTTTGTTGCCGAGTCTTTCCACACAACGATCGTTGAATACAAGGCATACCGCACAGCAATGGTTCCAGTGCGCAACCATCACTTAGAATTTGTTGGCACGCGAAGCGAGAGATATGAATCAGATTCTCGCAACCCAATTGTAGGAGAAGGCACTCTTCACGACGATTTGCGCCGCAGAGATTTTACCGTGAACGCTATGGCCGCGTCGCTGCAAACGCATGATCT
Organism: Ignavibacteria bacterium; assembly: GCA_947495975.1. Lineage (GTDB taxonomy): Bacteria > Bacteroidota > Ignavibacteria > Kapaibacteriales > Kapaibacteriaceae > UBA10438. Next base: position 43,189 of record CANMBE010000010.1, on the reverse strand, counting down.
AGGTGTGGTTGTAGATCTCTTTGAAGGGGCTCTAGACGTTGAGAAGAGAATACTGAGGACGCCCCTAGACCCAATAGTGACAATGAGTGATGACCCGCTGCGAATGATGCGTGCAGCGCGATTTGCATCGCAACTCGAATTTGAAATCGAACCTGGTGTACATGAAGCTATCACATCGATGGCAGATCGCATTTCCATTATTGCACAAGAGCGAATCACGGATGAATTCCTAAAAATCTTATCGTCACCAAAACCTAGTATCGGCTTGCGAATACTGTTTGAGACAGGATTGTTGAAGCACATATTTGTTGAGCTCCATAATCTTGCAGGTGTTGATCTTGTACAAGCAGGTGCGCGAGAATTCCGTCACAAAGATGTGTTCTTTCACACGTTGCAGGTAGTAGATAACGTGGCCGCTTCATCGGATAATTTGTGGCTTCGATTTGCAACACTCATGCACGATATTGCCAAGCCCCGTACCAAAAGATTTATAGAAGGCACGGGCTGGACGTTTCATGGTCATGAAGAAGTTGGCGCACGTTGGCAGGAAAGAATATTCAGGAAGTTGAAACTTCCGCTGCATCATCTATCATACGTAGAGACTCTTGTGAGGCTTCATCAGCGGCCAATGATGCTTGTTGATGAGGGCGTAACAGACTCTGCTATCCGCAGACTCGCAGTTCATGCAGGTGATGCAATTAGCGATCTCTTTACGTTGTGCCGGGCAGATATCACAACGCGCAACGAGCAAAAAGCAACGAAGTACCTTCGTAACTATGCGGTTGTAGAAGCCAAGGTTGAAGACGTCAGAGACCGCGATCATCTTCGCGCGTTTCAAAGCCCACTCCGTGGTGAAGAAATCATGAAACTCGCAGGTCTCGGTCCATCGAGGGTTGTTGGTTACATGAAGTGGATGATTGAAGAAGCAATTCTCGATGGTATCATTCCAAACGAACCCGATGCAGCACACGAATATCTCATGCAGAACCTAGCCGTATGGATGCAAGACGGTAAAGCTGCACAGTTCGCACGAAGAGGATAACCAATGACATCAGACAACATTATTGAGTATGCTGGTATCACACCAGTGATAGATGCAAGTGTATACATTGCAGGGGGCGCCGTGGTTCTTGGTGATGTGCATATTGGCGCGGATTCATCGGTATGGTTTAATGTTGTGATTCGTGGTGATGTGCATGAAATACGCATCGGTGAGCGCACGAATATTCAAGACCTGTCGATGTTGCACGTAACCTATAACAAGCATCCCTTGCACATTGGAAATGGTGTAACAGTAGGACATTGCGCCATGCTCCATGGATGCACCATTGAAGATTATGCATTGATTGGAATGAACTCTACTATCCTCGATGGTGCAGTGATTGGTCATCATAGCATGGTTGCCGCAGGCGCAGTTGTCAAGGAAGGATTCATTGTCCCACCCGGAACACTTGTGGCGGGAGTGCCTGCAAAAGTTATCCGCGAGTTGAATAATGAGGAGCTCGCAAAATTGGAGCAGAGCGCACAGAACTACATAGACTATGTAGAGTCGTACAGAAAGAACACAAACGTGAGGACAGACCGATGAAGAAGAAAAGCAATTCGCTTGGATCATCTTTAGTGGTCATACTTGGATCATCTTTTCTCTGTTTTGTACTCGCAATTGCCTCGGCCATTGTTACCGGTGAGTGGCTCTATACACTTGCTGGCGGCCTCTTCCTTATAAGTGGTGGTGCAGGGGTATGGGTTGTAATGACACTTCAGAAGAAGATCAGCGGGAAGTGACCGTGCAAACCTTGCCACTGTTTCGCGCCGACGTGCAGATATCCGTGCATCAAGAGGACGGAGAAAGTTATTTGGTTTTGCATGATCCATTCGGTTTTGCCGATGGTCCAATTATGGTGCATGCAGACATGCTTGATGTTTTGCAATCATGCGATGGCGAAACAACAATGAGTTTGCTTGCGCATGCTGCAAGTGAAGAACCCGATGGACCAGCGATGATGCGCCTCTCTCTCTTTCTGCAACAAATGGATGAGATGGGATTCTTTGAATCACCTGCATTTGAGGCAAGACGAGCAGACGCTCTTGCTGCATGGGGTGCGCTCTCTGATAGACCGCCAATTTGCGCCGGTGGTACCTATCCGGAAGACCCAGTTGAGCTAACTGCGTTTCTTGCCGATGAAATGGGGATACTTCCCGCAGGTGATGCAGCTGAGCATGATGTTCACGAGGCAGACGTAACGGCAGTTCTGCTACCGCACATCGATTTCCGCGTAGCGCCCAGCGTATATAGTCCAGGTTTTGCCCCCATAGCACATCACAAAGCAGACCTTGTGATCATGATTGGTACGTCTCATTATTGGTCTGATGATGCATTCATTTTGACCGAAAAGAGCTTCACAACACCACTTGGAACCGTACAAACCGACGTTGAAATTGTGAGAGCGTTGAAAGCCCAACTTCCTGGTGTGGCATCAACCGATGTGGCCCACAAACCCGAACATTCGCTGGAATTACACGTTGTGGGCCTCCAGCATCTTTGGCAGGACAAACACTTCACCATCGTCCCGCTATTGGTGACCATGGCTGCTCTTGAGCCTGACGCACTACAGAAGGCGGCAGAGGTTTTACGGCATATCGTCGCAGAGTCCGGCCGCAAGGCATTATGGCTGATCAGTGGGGATTTGGCGCATGTAGGCAAAAAATTTGGAGACGATGTGCCCGCGAGCAATCTCATCGATAACGTGAAGGGGGCTGATGAGCGCCTTCTAGAGCAACTTCGCGTAGCTTCGCCGGAGGCATATCATGCAGAGATCCTTGCAACTGACTATGCATATCGCATTTGTGGCCATGCCCCTACTGTGCTTGCACTTACGGCATTGCGGCCGCAAAAGGGGACAATTGTTGCATATGACGTGTGGGACGAGGCCGAAACCGAGAGTGCCGTGAGCTTCACAAGCGTTCTTTTTAGCGGATAAGCAGGAATTCCGCCAATTATTTGGCTAAAACCCCCAGCTCCCGTATGTTTGCAAGCTCTAACAAATCCAATGTGACGCAGGAGCCCCTTTCGGGGAATGACCATGAATCAGCACGGTAAGATCACGAAATCGATACGCGACCAAGACGTAGTGCGCGAATGGTGGGTAGTAGACGCAGCAGGAATGACCGTTGGCCGTCTTGCTACGCAACTCGCTACAGTACTTCGCGGCAAGCATAAGCCATTTTTTACACCCCATGTAGATTGTGGCGACTTTGTTGTTGTCATCAATGCAGACAAAGTGGTAATGGAAGGCAAGCGCGCAGAACAAAAAGAATATTTCCACAACACGGGGTATCCGGGTGGTGGCCGTATGCGTTCATTCACGAAGCTGATGCAGACAAAGCCAGAAGAAGTGATGGAGCTTGCAGTAAAGGGTATGCTTCCAAAGAATAGCCTTGGACGCAGCATCATCAAAAAGCTGAAGGTGTATAGTGGTGGAGAGCATCCTCACTCGGCACAGCAGCCAAAACCATACGAGTTGCCGTATTTGCACCTCGGAACGAAGTGATAACGGAGACAAAATGAAGACGTATGCAGGAACTGGCCGCCGCAAGACAAGTGTTGCACAAGTTCGCCTCATGAGCGGAACGGGCAACGTGCTTGTGAATCGCCAACCAATCCAAGAATATTTCACAGTAGAACACTATCGTCGCGACGCTCTGCTTCCGCTTGAGCTAACGAAGACAGACGCGCAATTTGACGTGTTTGTAACGGTGCGCGGTGGTGGTAAGAGTGGTCAATCTGGTGCTGTCCGTCTCGGCGTTGCACGTGCCTTAGTGATCTATAACGAAGAGCTTCGTGCGGCACTGCGTCCGGCCGGTGTACTAACGCGTGACCCACGTATGGTTGAGCGCAAGAAGTACGGTCAGAAGAAGGCCCGTAAGCGCTTCCAGTTCTCCAAGCGATAAAAAGTCGAAGTCAACAAAACACACATGTGTGGGAATTCCTTCGGTGGAGCCTGGTCTTACAGCTAGGTCCGAAGGTTCGAACCACACACAGGTTCCATCCATTACAATTTGAGGTTTATTATGCCAGCAGTAACCGTTGAGGCTCTGCTTGAGTCCGGAGCACACTTCGGACACCTAACGCGCCGTTGGAATCCAAAGATGCGCCCCTTCATTTTTATGGAGCGTAACGGGATTCACATCATCGACTTGCGCAAGACACAGACACTTATTGAGATTGCACGCGAAGCGGCACTTGAAGTAGCTTCACTTGGGCGTGGTGTTCTGTTTGTTGGAACAAAGAATCAAGCCAAGAACGCAGTCGAATCTGAAGCACGGCGCTCACATTCAAACTACGTAAGCGAGCGTTGGTTGGGTGGAATGCTTACCAACTTCTCTACGATTCGTAAGTCTATCAAACGCCTCGGCACGATTGATAAGATGGAAATCGACGGAACGTTTGAGAAGATCACAAAGAAAGAGCGTCTCATGCTCGGTCGCGAGCGCGACCGTCTGCGTAAAGTGTTCGGTGGTATTGAGGACATGACTCGTATTCCTGGACTTCTTTTTGTTGTGGACATCAAGAAGGAACACCTTGCAATCAAGGAAGCTCGCATTCTTGGAATCCCTGTGATCGGAATTGTTGATACCAACTCTGATCCAAGCGAAGCGGATTTCCCGATTCCCGCAAATGATGATTCGATCAAAGCAGTAGACCTCATTACAAAGGTCATTGCCGATGCTATCGCCGAAGGCAGAGAAATTGCACGCGCAAAGACAGCGGAATTCTCATCAGCAGGCGAAGCTGCGATGAAGGACAATGAAACAGATGATGCTAAGGTTCGCCGCCAGCTCCGCACTCGCAAGGGTACAGGCAAGGCCGATGGCACAGAGCAATAATCACACCCACACGATAAACACGGAATTGGAATCATGATCACCGCACAAACTGTTAAAGAACTTCGCGAGAAGACCGGTGCTGGGATGGCAGACTGTAAGAAGGCTCTCGAAGAGGCTTCTGGCGATATGCAGCTCGCGGTTGATTGGCTACGTAAGCGTGGTGCAGCATCTGTTGCAAAGCGCTCTGACCGTGATGCCAATGAAGGTATTGTTATTGCAAAGACTTCTACCGACGGCAAGACTGCCGTTATTGTTGAAGTGAACTGTGAAACAGACTTTGTTGCGCGTAATGATGAATTCATTGCATTTGCAACTGCAATCAGCGACGCAATTCTTGCTCAGCCAATTTCAAACGAAGAACAGCTTTGGAATACTGAAGTCAACGGTAAAACGCTTGGCAATCTTCGCGACGAGATCCTTTCGAAGTTCAGCGAGAAGATTGGACTGCGTCGTTACGAGCGTATTTCAACGGACGGTCACGTGATGGAATACACACACGCTGGCTCGCGTCTCGGCGTGCTCGTAGAATTTGATGGTGCCTCAACAAATGAGGCTACAAAGCCCCTTGCCAGAGATGTTGCAATGCAAGTAGCGGCTATGCAGCCGATGTTTGTTGACCGTTCTAAAGTGAACCAAGAAGTTCTTGCAAAAGAACTTGAGCTCTACAAGCAACAAGCACTCGAAGAAGGCAAGAAGGAAGACATCGCAGAGCGTATCGCTCAGGGCAGACTTGGCAAATTCTATGAAGAGCAAGTGCTCATCGAGCAGACATTTGTAAAAGATCCTAGTAAAAAGGTCTCAGATATCGTTGCAGAGATCGGTAAGATCCTCGGTATTGATGTGAAGGTTGTTACCTTCGTGCGATACAATCTTGGCGATAAGATTTAACCTGTTCCAAAAAACCATCGAGAGGTAGCCATGGCTCCGCTCTACAAGCGCATCCTGCTCAAACTCAGCGGCGAATCGCTCATGGGCGAGCAGAAATATGGCATCGATGCTGTAGCCCTCGGCGCATTTGCTCAAGACGTCAAAGAAGCCCATGATCTCGGTGTAGAGATGGGCATCGTCTTTGGCGGCGGGAATATTTATCGTGGCATGCAGGCCGAAAGCATGGGCATCGACAAGGTGTCCGGAGACCACATGGGCATGTTGGCTACCGTCATTAACTGTCTTGCATTTCAGAATGCATTGGAGTCTCTTGGCGTACCTACCCGACTCCAAACTGCCATTCGAATGGAGCAGATTGCAGAGGCGTTTATTCGCCGGCGTGCAATGCGACATCTCGAAAAGGGGCGTGTTGTTGTCTTTGGTGCGGGCACTGGCAACCCATACTTCACAACAGATACTGCTGCAGTATTACGCGCTGTTGAAATTGAAGCCGATGTTGTGATTAAGGGCACACGTGTAGACGGCGTGTACGATAAGGACCCAGAAAAATATAGCGACGCTAAGAGATTCGATACCATCTCGTATAAGGAGACTCTTGACCGCAACCTCCGCGTGATGGATATGACCGCTATTACGATGGCTCAAGAAAACAACAAGCCTATCCTTGTCTTTAACATGAATGAGCGTGGCAACCTGCGACGTCTTCTTCTTGGCGAACCAGTTGCAACGATTGTGAAGGAGTGATATATGCCCGTTAAGAACATCGTGGACGATGCCGCCGAGCACATGCAAAAGGCAGTTGAGCATGTGCAACAACTGCTGTCGAAGGCACGCACTGGCCGTGCATCTGCCTCGCTTCTTGATGCCATTAGAGTTGAGTACTACGGAGAGCCAACGCCACTTGCTCAGGTTGGAAGTGTTTCCGTGCCTGATGCACGATCCATCGTTATTCAGCCGTGGGACCGCACTGCACTGTCATCCATTGAGAAGGCAATTCTTGCAGCAAATCTTGGTATCACACCACAGAATGATGGTCAGATCATACGAATCTCTGTGCCGCCCCTTACCGAGGAACGTCGCAAAGACATCGTGAAACAATGCAAAAAGATGGCCGAAGAAGGCAAGTTAGCCGTGCGAAATATTCGTCGCGATGCAAACGAAGAGCTAAAAGTTGCAGAGAAGAAAGAGCATTATAGCGAAGATGATCGCAAACGTGGCGAAGAAGACATCCAGAAGAATACCGATAAGTACATCAAAGAGATAGACACCGTGCTTTCGGCCAAAGAAAAAGAAATAATGGAAGACTAGCATGAGCACAGTCATCGCGCTTGCCCTTGCAATCATTTCAGTAATCTCAGTGAGTTCTGCCAACGTAGTGAAGTTCACAAAGATCACGTTGTGGAGTGAGGCACTCGAATTGGCAAAAGCATCGGGAAAGCCAATCTTTCTGGATGCCTATACCGATTGGTGTGGATGGTGTAAGGTAATGGATCGCGAAACGTTCAGCAACGCAAAGGTTGCCGAAGTGATGAACGCTTCATTTGTGTGCGTAAAGATGGAAATGGAAACTGGTGAAGGCATCGATGTTGCGATGAAATACCGCATCGCCGGCTTCCCGATGTTCTTAGTCTTCACACCCGATGGTTTGCCAACGTATAGAGTGACTGGGTATCAACCGCCAGAAGCGTGGCTCGTAACTCTTGCCGATATGAAGGACCCAACTAAGCGTATCAACGCACCAGGGATAACCAGGGATCTCAAGCTGCCGTGGCCGGAATGGCACCGCCCATCTTTTGTGAAGGGATCGCAAAGAAAGAGTCCAGATACATCTGTTGTCCGCTCATGGTTTGCCTCTGTTCCCGAAAAAGAACGATTCGATGAAGTTGCTTGGAGCGTTATGCTCCGTTATGATTTAGGTGAGAAGTGGGACCAATGGGCACTGGCAAACGAATCCGAGTTTGCATCGCGCTATGGTGATGAAACGGGGCTTCTCCATGACCGCATTTCACAGAAATATTTTGCGCGTGCGGTAGCTGCAAAAGACCTAGCGATGTTGGACAAGGCTGCATCCATTGCCAACACGAGCTCTCCAGCCGAAGCGGAGCACCTACGGCTGCGATACGCTGCGATGTACAATCAGCGTCTTAGCGACTGGGCAGGGGTAGGGGGCGTAGTTCGGCGCATGTCAGAGAAAGCGAATTATGCGGAATATGTCAATGACATCAATGAGTTTTCTTGGAACATCTATGAAAAGAGTTCCGATACGTCAGCCATTGAGAATGCTACCTGGGCAATGGGAACCGTTACGCGAGATCCCAACGTGGATTGGGCTTTTGTTGATACCTACGCAGCGCTGTTGTTCAGGAGTGGACGCTACGACGATGCAAGTGTAGCAGCAGAAAGAGCTATCGAACTAGGCAAGGCAAAGGGCGCAGACGTAAAGGAAACAGAAGCTCTCCTCGTGAAAATCAAGGCCGCAAAATGACGCCACGGGCAGTTGTACTCCTTTCAGGAGGAATGGACAGCTGCGTAACTCTGGCACATGCCCTACGAGATGGATTTGACGTAGCGGCATTGCACGTGAATTACGGCCAGCGCACCCAAGAGCGAGAACTGCAAGCCTTTACCGACGTTTGCGACCATTATCGTGTTGAACGAAGGCTGGTAGTAGACATCTCCCACCTGGCGGCAATAGGTGGCAGTAGCCTTACAGATAGAAACATCAATGTTGATGAAGCGCGGCTAGACGCAACCGAGGTGCCCACGTCCTACGTGCCGTTCCGCAATGCCAACATACTTGCCATAGCTGCGAGCTGGGCAGAAGTACTCGCAGCAGAGGCCATCTACATAGGCGCTGTGGAGGAAGACTCAAGCGGTTACCCTGATTGTAGAGGAGTATTTTTTAAAGCTTTTGAGGACGTGATACACCTCGGAACGAACACGGGAACCAACATTCGCATTGTAACGCCCCTTATCAGCCTCTCAAAGCGCGAAATTGTAGAGAGTGGTGCACTATTTGAAGCCCCGTTACACCTTACATGGTCGTGCTATCGTGGCTCAGACATCGCGTGCGGAACATGTGATTCCTGTGCACTGCGACTTCGCGGATTTCATCAAGCAAAGGTCACAGACAAGATCGATTATGTTGTGATGCCAACATATCTGTGACTTCCTATGATGTTTGAGAATTGCCACGTGTACAGGTAGCCACTCATGAGTTAGGGAAAACGGTCTTTATGAGCCTCACCCAAGGGCAAAGGTGGAGATAACACAAGTATCCATTTAGGATCTAGACCAAAGGTCACATTCTCCTCGGTTCCGCGAGAGCCTGCCAACGCGTGACCTATAGAAATTTCGCTATCTTTGCAGCCCCCTTCCGTGATACCCAGATAGGGGGCTAATTTTTTCCTCTAATATTGCCCCGATGTATCGGGAGCGAGGTACCAAATGTTGTATAACGGCCCAAAGGTTAGGCTTTCCCGCAAAGTGGGATTTGCCATGACCCCAAAAGCACGCAAGTACATGGACCGTAAGCCAGCCCCTCCGGGCCAGCACGGCGCATCGAAAAAGCGCGCTAAACTTTCTGATTATGCAAAGCAGCTTATGGAAAAGCAACGCCTGCGTCTTCAGTATAATCTCCACGAACGTCAAATGACGAACTACATCAAGAAGGCCGCCCGCATTCAGGGTAATAAGGTGGATATCCTTGTTCAGCTTCTTGAGCAACGTCTCGATGCTCTTGTGTTCCGCGCTGGTCTTGCCCGCTCCATCTATGCAGCACGTCAATACGTCCGCCACGGACACGTTACCCTCAACGGCAAAAAGGTTGACATGCCGGCATACGCTGTGCAGCCTAACGACGTAATCACGGTGAAAGAAAAGAGTCGCAAACTCGAAGCAATTCAAGAAGCAATTCGCTCTTCTGCACCGCCGCCTTACCTGGAAATGAGCAAGGCAGATTATTCAGTGAAATTCCTTTACATGCCACCACGCGATGAAGTGCCGGTGATTTGTGAAGTACCTCTTGTGATTGAGTATTACAGCAGATAATTGCTGTGCGAGAGACTTTGCAAGGGACTTGTGAAGCTACTTTTACGTGAAGAAATGAGAGACCTGATTCATAACAATGGATCAGGTCTTTTTATGTGAGGTCGCTCAGGTCACGCGATCGCGTGCGATCGCGTTTTATCTTGCAGCATGATAGGTGCAATAGATATTGGTGGTACAAACATCAAATATGGGGTGGTTTCGCAGGGCGGAGTCATCGAATGGGAGCAGTCTATACCAACACATGCGTTGGATGGACGAGATGCAGTTTTGCAGCGTCTTCGAGGGGTAGTTGGGCAGATTCAAAAGCGGACCCCAGATATTAAAGCAATTGGCATTGGAGTGCCAGGAGTAGTAGACCCTGCTACAAAGCACGTGCAGGCGCCCCCTAACCTGCCGGGCTGGCAGGATGTTGACCTACTCCAGGCCCTTGGTCCTGTACCTTTTGCCCTGGCAATAGAAAATGATGCAAACGCAGCTGCCCTGGGTGAGGCCACGATGGGCGCTGGAATGGAGCACCCAGAGTTTCTCTATGTAACGCTTGGAACGGGTATTGGCGGTGGAGTGATCTTGGGTGGACAGCTCTACCGAGGCCCACATGGCGATGCCGGCGAAATAGGCCACATTATTCTTGATGCCTGGGCTCGAGAAGGAGCCTTGGATCCTCGGCTGTTCCGCACTGGTGTGATGGAAGAATACGTGGGACTTCAAGGAATTCTGCGAATGGCTCGTGAGCAAGGCGAAGACGCCGAAAGTTTAAGACGCATTCAAAACGATGCGGTTTTTAGAGAAGCTGGACGTGTGATTGGCATTGGCCTTTGTTCAGCACTGGCTGTATTGGGTCTGCGTGTTGTCATTATTGGTGGGGGAGTATCACAAGTCCCCTTTATAATTGAATCAATAAAATCCACGATGAAACACCGCGCAATACCAACGATAGCTGATGCGTTGCTCGTGCTGCCTGCACGCTTCGGTTCTCATGCTGGTCTCATTGGTGCGGCTGCCGTTGGACGGGCTGTTGTGGCGGCTTGAGTTCGTACCTTTGCATGATTCTCTTTAACGTATCATCAGGGCACATGCAGAATTCCAATCGTTCACTGCACTATGCGTTTGCATCAATCGCATTCATGGTATCACTGATCACGTTCCTGTTGACGGTGCAACCAACGGTTCCTTTTTGGGACTGTGGAGAGTTTACCGCAGCTGCCGTGCAGCAACAGGTTCCACACCCGCCAGGAGCCCCGTTGTTCCTCATGCTGGGCAAGCTGTTTCACCTATTGCCCTTTGGCGATCCAGGTTGGAGAGTAAACCTTTTATCTGTGTTTTCGAGTGCAGCAACTATTGTGTTGCTCTACCTCATCACGGTAAAGGTGATCCGCAATTTCTTCACTGAAGATCTTGGCGATCTCAAGAATGCACTGCTCGTGTACGGTTCAGCTTTTGCTGCCGCGATGACGTATACATTCACAGACACGTTCTGGTTCAATGCTGTTGAATCAGAAGTGTATGCTGCATCATCTCTCTTTGTTGCAATTATCGTGTACCTCATGATGGTGTGGAATGAGAAGGCCGACGATCCAGGCCACGAGCGCTACCTGCTTCTCATTGCCTATATCATTGGCCTCTCCATTGGCGTACACCTGTTGTCTATTCTAACAGTGTTCTCGCTTGTACTACTGATCTACCTCCGTAAGTACAGCTACTCGCCAAAGTCACTCATCCTGACTCTGGTTATTGGAGTTGTAACGTTCTTTGTGGTGTATACGCTTATCATTATGAAGCTCCCAGCTTTGTATGCAGGGAATTTCCCGTTCAAGAATGATGCAGGCGAATTCCTTGTCAGCAACAATGCAATCTTTTCCATTATTGGTATTGCATTACTTGGTCTGGCTGGCTTTGGTATGTACTACGGAAAGAAGACAAATCACGGTGTATTGTCGCTTCTGTCAACATCTTTCCTCCTTATCGTTCTTGGGTATTCCACGTACGGTCACATTCTGGTCCGCGCAAACTCCAACCCACCGATGAATGAAAACAAGCCAGAGAATTTCTCTAAGCTTGTGAGTTATCTCGGTCGCGAACAATACGGAGAAGCGCCAACCTGGCCACGCAGATATCAAACAGAGCCACGTTTTGTGACGCATTATCAAAAGCAAGGTCCGTGGGAACGCCCTCCATACAAGGTGGTAACGCATAAGGATGGCTCACGGTCACAACGTCCTGACTTCTCGAGCTGGAAGACAAATGGTAAATCGCGTTACAATGGTGCGGAGTTTGGTTACCTATGGGAGTACCAAATAGAGCACATGTACATTCGCTATTTCTTGTGGAATTTCATGGGCCGGGTAAGCGACGTGCAAGATGCGCCCGCATATAGCCCACTCACAGATGAAAAAACTGTTGAAGCATTCAATTACAAGAATGGCTACGCTAAGAATTTCCCAATCAATTATTTTGCCTTGCCTCTCATCCTTGGCCTCATCGGAATGTTCTTCCATTTCCAACGCGATAAGAGAATGGCGTGGGTGTATCTGGTGCTCTTCTTGATGACGGGTGTGCTTGCTGCTATACAGCAGAATCAACAGAACCCACAGCCACGCGAGCGCGACTATTTCTACGTTGCATCGTTCATGATCTATGCAGTGTGGATTGGTCTCGGCACATTCTTCGTACTCGAAAAACTCAAGAAGAATGTTGCGGCACTAGGGGGCGGATTGCTTGCCGTATTGGCCTTTCTTCCGCTCAATATGGCGTGGCAGAATTGGGCTACGCACTCACGCGCAGGCAACTATCTTGCGTTTGATTATGCGTACAACATCCTGCAGTCGGTTGAAAAAGATGCGATCATCTTTACCAATGGCGACAACGACACCTTCCCCGTGTGGTACTTGCAAGATGTAGCAGGAGTGCGCCGCGATGTGCGCATTGTTAACCTGTCGCTTGGTCAGACCACATGGTACGTTGAGCAACTCAAAAACCGTGCGCCACACGGTGCAGCTAAATTGCCGCTTACATTTACAGATGATCAGCTATTGGTATCAGAAGAAGATCCAATGGCGTTGTCGTATGATTTTGCTCCAGGTAGAGTTGTTGAAATTCCTGTCGATAGATCAATTCTTGCCAAGTTCACATCGGATCCTGGCATTATCAATGCAGGGGTAATGCGATTTACGTTCAAGGGTGGTCCTGGACGTCCGAGTCAGACTGGTCAGCCAGAATATTTCATTGGCGTACAACACAAGCTTGTGTTAGATATCCTTCAGCAGACGAAATTTACACGTCCAGTCTACTATTCAACATCCGTTGGCGATCCGTCGTGGGCTGACGAATACATCGGCCTAGACAACTATCTACGTCTTGAAGGAATGTGCTTCCGGGTATGCCCTACACCACAGTCTTCTGCCATCGGAGAAGGCGTGAATGACGATGTAATGGAGCGTACACTTATGCAACCGCTGCAGGCAGATGCAGTATTCAACAAACCACAGTATGGTTTAAAATTCCGCAATCTCAACGATCCTAAAGTGTATTACGACGATGTTAACCGCGGATACATTCTCAACTATCGCAACATCTTCTACAAGTACGCTACGTATTGTCTCTATGACAAGAAGGACACCGTTCGTGCTGGACAGGTGATGCAGAAGATGAACGAGACACTATCACTTGATCTCTTTCCTTTGAGTGTGATGTTTGAGCTTCAGCTTGCTCGATTCTATGAAGTGTGCGGTTTGCAGAAGGAAGCAGATGACATGGCATTGCGTGCATTAAGTAGTGCTGAGGCAATCATCAAGACGCCATCACTTCGCGCCAGTGAGCAGAATATGCCCGCCGATGCCATGCCAGAGCTTATAGCCGCTGATGCAGCAGCTGTTGCTGGCAAATGGGATATTGCGATTCGATATTACAAAATGCTGGGAAGGGGCTCAACGGCAGACCCAGTGTTGAATTACAAGATTGATGCACTCGAGATTCAGAAGCGCGAGCGAGCAAAAGACTATGCAGGTGCACTAGCCGCTGCAGAGAGAATGCGCTCAAAGTATTCACCAGCCGCTGGTGACCGGCGTACACAACAAGCAGCAGCTGAACTTGAACAACATATTGGTGACTTGCAGCGGCGCCTCGGACGCAGCCCGCAAGCTGCGATCTCCATGGTTCCGTGAACGACCTCTCACTCGCACCGATAACAGTAATGATCGTGATCGCCACCTCGGCGGTCACGATCATTGCGTTTAAGAATAGGCGGCTCTACGAATTGCTCATGATGGACGTAGATGCCGTGCTTGGCCAGCGCAATCAGTGGTGGCGAATGATCACGTGTGGGTTTGTCCATGCAGACTATCCACATCTTTTCATGAACATGTTGTCGATGTTTCTCTTTGGCTCATGGTTTGAACACGTCATTACATCATGGCGGTTTGGACTTACCTATGGCCTTGGAATTCTGATTGGCTCGTTTGCATCGTTGATCGTGCACCGAAGCAATCCGCACTACCTTGCAGTTGGTGCATCAGCAGGTGTTTGCGCAATTGTAGGCGCAGCAACAGTTGTGTATCCAGATCTTCAGATGATGGTCTTTCCTTTGCCGTTTCCTGCGCCTGCATGGATCGTAGGTGCGCTGTTCGTGCTGTATTCCGTCATGGGCTCGCGGTGGGGCGGCGATAATATTGGACACGAAGCACATCTTGGTGGCACCTTTGCTGGCGTAAGTCTCATTGCAGCATTTTACCCATTGTTAGCACTTGAGCATTGGCCCTACGTACTCGTTATGTTGGCAGCAGGCGCAGGGGGCTATATGTTCTCTCGTTACAGCATGAGAAGACGATAACATGATTGCCATTGTTGACCTTGTTCGAAACAAGAGCAACCTTGATCCTTGGCAACGGAACCAGCTTGTGTTGTGGATTTCGCAATTCATCGCCATGATCGGCATGAGTGCATGCATACCGTTTCTTCCCTTGTTCGTGCTTGAACTTGGTGTTGCCAAGGAAGATGCCGCATTGTGGAGCGGTGTTATCACTGCAGCCCCCTTCGTTATGTCGGCTGACGATGAATTCTATTACCGTTCGGGTTTAAAGAGATGAAGAAACTTTTATGTAATGCATTTTCTATTTCTGTGGTTACCCTTGCGATTGCAGCCTCGTCAGCATCGTCGCAAGAAAATGGTCCGTGGAATAGCCCGCTCATGTGGGCAGAAGAAATCTCTCGCGACGTGTTTACCACGCCGCAGATCTTTCAAGATTCGTCAGGTGTACCATGTGTTGCACGTAAGAGTGACACAGACACAATGTACTGTGTGTTTCAATGGTTTCGTGAACCCCGTAACACAGCAACATGGGATCGCGTAGCAACCAAGATGAGCAGTGATGGTGGTGCAACATGGACTGAGCCAGTGCCTATTGTTGTTGATGGTCTACCTGCTGGTTGGCAACGCCCGTTTGATCCAACAATCGTGTTTTTCAAGGATAGCATCCGCCTGTATTTTTCCTCGAGTGTTCGTATGCCTATGGGTGGACTGGATTCACTTGTGAATACGTATTCCGCTGTTGGCGTTGATGGTATCAACTACCGATTTGAACCCGGAGCACGTTTTGATGAGCCCACTCGCCCCGTGATTGATCCAGCCGTTGTCTACGCGAACAACTCGTGGCTGCTAACAGCTCCTATTGGCGCTCCTCAGGAAGGGGCGTATCAGGCCACAAGTTCTGATGGACTCAACTTTACTCGTATTGCAGACATACCGTCCGATAACGCGCATAATTGGACAGGCAACATGATGATTGATGAAGAGGGCACTGTTCGATTCTATGGAAGCGGTCAGACGCTATGGAGAAACCCCTACAATGGATTTGGCTCGTGGGGTCAATTCGTATCCATCGGCATCCGCGGGGGCGACCCCTCAGCCGTTGCTCGAGGTCCGGGCAAAGGGCGATGGATAGTGTTCGTGGGACCGCGCTACGTAACGTTGGTTGGCAACACAGATTTGCATGATGAACAACAATCGATCATTACTCCAAATCCCGTAATCGATGTGTTTACCATTACGCACTGTACTAATGCAATTGTCTCGGTATCATGTGTCGATATTCTCGGCCGAGTGTTTGAACTACCGTCACACAATGGTGTTGTTAGCGCGCGCGCGCTTCCAGATGGAATGTATGTTGTTCGCACTGCTGCGGGTGAATATCTCGGACGATTTGTAAAAGCACTTTGAGCACATTTTCAAGAGTGTGTATCTCCGTATCTCTCTTCTCTACTTCCCAAACGCCTTCAAATCATATGTAAACGTGAGCAAGGCGTATTGGCGAAGTGCATTCGTGCGTGAGTCTTCGATGGATATGTCATTGATGCTGCGGTTGATGGCATCGTTTTGATTCAGGATATCAAAGATGGTAATGCGAATTTCTGCTGCGCGGTCTTCTAGGAAGCGATATCCGATGCCGGCATTCCAAACGGTAAAAATGCGATCGAAGGATGTTCCGAGGCCTTCATAGAGTGTGTTGTTTACGTCTGTGCTACACGCAACGTTGCCGATGTTCCACACCACACGTAGCGAAGCGACATGTGTGAAGTAGTTGTCGTCTGCAGATCGTTGTAGCGTGTTGGCTACCCACGTGTACGAGCCGTTGTATGACGCCGATACGTCAAGATCTTCTGAGCTGGCAGAGCCTAAAAAGAAACCTAGCGAGCCTGTTGTGGAGTTAGCGTAGTTCGTTTCTGATGCAATGCGTCCTGGCGTGCGAGTATAGACTACTCCGGTATTGAGATTGAGATTCGCACCAAAGATTGGAAGTCCATAGGTAAAGAATGCGCGAGCATTCCACAGTCCCGCAAGGTTGACGGGAACGGTGATCTGTGTACCTGGACCAACACTGACGTTGTTTCCAATAACAGTATCTCGCTGTGTAATGATGTTTGCCGAACCAATGTAATTCTCAGTGTAGCCAACGTTGAAAAATCCGAAGATTGTTCGGCCAGCCATCCAGTCCGACTTTACAAATCGAGCATTTACGTTGTGTGAATACTCTTGGGAGAGGTATGGATTACCGATACGAAGCTGCACGGGGTTTGAGTTATCTACTAAATCTTGAAGTTGCGAAATAGAAGGTGCATTTGTACTCGTTCGATAGAACAGCCTCAGGTTACTAGAGGTTGAGAACTTGTGCTGTAGCATGAATGTTGGTAGCGCGTTAGAAAAGCTGCGCAACAAGCTGCCCTGGAGCGGAAACTGTTGCACACCTGAGAGCAAAGCATATTGGTAATTACCACCAACCGTCACAATTGTATTCTCCATGCGCCATCGATAGAGGGCTCCTGCGCGATGTGTTTGATAGGTGTTCTCAAAAGTATTACTAAGGGTTGTATCGAGTTGTGTGAAACCCCTTGAGAGAGAGTCATAATTGTTCGTAGACTTCGTTGATGTACTGCGCGTAAAGTTGGGCTCATACGAGAATTGAATCATATCTGTTTCGCCAATTGGCTCCGTCCACGCCAGTTGTCCGCCCAGCGTAAGCCCAGTAGAACCGCCACGTGCGATTTGACTGAGCGTAACAATGCTCTCAATTCCGGTCGTGAATATGTTCTGCGCAGAGAGCGCTCCACTATTCCATCTGTTGGAGCCATCAGCATTGATAGTTGCTGCAATAGATCTACCACGGTGCGCAAAGAGGTGACGATAGGTTGTAGAGAGCGATGCTGTATAACCGCCGTTCGTACCACTGTTGTCTGTGTTAGTAGTATTGAGTGTATCTGTGTCTGTGGATGATAGACCACGTACAAGACTTGATGAGCTCGAATTCTGATACACAAGCCGAGGAGACAACGTGATGATGTTCGCTGAATCAATAATCGATTCTATTCGCGCATTGAAACGATGATTACGGGAAAGTGAATTTGCTGTGTTTGACTCGTTGTATTGTTGGTCAGCAATCGATGGTGTAATGTATGTTCTATCGAGTGTCGTCAGACGATTGTTGTCGGCATAGTTAAAGAAGTAACTCGACGATATATTCGTTCTCCCAAAGAGATCGCTGTAGTTCAGTCCAAGCGCGTTGGTAGTGCTGATACCGCCTTGTTGACCACTAAAGAAATTCGAAAAGCTAGAATTACCGCCACCAAAACCACCGCCACCCCGCATCATGGATGCACCTGCGCCAGAACCCGCCATTCGACCCATCATCCGCCCCATAGGAGAGCCGCCCATGCCAGTTGCACCAAGGATGTCTTGAAACGAAAAGTTCTGCTGATTAACGTTATTCGAAAGTCCAAGCAACGATATCCTCTGCGTTTCCCGAAAGTCGTTCAGTGTAACACCGGCCGCGTAGCGATCTTTGGTTCCATACCCTCCGTATGTTTTACCGAATGACCCGTTGCGCTTGTCCTTCTTGGTGACAACGTTCATCGACTTTTGTGTGTTGCCATCATCAAAACCAGAAAACATCGAGAGGTCACTACCACGGTCAAACACTTGAACGCGGTCTACCATGTCTGCCGGCAGATTTTTTAACGTTGCCGCTGCATCATCGCCAAAAGACTCACGACCATCTACAGTAACGCGACGAATCTCTTCTCCTTGAGCTTTCATTGTACCGTTCTCAACGGTGATCCCGGGCATCTTTTTCACAAGGTCTTCAGCAGTGGCATTTGCGTTGGTTTTAAATGCCGACGCGTTATAGTCAACCGTATCACCTCGCACCTCTGCTCGTATTGCATTTGCTTCTACCTGAACGGCTGTGTTGTTGATCGTGTCGATGTTCAGTCGGAACGTTCCTAGGTTATCCGTTGTGCTGCGGACAAATGTTGTTGATTCTAGCTTGCGATACCCAACATAGGTGATGGAAAGTCGGTAGGCACCTAGTGGTACGTCCTTCACCTTAAACAATCCGGCGCGGTCCGCATACGCCCCTTTCACCACAGTTGTGTCTTTTAGCGAAATCAATCGGACTGTGGCTCCAAGAAGAGGTGATTCATCGTTAGCGCTGAGGACCGTACCCTTGATGTTGGTAAGGTCTTGAGCTGAAAGGATGTTAACGGTAAATAGCGTTAGGACGAGGGTGCAGAGTAATTTCATGTTATGGTAAATAACGTACAAATGTCTTAAAAGGTGCCTCTTTAGATGCCCGCCACCTAGAAAACACCTAGGTTTGTAAACTATGGCAAAACATTCAAGCGATAACACAGCGGTTGCTTCGTATGGCGTGGGTATAATGTTGCTGTTGGCTGCCTCTCGGTGGCGCAATTCAGCAGATGCCATTTTTGAAGAAGCAGGCGTTTCAAGTATACAGGGAATGATACTAGTAGCAGCAGAAACATTGCATGCAAGTGATGGACCAGCGAATCAGGTGAACATTGCCCGATATGCCGGACTCGACGTAATGACGATGTCGAAGAATGTCCGTCTCCTAGAGGGCCTCAAGCTCATAAAACGCGGGTCAACGCCTAGAGATTCTAGAGCACGCACGGTAGAACTCACAAAGGATGGCTCTGCTCGTCTCAAGAAAATTGTAAAGGGGCTTCACAGACTCGATGAGAAGGCCTTTAACGAGCTTAGCGGAATGCAGAAGCTAAGAAAAACGCTCACCTCGTTTTTAGAAACCGCACCATGAGTCCGGATGTAATCTCAGGTCTTGGATACGTTCGTATTTCAGCGATATCGCCGCGCGTTACTCCCGCTGATGTTGATGCTAATGTAGACGAAATTATTAAACATGCAGGCACTGCTCATAGGGACGGAGCTGAGATTGCACTCTTCCCTGAGCTCTCCATTACTGGGTATACCTGCGGCGATCTTTTCCGTCAACCAACATTACTTCATGCGGCACTCCATGGGCTAGAGCGTATTCGCCAGTGGAGTGCAGATATCCAAATGATGATCGTGGTTGGATTGCCGGTTGTGTTATCGGGCCGACTCTACAATATTGCCGCCGTAGTGCATAGCGGTCACGTCATTGCCTGCATCCCTAAGATCTACCTACCGAACACACAAGAATTCTACGACTTGCGTTGGTTCTCGAGTGGGCGAAATGCCGTAGACAATACGATCTTGCTGGCAGATGAGATAGTGCCGTTTGGTACAGACGTTCTCGTGGCTGATGCAAATGATCCAACATTTACCATCGGCATAGAAATATGTGAAGATCTATGGTCCATTGAGCCCCCTTCAGGAAAGATGGCGCGAGACGGAGCAACGATTATTCTGAATCTCTCTGCAAGTAACGATGTGGTTGGCAAGGCTTCGTATCGCAGAGATCTTGTTCGCATGCAATCGGCGCGCACATTCACAGCGTATGTGTATTGCTCTGCGGGGCCAACGGAAAGCACAACTGATATTGTTTTTGGTGGACACTGCCTCATTGCAGAATGTGGCGAAGTACTCGTTGAAGGCGAACGTCTTATTTTGGAAGGGTCTTCTGTTACCGCAGATGTAGACATCACGCACTGTGTGCAAGAGCGCCTCAATGGCACTTCATGGTCTCAAGAACATAGTGATAGTTCGTTTCGCGTTGTGCAGATTGACGTTACGCGATCAATAAAAATAGATGTGCGTAGAAAGATTGATCCGTGGCCATTCGTACCGGCAAATGATGGAGATCGGGCAGAGCGATGTAAAGAGATTCTTTCGCTGCAGTCCACAGCATTGGCTGTGCGCCTAAAGCGCTCACGCTCACAGACCATGGTACTTGGTTTATCTGGCGGTCTTGATTCCACGCTTGCACTCATTGTATGCGTGTTAACAGCAAAGAAGCTAGGATGGGAAAATGATTCAATCCGTGCCATTTCAATGCCTGGCCACGGTACTACGGAGCGGACGCGAAGGAATGCGCTTGAGTTAGGACGCACTTTTGGAATAATGTTCTCTCATATTCCAATCACAGATGCAGTGAATGCACACTTCGCAGACATTCAACATGATCCACAACTAACAAATGTTGTGTTCGAAAATGCGCAAGCGAGAGAGAGAACCCAGATTCTGATGGACATGGCGAATAAAGTAGAAGGTATTGTTGTTGGTACCGGCGATTTATCAGAGATCGCACTTGGATGGAGTACATATAACGCAGATCACATGTCCATGTACAATCCAAATTCTGGTGTGCCAAAGACACTTGTGAAACATCTGATAGCATGGTATGCGAGTGAATCAACAGAAGATGTTGCTGCGGTATTGCACGACATTCTTGACACGCCAATCTCACCTGAGTTATTACCTGCAAAAGACAATGGCGAGATATCTCAGCGAACAGAAGATGTGATAGGACCATACGAGGTGCACGACTTCTTCTTGCACCGTTTCGTGCGGATGCACGATTCAATCTCAAAGATTGCTGTGTTAGCCTGTTTGGCGTTCTCTGACAAATACAGTCAGAGTCAAATTCTCCATTGGCTGGGAGTCTTCATTTCTCGATTTATAGCCAACCAATTCAAGCGGTCCTGTATGCCGGACGGGGTCAAAATTGGCTCTGTAGCACTCTCCCCTCGGGCTGATTGGCGTATGCCGAGTGATGCCTCCGCTGCTGTCTGGAAGGCCGAATTGCACGCTATTTCTACGAGTCTTCACGTAGATTAGTGTAGTAGTTAAACTGTTCGTATTATTACGGTGTACAGCGGGTAAACCCGCAACGAGGTTCCATTTGAGAGTGTAGATTATATGCCAATCACAGTCATCATTGCAGATGATCACGAGATCTCACGGATCGGAATTCGGCGTCTGCTTTCGGTTGCACCAGATATTGATGTTATCGGCGAAGCTGTAGACGGAGCAACTGCCCTTGAACTAGCTCGTAGTAAAAGACCCGACGTAGTTCTACTAGACGTGCGTATGCCAAACATCTCTGGTATAGAAGCGGCACAGCGCATTAAGGGCGAGCTCAAGGAAATTGTTGTTATCATGCTTAGCGCAGCGGAAGACGAAAAGTCGATTGAGCGTGCAATGTATGCTGGTGCCGACGGTTATCTCTCCAAGGAAGTAAATTCAGAAGAACTTGTTGCCGCTATCCGCAACGCAATCCGCGGCGAACGTGTCTTTAGCAGATCCATCCTTAACCTTCTAGAAGGAAAGGTCAAGGAACAGAAGACAGATCAGCCGTCGGTAAAGCTTACCAAGCGCGAAGAAGAGATTGTTACTCTTGTGGCAAAGGGGCTCACTAGTCAAGACATTGCAAAGAAGCTCTTCATTAGTCCGCGGACTGTAGAAACACACCGCGCCCGAATCATGGACAAACTTGGCGTGAACAACGCTGCTGGCCTTGTTCGATTCGCTCTCCTTCATGCCACGTATTTTGACGTTGGTTCTAACAGCGCCTGATGAGCGCTGGCCATACAGCTACGTACCTTACGCCTGAAACTGTTGCCCGCTTAGGCAGCATGGAGCTTCGTGCGCGCCTTGTTGTGGAAGGTTTTATTACGGGGCTTCATCGCTCTCCCTTTCATGGCTTCAGCGCAGAGTTTGCCGAACACCGTCAATACCGGCATGGTGATGAACTCAAACGCATCGATTGGAAGATCTACGGCAGATCAAATCGTTTCTACGTAAAGCAATACGAAGACGAAACAAATCTGCGTGCAATGGTATGTGTAGATATGAGCGCATCGATGAACTATGCCTCACCAGGAAATATCACAAAGTTTGAGTACGCCACGTATTTCGCTGCTGCTTTATCGTACCTCGTATTGCAACAGCGCGATTCTGCTGGTCTGGCGCTCTATAACTCTGACCTGCAGACATTCCTTCCGTCACGCTCCAAAATGTCATACGTGCAGGAGCTTATCAGAGCGCTGGAGAATGCCACGCCACAATCAACCACGGGCACAGCTATTGCACTGCATCATATTGCAGAGCAACTTTCTCGTAGGGGGCTTGTGGTTATCATCAGTGATTTTTTTGATGATCCTGAATCTATCCTTAAGGCATTTCAACACTTCCGTCACGATCAACACGATGTTCTCGTGATGCACGTGATGGATCCACGAGAAGTTGATTTTAACCTTGGAGCGCCCGCTGTGTTCAGCGATATGGAAACAGGCGTGGAGATTACAACGCAACCAAACCAAATCAAGCATAGCTATCAGACAGCGGTTGAAGAGTTCTGTCAGACACTTAAGCGTGGCTGTCACATCCAGAACATCGACTATATGCGTGTCACAACGAACATGCCGTTTGATACTGCATTGCGCGAGTATCTTGTAAAGCGACATTCCATAAAGGGATAGGTAGTCATTGACTTCACACAACATGCGAATCACCGGACTCCATACTGCGATTGTTACTCCGTTTTTATCAAACGGCGAGTTAGACCTTCCATCATTCACCCGTTTGCTAGACCTTCAACTTGAAGCGAACATCAACGGTGTTGTTGTGTGCGGCTCTACTGGTGAAGGTGCAACAATCTCAACCCAGGAGAAGATCACTCTGTGGAATACAGCAGTGCAACACGTAAAGGGTCGCGTTCCGATTATCGCAGGCACAGGCTCAAATGATACTCGCACTACCATCGAGCTCTCAAAGAGCGCTGTTGCAGCAGGCGTTCAGGCGCTATTGCTTGTTACGCCTTACTACAACAAGCCAACACATAATGGTCTCGTTGCTCACTTCCGCGCTATCAATGACGCCGTAGATATTCCTCAGATCATTTACAATGTACCTGGTAGAACTGCTCAGAATGTGCCGGCAGAAACACAACTTGCCATTGCGGAAGCGTGTCAGAATGTTGTTGCAACAAAAGAGGCATCATTTAACCTTGAGCAAATGTGTGAGATCATTCGTAATGCCCCTTCGCATTTTACATTATTAGCAGGCGATGATTCGCTTGCATTGCCTGCCATTGCGAGCGGCGCAACAGGTGTGATTGCCGTGCTCTCAAACTACCTGCCGCGTGTGTTTGGTTTGCTCGTGCATGCTGCGCTCGATGGCAATATGCGTAGCGCACAAGAGATTCAGATGCATCTCATGCCTTACTACAAGGCCAACTTCATCGAATCGAATCCACTGCCGGTAAAGTATCTGCTGCATAAGCTCGGCCATATTGAGCTTGCGTTCCGCTTGCCCCTTACTGTACCTGTAGCATCAACTCAGTCAAAGCTTGATGAAGTAGTTGCAACAATAAACGACGCCTGGACGCCCTCATCATAGGAAAAAAGTATGCCCTTGCCGCTCATCATGGGCATCGTCAATATCACGCCAGATTCATTTTCTGACGGCGGATTGTTCAATAGCCCAATCGTTGCACGAGATCGTGCCATAGAAATGTGTGGGCAAGGGGCTGACTGGATTGATGTAGGTGGCGAGAGCACACGGCCGGGCGCTACGTGCGTGCCTGCAGACCAAGAACTCGCTCGCGTGATACCTGTGATCCGAGAGATTGTTGCTGCCGACCCGTCTATTCACATTTCAATAGATACATCAAAGTCAATCGTTGCACGCCAGGCAATTCATCTTGGCGCACGCATGATCAATGACGTTACGGCAGGCAAACACGATCCAGCGATGTTTGACGTAGCCGCAGAGCTCAATGTGCCTATGATATTGATGCACATGAACGGCGATCCTGCCACTATGCAGGATGCTCCTGCTTATGACAATATCGTGCAGCACGTGCATGATCATCTGCAGGAGCGCGTGCAGTCAGCGCGCTCTGCTGGCATCGGCACCGTTTACGTGGACCCAGGAATCGGATTTGGTAAAACCGTTGAGCACAACCTAGAACTCTTGCGAAACCTCAACACCTTTGCAGACCTCGCAGACGGCATCGTTTTAGGAATCTCGCGCAAACGCTTCCTCGGTTCATTGATCGGTGAGGACAACCCTACAAAACGCGATCGAGCAACAGCCCTTCTGCACGCGCTGTTATGGAATGCACCTGTGCTTATGATCAGGGTGCATGACGTGCAGCTGCATGCACAGCTGCGAATGTTGGGAAACAGCCTCCTCCAATCAAACCACTAGCATACCTTGCCGCAGCGCTAGAGCATGCTCTCTCGTAACCCCTAGGCACGAATCATTGTCTGATTGTACTTCATACACGAACGAATCGATGAATGAATGAGCTACGCCCTGTACCTCTGCACATCAATCCCATACTTACGGATCTTATTGTGCAGGGTCTCTCGGCTGACGGCGAGGATTGCAGCGGCCTTACTCACGTTGCCATTCGTGCGCTCGAGTGTCTTTTCGATCTTCATTCGGTCAACCATTGCAAGATCATCCTTTAGCGAACTGTCTTCACCAAGATCAATCTGAGATCCACCAGTGGAGTATTCTGCAGCAGGGACTGAGGCTTGTGGCGCAGTCCCTGCTGCCACAACCACTGGCTGCTGCTGCACGGCTGCTGCAATGGGTACAGGAGTCGAAACATAGTGGACTGGCTGAGACGCTGATCGCTTGAGAATTCGATGCAGGTCTGTGATTTCGAGCTGGTCATTTGACATTGTTTGTAGCGCAACTCTTAGGACGCTGGCAAGCTCGCGCACATTACCAGGCCATTGGTATTGCTGCAAATACTCAACAGCGGGTGACGATACTGTTTTTTCGTCAGCCATTTCTTTATTGTGCTTCGCAACGTAGTGCTCAACAATGGCAGGGATGTCTTCGATGCGTTCGCGTAGCGATGGGATGTAGATTTCACATTCGCGCAAACGATGGTAGAGTTGTTCGCGAAAACGCCCATCGCTCATCGAGGCAATAAGGTCGCGGTCCGTTGCACTCACAAAGCGTATGTCAACTTCTTCAGTCTCAACAGATCCAACACGACGCACGGCTTTCTGTTCCATCGGCAATAGAAGATTCGCCTGTAGTTCAAGGGGCATATCACCGATTTCATCCATGAAGAGTGTGCCTTTATGCGCCTGGTGGAACAAGCCACGCTTGGTATCCATTGCGCCAGAGAAAGCCCCCTTCATATGGCCGAAAAGTTCGCTTTGAAACAATTCACGAGGAATATTCGGAATGTCAACGGTAATAAACGGATGTTTTGATCTGCGGCTTACTGCGTGCAGTGCGTGAGCAACAAGTTTTTTACCTGTGCCTGTTTCGCCAGTGATGAGCACATTAAGATCTGTGCGACCATAACGTAGTGCCTTGTCAGCAACTTCCATCATTACACTACTACGTCCAATGATACCCTGACTTTCTACAACCCGGCGTAGCTCTTCGTTTGACGAGTCGTTCTTCACTCTGTCCATTGCGCTCGTAAGAACTGCAATGAGTTTTTCATTCGACAGAGATGACTTATCTATGAAGTTGAGAGCGCCCAACTTTGTGGCCTTAACGGCCATATCGATAGTCCCTTTGCCAGAGATCATGATCACTGGAATTGATGGAAACTCGCGGATAGATCTGCTGAGTACATCAATACCAGTCATTGAAGATTCGCTGCCAAACTCAATATCGAGAAGCATCAATCCAATTTCGCGGTTGTGTGCTTCAAGAAAGCTTAACGCCTGCTCTGGACTGTTACGAACTTCGGCCGTCCACCCTTGGCCCCGAACGATGTCGGCAAGGGTTGCGCAAAAGTCATGATTGTCGTCAACGATGAGGATCTTCATAGGGTTCAATCGAGGGGTATCAGCTTCATAAGCTGGTCATAGAGCTCTCGCATGTCCCTGCTCTGAAATGTCATCAGATCAGGATTCCACACTGCCCGTAAATATACGTCGGACTGAACATTGCGGTATTCGATGAATCTAGCACTTTTACCTCTCGCGTTCAGAGCTTGTGTTCTAAGGAAGCAGTCCGCGGCGTCTTTGGCAAGCCCACAATACGTGGATTGGTCAATAGCAAGGCTGTACACACTGTCCTCACGATTCGCGATCTTTCCCGAGAATGAGAATATTTCTCCCTTGGTGTTCATCGTATACTGTTCGACGGTTCCTAGGGAATCATGTTCCGTACCCCACCGAATGACAAGTTGTGTCTGTCCGGCGGGCACACATGGAGCTGCGTTGTCTGGGCGAGGGGTGCTACAAGAAGTTACAACGAATGCCGCAATGATCACGAAGAGAAAAAAGCATCGAGACGAAAACCGCATCGTTGTACCCCAAGCAATTTGATCGTACCAAAAAGGTCAGCCCCAACTTCTCTATGCGTAAGAACCAGGCGAAGGGGCTTCATGAACGCCCCCACCTTCATACCAGCAGATTCAGCAGAGTTTTTTGAAAGCTCTTTAAATGCATCAAGATTTTCTATGGTCTCATCATTGAGTCCGCTGCGAAACGTTTGTACTGCCGTGATGAGTGCCTCATTCCCTGTTATCGTTGCGGCAGCTTCTTCTGAAAGGGGGCTAAGCACGTCACCAAAGAGGTAGTCGGCAAAGTCCGTAACGTCTTGCAAGAAATGGACGCGCTCTCTCACGAGTGCAATAACTGATGCCACAAATGCAGGCTGCACATATTCAAATCCACGCGTTACGAGCGTTGGCAATAACTCTTCTGCCAAGACTTCTGGTGCACGCGTCTTGAGGTACTCGCCATTCATCCAGTGCAGCTTCTGGTAGTCGAACACAGCACCGGCCTTGTTCACGCGCTCTAACGAAAACGCTTCGATGAGCTCGGTCATTGAGAAGAATTCTGTGTCAGTACCCGGATTCCAACCGCAGAGGGCAACAAAGTTTGCAAGTGCTTCTGGAAAGAATCCCTTCTTTGCAAAGTCTTGTACCATCACGTCGCCGTGACGCTTGCTCATCTTTGAACGATCCGGATTGAGCAACAGCGGCACGTGTGCAAATGTTGGCGGTGTCCATCCAAATGCTTCATACAACAAAACATGTTTTGGTGTTGATGGAAGCCATTCTTCGGCGCGAATCACGTGCGTGATTTCCATCAAATGATCATCCACGACATTCGCAAGGTGATAGGTTGGAAATCCATCACTCTTCAACAATATCTGATCGTCAATTTCACGTCCACTGAAAACTACATCGCCCCGTACCGCATCATGAAAGCGGACATCGCTATGGATGGGCACCTTGAGTCGGATAACATGCTGTGCGTTCTCATCAAGTAAACGTTGTGCTTCGTGCTCACCGATTGTGAATTGATTACGCATCGCTGAACGGTCATACTTAGGCGCAATACCAGCAGCTTGCTGACGCTGACGCATTGCGTCAAGCTCCTCTGAAGTATCAAAGGCATAATACGCGGCATCACTTTTAACCAACTGCATGCCGTATTGCCTATAGAGATCAAATCGCTCACTCTGTGTGTATGGACCGTGACTTCCGCCAACGTGCGGGCCTTCATCAAAGACAACACCTGCCCATTCTAGTGATTTGATCTGCTCCTCCATAGCCCCTTCAACAAGTCGGGTACGATCTGTGTCTTCAATCCGAAGAATGCAGGTACCGCCATGATGTTTTGCAAAGAGGTAGTTGTAAAGCGCTGTGCGCAGACTTCCAATGTGAAGAAATCCAGTAGGGGAAGGGGCAAATCGGACTCTCACGCTCATAGTGTCCGCCCCACTTCGGCGTACGTTTTTTCGGTTTCATACACACGCACACGCACATCGCTTACACGATGTGCCACTGGTAGCTGAGACACTACGTGCTCTAATAACATTCTTGCAATGTTTTCAGCAGTCGTAGGGAAGTCTACGATAACAGTCTTCATGGAATGTGTTTCAAGAAAGGCGCGCACTATTGTGTCCGAGGTATCGCAAAGAAAACAATGATCTAACTCATCGATTTTATTCTGAATGAGTAGCTTCATGTCGAAATAATCCATCACCATTCCGTGATCATCCGGTTCACCTGTGAGGATCACGTGTGCTTCATACGAATGGCCATGAAGGTTCTTACACAGTCCAGTGTGAAAAGGGAGACGATGTCCCATTTCCCAACGGAACTGCTTTGAGATGGTTGTTTGCATTGTTCCTACGCCTTGGTGTGCTCTACCTCGATCACACTGTGAATGCCACCGCGTGTTTTCCATTCTGCAGTAACCTTCATCCACATTGGATCGCAGACGCTCACAAGATCATCGAGAATCTGATTGGTAACGGCTTCGTAAAAGATGCCCCGATTTCGAAAGTCGAGGTAATAATATTTGAGCGCCTTGAGTTCAACACAGACCTCGTGAGGTACGTATTGAACCGTGATGGTGCCAAAGTCTGGTAGCCCCGTCATAGGGCAGACAGAGGTGAATTCCGGGTTAACATGTGTAATGGTAAACCGACGTCCCAGCCGCGGATTCGGAAAAGTTTCTAGTTCCATACTGGCAAAATACGGAGCGAATAAAGAACAGCGGATAGCGAATAAAATTTACTCACTATCCGCTGTGTTATGTCTTTACGATCGTGTGGGCTATTCTACCGGTATGATCATTGGCATCATCACCATTGAGCGCTCAGTAAGTCCAATCTCAGCAAGCTGAGCAGCGTGCTTCACCTGTTGGCGCATTCCTACGGGTAGGGAGCGCATCAATTGAACGTTTGCTGACTCAGACCCTGTGATGGAATGAAGAACGTGCTTCGATAGCGCAGCACGCGCCTCTGCGTTATCATCGTCTTCTTCACCGATGCCAAACAGCCTGAGGATCGCAGAAATGTTGTCAATCTTCTCAGGATAAATCGATAGGTGCACCTTTGTGTCTGCAGAAACACCAATACGCTTCTTCACAAGCGCTATGGCGTCTTGTAAGCCCCCTGAAACATCAATGAGGCCAACCGATTGAGCTGCCTCGCCGGTCCAAACGCGACCTCGAGCGAGAAGGCGCGTGGCTTCAAAGTCTTTCTTCCGCGAGTCTGCTACTTTTTGAACGAATCTGCGATAGATACCTTCACCAAAAGCATGAAGTTGCTTCTTATCAAGATCTGTACTTGGCATGAGTGGGTTGAGGAAGTTGGACGAGGCGCCAGAGGACACAGTGTCCACTGTAACGCCAATCTTGCCCATTGTTCCGGCAAAGTTTGGAATCGCCATGATCACGCCAATTGAACCAGTGATTGTGGCTGGGTGTGCAATGATTGTATCGCAGGCCATGGCAATATAATAACCACCAGAAGCCGCTACATCGCTCATAGAAGCATAGACAGGTTTCTTTTTGCGTATCTCGCGGATCTCAGCCCAAATCTCGTCGGAGCCGTATGCAGAACCGCCTGGACTGTCGATCCGAAGAATGATCGCATCCACATCATTGTCATCACGAGCTGCGCGCAGATCCTTAATGAGGGTCTTGGAGTAAATGCCAGAAGCATCGAGTGCGTTTGAGTTTTTGCCTGAGCTGATTGCGCCCGAAGCATAGACAATGGCAATACCATGATCGCTCACGTCTTCATTTATCTCTGACTTCGAGCTTAGATACTGCGAAACAGTGAGCGTACGAAGTGATGGATGTTCTGTGGAGTCGTCTGGATTCAGACGAAAATGAATTCGCTCTTTCAATTCTGATTCACGCGAGAAGCCATCGATGAGACCATGTGCAAGGAGTGAGTCAGGTACGTATTGTCCAACGTTCATAAGTCCACGAACCTGTGTCTCGCTAAGCTTGCGCCCTGTAGCAACGGCCTTAACGAACATATCGGTGCGCTGTGTGAGAATTGCCCTGATCTCTTCTTTTGCGGGCTCTGACCACTTTTCGCGACTCATTGATTCGGCTGCGGACTTGTATTCCTCAAACTGCTCAACGTGCCACGTAACACCAATCTTATCAAACATTCCCTTCATGAAGGGGGCTGATGCACCAAATGCATTAAACTCAATCATGCCTTCTTGTGGCATAAAAATGGAATCAGCAACTGATGCGAGGAAGTAGTGCGATTTGGAACCCATGTCCATGAATGCGTAGACAAATTTTCCTGATGTTTTGAAATCGACCAATGCATCGCGTACTTCAGAAAGCTTAGCCATGCCAAGACCTGCGCCACCTGCGCGGAAGTAGAGCCCCTTGATTTTGTCATCTATCTTTGCATCGCGAAGTGCAGTTAACATTTCAAGAAGAGATGGGCCTGACGGTCCGTCGCCGCCAAAGTTGAAGGCCATCTGTGGTTTGTAGTCTGGTAGGCCCCCTGACAGATCGATAATGAGGACCGTCTTATCGCGTACATCAACAGCTTCATCCGGAGCATCGATGCCTGACACGATCATACTGATGAACGCACCAAATACAACTACGACAATAATCAATAAGCCAGCGATGACTGCCACTGGTATCCACCAACGCGAGCGGCGACGTGGTCCGTAGCCTGTGCCTGGGGGTGGTGGAATCGGAGAAGAGGTCTGGTTATCTTGCATGTATGAGCCTTTTACTAATGACAAATCGCGTTTTCAATTGACGGATCGGCCTGTGTACGCAGGTTTACTCTGAAGCTTGCAGAGCGCGAAGATACGCCCTAGAAGACATGACATCAACACCCCTCTTGCCGCAGTCTCTTCGTCTGGACCAGTTCACATACGACCTTCCAGCTCACTTCATTGCAGTGCATCCACTGCCGGAGCGTGATCAGAGTCGACTGCTCGTGTATAGGCGGCCGGAGAATTCCATTAGCCATCAGCAATTCACGGACCTGCCAGAGCTTGTTCCGGTTGGATCGCTACTTGTTGTTAACCGCACCCGTGTAATTGCAGCTCGTCTAAACATGATGAAGCCCACGGGTGGCGCCGTTGAGGTGCTGCTCACGGATCCCATGAGCCCCATACGAGATCCCGCAGTGGTGCTTGCCTCACCGGAACGATCCGTGTGGCGATGCCTTATTGGCGGCAAGAATGTGACTGTTGGTATGGTGCTTCGCGAGCCTCATTCAGATCTTGTGGCAACGGTAACAGAGCGATTGGGCACTGAGGCTAACGTGGAGCTCTCGTGGGGCAGAAAAGTATCACTATCGCAGGTACTCTCAGAAGTAGGACATCTACCTCTTCCGCCATACATCCATAGAGAAGCGGATGCAGATGATAGCGTGCGTTATCAAACGGTGTATGCTGTAGACGAAGGTTCCGTTGCGGCACCAACCGCTGGATTGCACTTTACAGAGCAAACATTCGATGCACTTGCACAGAGAAAGATTGAGCGGACAGAAGTAACCCTGCACGTAGGACTCGGTACGTTTCGTCCTGTTGATGCTGTTGATGCGCGTGATCATCACATGCATGCAGAGCGGTTTGGAATGACGCGCGCAGCACTTGAGAAAATTCTCCATCACCTGCGAAGTAGCGTTCCGTGGATAACCGCTGTTGGTACTACTTCACTTCGCACGTTAGAGTCTGTCTACATCTATGGCGCAAAACTTTGCAGAGACGGTTTTGATGCTCATCAAGCGGCTGATGTTGAACAGTGGGATGCGTTTGACGTGTCGCTGAACAGATTCACGCGAGAAGATTCAATTGCTATGGTGCTTGCCTGGATGGATTTTCATGGGACGTATGAGATGTGGGGAAACACTCGACTCATGATTGCACCAGGATGCACAATTGCAATGGTTGACGCACTTGTTACCAATTTTCACCAGCCGGGGAACACCCTCTTATTGCTGGTTGCAGGCTTTTGCGGTGAGAATGAATGGCGCACCATTTATAATACGGCTCTGGAAAACAACTATCGGTTTCTAAGCTATGGAGATTCGTCGCTGCTTATTCGCTCGTCTCTCTAGCCCTCTTTGCGTGCGACAACGCGTACAAAGGGCGGATCAATTGCGATAACACGAACTGATGAAGGGGCTAAGACACGCGGGCGCACGTAGCCCGTAGTGGGGCGCTCCGTGATCTCTGCATGGAGGTCTCGTGCAGTTATTGCCGACACGTCATCTACACCACCACGTACAAGAATACGCACGCGCTGCGGGTGCACAGTAAGCGATGCAGAATTTTGTGATGTAGCAAGTATGACGGGTACGTCCATAACGAAAAGATCTGCGGATTGCTGAACGTTAATATGAACACGAACCGATGATGGAACCACGTTAATGAGCGACATCAATGAGTCGCTCACGGGAACGTCCATACTTGCAGATTCATGCACATCCTCAAGCGACAAGCGTTGTGTTGTCCACTCCTGCACACGCTCAACAATGCTCTTGGTCCCTCGTACTTCAACCTCATGCAAATCCGCATGAGGCTGAGAGCCAAGAACAAATCCTGTTCTGCATGTGATATTGTGGTGGACGCGGAGTGGAACACGCTTCACTGTGAGATCTCCCGTAGCAAGCCTAAGTTCTTTGGGAATCACAGACAATGTACGCAGTGGAATAGCCGAAACGATTCCTCTTAAAAGATCAGGACTTTCTGCCGTGTATGTTGACGGTCCAGTTGGGCGTAGCCTACGCAGGTCTAATGTGCATACAGCGGCCTGCGAGAAATATCGAAAGTTTAAAAGTTGGAGCCCCGTTGCACGAACGCGAACAGTAAGTGTTAGCGGCACTGTAGAGAGCAGCGCTTGGTTTGGCGAAGAGACAACAGTGAGCGGCACAAGAAGATCGTCCTCGTACGCCCGCGTGAGCGAGACATACGTCCATAGACCAACACCCACGGCGAGTGCGCCGCCAAGCGTTAGGAAACTGAAGCGTCGTGCTGCCATGATATGTCTTTGGGATCGTCCGCAAAACGTCGACGCAATTCTTCGCGTCGTTGAATCATCGAAATAATTTGAAACATGTATCTCTTGCGCTCATCAACATCCAACGTAGTCTCAATTGTTTGCGTCATGATATCAATCCGTTGATGCAGCCGATGAATTTCAATACTCAACATTGCATCACGAACAGGTTTTGCTACATCATACGTTGGTACTTCAACATTGAATCTGCCCCACGATTCGCTTGGGGTTGAGGCTGCAAAAATAATGTCAGCAATTTCTCGACGCTCATCCGTTGAGAGGTCTTCGTCATTGAGCACGTGCTGAATTACTTCGCCATGTTCTTCTTCTGCAATAAGAATGCGTCTAAAAATACGCTGGCCACCTTCACTCCAAAATGTCTTTTCTGTTACGTGGTATTGATGCAGTACAAGTGCAAGACCGTTTTCCACCGTCAATGACACACGAATCAACTCGCGCTCCGGTGGCAGTAAAACCGCTACCAAACGAGGCTTATCAAGGGGTGTACGTGTTGGGGCTTGTTCGGATCCGCGCCGAGACTTTGATTGTGAGCTATTGTATTGCTCTTGCTGACGTGGGGCAACTGAGCGAAGCTCGGATCCCAAGACATTCTCATCCAAGCGAAATTTATCTGCAAGGTCACGCAGAAGAAACTGATGTCTCAATGTATCGGGAACTGATGCTATCCACTCTAACATTGTTCGAACTGCCTTTGCTTGCTGCACTGGGTCATTCAGCAGTCCTAGGTGACGGAAACGCTCCGTCTGAAAACTCAACCACGATGGTGCGGTATCGATGTAAGCACGCAGAACATCTGCGCCGCGATCGCGCACAAGAGAATCAGGGTCTGTTCCTGGCGGTAGCATGATACACTTCACATCAAAGCCACCAGCTAAGCCAAGCTCTATGCCACGAGTGATAGCTTTTTGGCCAGCTTCATCGCTATCAAACAATAAGACAATCGTATCGGCGTAGCGTTTGATGAGTCGCAACTGATCTTGCGTGAGAGAGGTACCGGAGCTCGCCACGGTAGACATAAAGCCAGCTTGATGCAAGGTGATAACGTCAGCCTGACCTTCAACAATAATTGCTGTTCGATGTTCAGTTATGGAACGCTTGGCGCGGTCGAGTCCATAGAGAACTCTACTTTTGTCAAAGACAACACTCTGCGGAGAGTTTACATATTTGGGTTGGCCCGGCTCGTCCGTGAGCGTTCTTGCACTAAAGCCAACCACACGCCCAGCATCATCAGAGATGGTGAACATTGCTCTACCGCGAAAACGATCGTAGGTCTTGCCATCTTCTCTTGTGATCACCAAGCCTGCGTCTACAAGGTTCTCGATGGCATAGCCCCGTTCAAGCAGATATCTCATCACCGCATCCCATGATGCATGTGCTGTGCCTAGCTTAAACCCATCGATAATCTCTTGTGCGAATCCGCGCTTCTCATAAAACGCCCGCGCAGGAGCTCCATCCGATGTTGCAAGTGTATTCTGATAGAACTCCGCTGCATCGCGCAGTGCGCGCATGGCTGCATCCTTGCGGGCGAGTTCGCCTGTTGGATCATCTCGTTGTTCTTCAGGAATTTCAATTCCTGCTCTGCGTGCCAAATGTTGAATGGCATCTACAAATCCCATGTGGAGATGTTCCTCAACAAACGTTATCGCATTGCCGGCTTTACCACATCCGAAACACTTGTAGATACCGCGCTCTGGGTTTACGTTGAATGACGGAGTCTTCTCATTATGAAAGGGACACAGGCCGATATAATTTTTACTCGTGCGCCTGAGTTTAACGTGCTCACCAATCACGTCCACAATGTCGGTCTGTGATCGTACCTGATCGATGATATGTTCAGGAATGCGCATGGTGGACTATTCGTCAGCAACGACAGATGACGTATCAGGACATTTAGCTAATAGCTCTGCAATGGAAAGATTGGATTGAGGAGAGATCATCTGCGGAGCAATTTCATTACAAGGAGCTAGCACAAACCTGCGTTCGGCCATTCTTGCATGTGGAATATCGAGATTCACGTCATGATATTCTTCAGATCCAACGAGGATTACATCGATATCGATTTCGCGCTCGCGCCAACGCTCTCGCTGTTGACGTCCAAGCTCCACTTCAATTGATTTACATTGCTCGTAGATCTCAATTGGTGATAGATCTGAAAATCCAACAATAGCAGCATTGATGAACATAGGCTGGTCTGTATATCCTACTGGCTCCGTTATCCACAACTTTGAACGCCTCGTATCACGAAGAATATCTCGCTCAATTGCCGCCATCGCAGAGCGAATCATTGTCTGCGAATCGCCAATATTTGATCCAAGTGAAAGTAGAACGCGGACAGGCACGATTAGTCTTCTCGAGCCACGGTGACCTCAGCTTCAACGTGACCCAATATCTGTTGAATGGGCACGCTTAATTTGCGGACGCGCACTGTTGTTTGGCGAACAGCAACAAACCGATCAATGACTGCTGAAGCAATGTCGTATGAAAGTGTTTCAATAAGCTCACATGGCTCACCGCTCATGTGCTCATTAACAAGGAACAAAAGTTCCTCGTAATTCACCGTATCGCTCAGATCGTCGCTCATAACAGCCTTCATCGTGTCATACCAAACGTCTACGTCAACTTGATAACGCCCACCTAGATTACGTTCTTCCTCGCGGACGCCATGGAAGGCAAAAAATTCGGCATTGTCGATAGAAAGTCGAGTGAGGGTAGTCTGGCGCTTCATTGCTGTTCCGGAATGAGAGATGATGATGACTCCGAAACTAGCCCCGAATTGGGTAATTTCGAGCCAAACTCTTTTTGAACAGGAATACACATGCCAATGAAGCCAAAGCTGGTTGAAGCCTTTAATATCCAGATCCAGGCTGAATTCCAAAGCGCATATACGTATCTCGGAATGGCTGGATGGTTTACAGAGAATAATCTTCCTGGATTCTCGCAATGGATGCGTATCCAGTGGCAGGAAGAAACACTTCATGCAATGAAGCTACATGACTTCCTTCATAGTCGTGGTGAGTCTGTTACGCTTCGCCCCCTAACTGCACCATCAAAGAAATATACGTCTTCAGTTCAGGTATTTGAACAAGTGCGTAAGCACGAGCAAAGTATTACTGCAAGCATCAATGATCTTTATGAATTGGCGTTCAAAGAGAAAGATTTGCCATCACAAATCGTGCTTCAGTGGTTCATCAACGAACAGGTAGAAGAAGAAGCGTTAGTGATGGAAATCATCGAACGTTTGAAGTTGGTTGGCTCTGACGGACCATCAGTCTACCTCTTGGACAGACAAATGTCGAGCCGCACAATGCCTGTTGATGTTAGCGCAACTTAATCGAGAAACTGGCTATGTATGACCTCTCAGGCGATCGCACCCAACAGCTATTGACGAACCTTCGGGGAATGGAAATTGCCGTTGTTGGCGATGTGATGCTCGATAGATATTTCTGGGGCAGTGTCCATCGTGTGTCTCCTGAAGCACCTGTGCCTGTGGTGGATATAGACAACGAGAGCTTCCATTTAGGCGGAGCAGCCAACGTTGCTACGAATCTCATAGGTTTAGGGGCTACTCCATTATTGTGTGGTGTTGTGGGCAATGATGCTTCGGGCAAACTATTGCGCGAGTTAGCTGCAACGTCGGGGCTCGATGCATCTGGAATTGTGATTGAGCATGGCCGGCCAACAACGGTGAAGACCCGCGTGATTGGGAACAATCAACAGATTGTACGACTCGATCGTGAGACGCGAGACATTGTCAATGCTGGAGTGATCACGGACGTGATGTCTGCATTACGTTCACGCCCACACCTGCACGGAATTGTCCTCGAAGATTATGATAAGGGGCTGTTGTCGCCAACACTTATCAGCACTGTAATTGCCTTTGCTGCGGAGCAGAAAATCCCAGTCTTTGTTGATCCGAAACGACGGCACTTCTTTGACTTTACCGCGTGCACACTCTTCAAACCAAATCGTAGTGAGGCATCGGAAGCTCTCAGCATGCCACTCAAAACAAAGGACGAAGTGCTCACAGCGGGCAGACTTTTGTTGGAGCAACTTCAGTGCGACAACGTACTCATCACGTTGGGTTCTGAAGGCATGATGCTCTTTGAACGTAATGGTGATGTGAGCAGCGTGCATACACGCGCAAAGAATGTTGCAGACGTCTCAGGTGCAGGCGATACCGTGATTGCAACGCTATGCGCTATGGTTGCCTCAGGCGCCTCCATGCGAGAGGCCGCAGCGCTTGCGAATGTTGCCGCGGGGTGTGTAGTGGCAGAGCCTGGGATCATTGCAATAACTGCCGACAGATTGCTGCACGCAGTGCATGAGGACGAATCTCTTGAGCGACCGTTATGATTATTACTTCGCTTCATGATCTTGAACTTTTACGCGAAACACTGCGGGCAGAGGGAAAGCGCATTGTGTTCACGAACGGTGTTTTTGATATTCTTCATGCCGGACATGTTACGTATCTGGATCAGGCGCGCGCACTAGGTGATGTGCTGGTGTTGGGGCTTAATGCAGACGAATCAGTACGCAGATTGAAAGGTCTAGACCGTCCAGTCAACACCGATGCAGACCGTGCTCTCGTTGTGGCTGCCTTGCGAAGTGTAGACCATGTTGTGATTTTTGGTGATGATACACCCCTTGCTATCATCGAGACATTGTTGCCAGATGTGTTAGTGAAGGGCGGAGATTACACGCGCGACACAATTGTTGGGGCCGACGTTGTAGAAGCGAGCGGTGGTGCAGTACGCATGATACCGTTGCTTGAGGGGAGATCTACATCGTCAATAATTAATCGCGTGCGAACGGCTTAAACCACGTTTCGCCGATACTCACTGTTACAGTGAAGCGTAAAAAATAATCGTAGAGCAATCCAGCAGAGGGTCCGCGGTATCCGCCCTGCAGGGCTGCGTCAACAGTAGCACTAGCTCCCAACGGAAAATCTATACCACCAGACGCAAAAAATTCGCTGACCACTGCACCTTTGTACGTGTAATACTGTCGCTGAAATCCAACACCCGCACGTAGTCCCACTTTCTCCCCAAACGTTTGCGCGTACTGAGCAGCCTGCCTGTTGTATCCAATCGTTGTGCGAAGACTCGGAGCATACGTAGCAGCACCTTGAGCCGGAATATCAACGGCAGAATAATCTGTTAACTCAAGATCAACACCATATGTAGATCGTCCATCTTGAATCGAAGCACCTAGCCCCACGCCAAAGGGAAGTTGCGTAGTTGATTCAACGCTTACCGTAGAATCAAAATATGTGTTACCACTAAGATCGGCCGATGCGCGATATGACGTGTTCAATGATGCGGTAGGGCCACCCGAAACAAAAGCGCCAAGTGAAAGCGTTGGGCCCGCTTTATAGAAAACTCCACCGCGTGCCAGTAAACCACGAATGTCATTTGACGTGGTTGATCGAACGTGCTCATTGAAACCATTTACGTAGATGTTGTCTGCTAATGTTATCACACCGAATAGTGTCTGAACCGACACACCGAAATAAAATTTACCCAGCCGAGCAGATGCGGCTAACTGCAAACTTGACGTACCGCCGGTACCTGATTGTACGCTACTTCCGGTAAGGGGCGTACCATCGATATCAGTCGAAAAGTTGCGTTGAACAAGGTAGTTCACCGATGAAAAGGGCAAAACTCCAAAAGAGATTCCAAAGCCATGAGCTGTGTCAACGGCAAAGAGAACCATAAGGCCATCAAGCTCGCCGTTGTTTTGCTTTAATGAAGTGCCGTTATCACTGATCACGTTCTGATTGAATCTATAACCTGCCTGAAGTCGTGTGTACACAGACATACCCAAGAGAGCAGGGTTTACGGTGTTAATGCCATGATCGCTTGGCATTGCAATGGACGTTCCTGCCATACCATCATACAGCGCGCCAACGGACCTGCGTACGTCGCCAAATCCAATAGAGGAATAGTTGGAGCCCCCTTGCGCAAATGTGCAAAGAGGAATCAGAAAGAATGAAAGACAAATGAGTAAGACGCGGATCATTTAACAAGCACGCTTGGAATTGTATAGGCCACGGTAAGTCTTGGACGCACATACGCTTCAGAAGCAAGAGAGTACAGTCTCAAGCGATTCATACGCCATGACTCATATATGCCAGTTGGTTTTATGATGAGATCTGCCTCTCCTCCATTACGGCGTATGAGCTCCAGGAGGGGGCCGATGTTTGTGAAAACGTAGACACCTGCGGAGTCGCCTCGTGATGCGATTTCTATAGGAGAACCAGACGTTTGAACGTATCGTACGGAGATCACTTCATCACGTCCAAAGAGGCCATATGTAGAGCCTGTATTGTCTACGGTAATGCGCAGCGTTCCGCCAATGATTACAGCATTCTGCGGTACAGAATCCAGGCTCACGTACAAAAGGGATCGATGAATGCGTGAGCCTTGTACCACGAGTTCGCCTGGTTGTGCATCAGGTGTATTCACAAAGTTTGCAACCGCGCTTTCAACAAAAACTGTATCTAGTGCCTGCGTTGAATCTCGCTTCTTTGTAATCACACGAAGCCTCATCACTTGCAGAATGCCCTCGAGGTTGCGAAACTGCCTGATCACTGAAGAGTTTGTAGGCAGCAGAGCTATGCCGAAGATTTCTTTCACAAGTGAAGAGTCTCGGCCAGCAACCATCCATCGTTTTACAGCATCAAGATCAAACGATACGCGAATAGCAGAATCGACGGGAACAATGACCGACTCCGAAAACGTACTCACGGGCTGATCCGCAACGGAATAAAAATCCGTACTTCCATCGGCAGCCCAGATGGAATCCCATGTAACATTTGCCGACCATGGTCGCTTCAATTCATATGCTGAGAATGCAACGGACATATCGGTGGTATCGCCGTAGCGATACTCTTGCGGAAACATTTGCAAGTCCGCCGTCACTACATCGTATGTAGAGTCAGCGCCAAGGTCGGGATAGTTCAAGAACTCCATAAACACGCGAGCTTGATCGTTTGACGTATTTCCGAGGAGGAAGTACGTGCCATTCACGAAGGGTTCGCGCGTAGAGGCCATGCTATCACGCACAAGGATCGGTGAGACCAAGGATGACAATGCGTAGATGGTATCGGTACCGGGTACTACCTCTGTACCAACGCCCGTAGGGGCCTCGTTACACGAAGTGAAGATCGTGCACAATGCAACGATCGCAAAGGAAATCGCGTGGGTACTACGCAACACGGCTGGCACTGCTATTTGGTTTCCTTGACCAGAGATCTGTAGAACTCATCATACTCAATTGCTGAAGCGCTCCAGCCTACCTGAGTCGACATGGCTTTGGCGACGATTTTTGACCACGCTTCGTGTGACGTGTGCGACTTTTGAACGCGCTTTACCGTCTTCACGATCTCGGCTGCTTCAGTCTTCTTCATTATGTAGGCGTTACCCGCCCCTTTCGCATCATCCACGTCCACTAAGCCTTCTGCAATTCCACCAACATTCCGAACAACTGGGACGGTGCCGTATGCCATGGCTATACGCTGAAATTGTCCGCTCACCTCATGACGAGATGGCTTCATCAAGATCGTTGCACCGGCAATAAGCTGGTGGAGGTATTCTTCGTCATAGCCAACGCGTACATGCACATCATGCGAATGTTTTTTCATCATTGCATCTGCAGACTTCCGAAGCGATGTAGGCAGGTCAGTTGCGATGATAACCTGCACACCCAATTCAACAAGCTCAGGGATAGACTCAATGAATGCATCGGCACCACGGTCTTCTGTTAAGGGGCCAATGAGGGCTGCAACAATTTTTCCGCTATCAACAGCAAGCCCACTAAGCTTCTGAAGGGCCTCACGTGCAGCGTCCTTGTTGTCCATGTCTTTTGCATCGTACTTCGTGCGGAAGTTGACATCCGTTTTTGGATTCCAATGGAGGAGGTCAATGCCATGACCAATACCAGCTAGTGGTTTCTTGTTGAGAAGGGGCAACCAGTTGTCTTTGAATTCCTTGTTGGCTAGCAGCTCTTTAGCATAGTTAGGTGATAGCGTGTTTACCTTATCTGCATACGCCATCCCAATACGCAGGAAGTTCATCTTGTTTTTGTATTTGCCCTTTTCCATTGCGTCTTCGGTAAGCCCCGTTTTAAGAAGAGACTTAAGAGGGAATACCCCTTGTTCGTTAAAGTCAGAGATCGACATAACGATTTTCGTCTTCTTGAATTCTTGTGGGTAGCGTGTGCGTAAGTATGCTGGGATAAGCGCAGTTTGCCAGCCAACGCAATGAATGATGTCTGGGAACCATCCAAGGAGGAGGCAGGTTTCCAACACCGTGCGGCTAAAGAAGATAAAGCGTTCATCATTGTTTGGGAACGTAACGCCCGTTGTAATGTCGGCCTCGATTCCCTTATTCACGTCAAGGTAATTCGAATTCGTAGTGATATACGACTGTACCTTAACGCGAGGGTTATTAATTGAGCTCGATTTTACAGTGGCCGGGTATTCTTCCTTACCCACCGGGATTGGAATATCGCGGAGACGATTGATCTCGTGGATTCGATTTTTGCGTTCGGAGATATACCCATATTTGGGCATCATTGCCCGAATGTCGTGGCCGATTTCGCGCACACCAAGACAGTGTGCATAGCACAGGTCGGCGAATTCGGACGTCTTAATGAACGGGTAGATTTCGCTCGTGACGAACAGAATGCTTAGCGGTTTTGCCATACTAATGGGGTGCCGTGAATAGTCCATGGGATTCGTCGGAGTGCAAAAATACGGCTTTCGACCGCTCGTTCGGTGTATCGAGGTTCGTATTTTGATAGCCCCGCACGTGGGACAGCTTTATATGCTACCGGAGGAACATTCAATGCAGTATCGTATTTGGGGGGCCATTGCAGTTGCTGTAGCGGTTATTGGCGCAGCGCTTGTGCTTGGCTCGGCCTGGACAGGCAGCCATCCTCGCACTGAAAAAATCATTGTTACGGGGCTTTCCCAACAAGACTTTGTAAGTGATCTCATTGTGTGGCGAGCTACGTATGTGAGAGCAAGTATGACCGTAGCTGTTGCCTATGGCCAGATTCGGGCCGATGCTGACAGAGTGAAGCAATACTTGATTTCTAAGGGAATCCCGAGTAGCGCCATAATTATTAGTGCCGTAGCTATCAACCCCATGTACAGGTCTGTGCGCAACGGGGATAGTTATGATCAAGTGTTTGACGGCTATAGTTTGAGTCAGAACGTACAGGTAGAGAGCAAGGATGTGGACAAGGTAGAGATGCTTTCACGAGAGATCAGCGAGCTGATTGATGCCGGTGTAGTGCTCAATTCACAACCGCCTGAATATTACTACACGAAGCTGGCAGAGCTTAAGCTGGATCTTTTGGCGAAGGCATCAAAGGATGGTACTGAGCGTGCTGAGAAGATTGCTGAAAACGCTTCGGGCAGGTTGGGCAAGCTGTTGCGGGCCGATATGGGAATCTTTCAGATTACAGCTCAGAACAGTAACGAAGAGTACAGTTGGGGCGGTGCTTTCAACACAACGTCCAAGCGCAAAACAGCGTCCATCAACGTAAAGATGGAATTCGATCTGTAAAAGATCAGTCTTATTCCACATTTAACGCCTACCTGTTTGGTAGAGTGCTCCCTTACCCTTATGTTTGTCTCCCCTTCAAGCGGCAATGGCGCAAAAAGGGCAGAAAAGTCAGTCGGTGTTCTTTGACAACAGGAAGCAAGCAGTAACAAATAAATGGGTAGGACATATGTTCTACCCCCGTCATGGAGTGCATTGAGCGCACTAGAGATAGGGCCTCGATGTTCCATGCGATCAATTCGGAAACAACAACCAAATAGAACTAG
>CANMBE010000009.1 GCA_947495975.1 Ignavibacteria bacterium | reverse complement strand
TTGCATTTGCATTTATGGCGTTCGGTGCATCGCAAGCTATAGCGCAGTGTACATATGGCTGGGGATACGTTTACGTAACGAGTCCCTCTGCATACGTGTCTTACACACGTAACACTACAATGACAATTCGGTGGTATGGTGACCGTTATACTATTGGGAACTACAGCGGTAAGTACAAAGCGGAATATTCAAGCAATGGTGGTAGTACGTGGACCACAATCGATGCCGCAATTGATGGATATGCCACATCATTAAACTGGCTTATTCCAACCAGTGTTACACCTGGTAGTAATTTTTACA
Source organism: Ignavibacteria bacterium (assembly GCA_947495975.1). Classification (GTDB taxonomy): domain Bacteria; phylum Bacteroidota; class Ignavibacteria; order Kapaibacteriales; family Kapaibacteriaceae; genus UBA10438. The sequence goes on along the minus strand of CANMBE010000009.1, from coordinate 103,636 downwards.
TGAGGGTATCAGAAGTTCCTGGCCCTAGTTTTGGTTGTGCTTTTTCTTATCCCGGAACGAGTGGCCCATTTACGGTCATAAAGGGCTGTTTCCCACCTGTCATTACTGTGCAGCCTAAAAGCAGTACGGTCTGCGTTGGTTCGTCAGTAGTATTTAACGTTACAAGCGATGTTCCAGATGGAGCAGGCACATTCGAATGGCGTAAGGGTGGCGTTACGGTGGCTACAACTCCTACATCGTCATATGCAATAAGCCCAGTTACGTTATCAAGCGCGGGATTCTATGACGTGGTGATTCGTGACAATTGCAATCCGGTAACTGCGGTAACATCTTCAGCCGCGGGTACGTTAACCGTTATTGAGTCACCTGTTATCACTACTCAAATGCCTGCAATCCGGACAGTTTGTCAGAATGCTAATGATACACTTCGGATTGCCGCAATTGGCGCAGGGCTTACGTATCAATGGTTTAAAAATGGTGTTGCGATTACAGGAGCAACAGGCACCAGCTATGTAGTCAATAATGCAACTACAGCATCGGCCAACGCAAGCTACACAGTTGTTGTATCAGGAACGTGCGCGCCAGCAGTTACAAGCTCACCTTCTGTTCTCACTGTAGCAGCCAAACCTCTTGTAACCGTTGAACCAAGCAATCTTGATATCTGCCCTGGAACCGATGGCTCAATTTCATTAACAGCAACAGGCGCCAACCTCACGTATCAGTGGTTTAAAGATGGTGTTGCGGTTCCAAACGGATTCAACTCTACTTTAAGCTTCCCTCAATATGGCTATGCTTCAAATGGACAGTATTACTGTAGAATCATATCAAACGTATTTAACCCGAACAATTGTCAGGTAACTGTTCAGTCGCGTGCTGTAAGAGTTTCAGGTTTCCGCGCTCCAAGCGTCACTACCGACGTAAAGCCTGCTGATGCTTGTGTTGGTTCATCTGTGACACTGCTAGCAGAATTCCTTGGCAATGGTCTTACGTATCAGTGGTATAAGGACACCGTTCTCGTTCCAAACGCTGCTTCAAACTCGCTCACTATTTCGCGTATTACTTCTGCTAATGCTGGAAATTACTACATCCGTGCAACAGGCACATGCGGACTTACAGCACAATCAACAGTTGCGAAAGTGACTGTTATTGCAAAGCCCGTGTTCACCGCACAGCCTATCTCACAACGTCTAACAGTTGGTGATAAGCTTGAGCTTATGGTTGCTGCTTCTGACTCCAGAACAATCAAGTGGACGAAAAATGATAAGCCAATCGCTGGTGCCACCAAGCCAACATATGTTATTGACAGAGTAAGCAAGGGCGATGCAGGATACTACAACGCTATCGTTAGCAATCCTTGCGGTGGTGCTTCATCAGCGTATGCCAATGTAACTGTACTCGACCCAGTTACTCCAGAGCCAGCGCTTGAACTCTCAACAATGAGCATAGATTTCGGCGACATAACAGTTGGTTATGACAAGTCGCTAACTCTAAATGGCTTTATCAAGAATGTTGGAACGGCGCCACTGTTAGTTAGTGGTATTAGTACCAGCCCTAACGAGTTCACAATTACCAATGCTCCTACACTTCCATTGACGCTCGCACCCAATGCTTCTGCTGGCTTGACTGTTAAGGCTTCGCCAACAACTCAGGGTAGTCTAAATGGTACACTTACTGTGCGTTCGAATTCACCTTCTAGCCCATCAACATCAGTTAGTCTTTCGGCTACCTACGTGCTGCGGTACACACATGCGTTGACTGAGAATTTTGGCAATGTCTTTACCGACGCATCACTTGACCGTTGTATTAGTCTAACGAACACCTCGGCAATGAGCATTGCGATTGAGCAAGGAACATTTACTGGTGCGAATGCCGGTCAATATTCTGTGGTGACAACCTTGCCGCTTGTAATACCTGCCGGACAGTCTGCAGACCTCTGCGTTAAGTTCACGCCGGGAACTACAGGCGCTAAGAATGCAACTCTTAACCTGCGCTCTTCAACTGGCGGCAATTCATCAATTACCCTCAGTGGAAATGGCACACCGGCAACTGGTGTTACAGATGCAATTGAAGCTCAGATAACAGCGTCGCCAAATCCAATGACTGACCGTGTTGAAGTACGCTTTGGCAAGGCAACTCCAGCTATGATGATTACCGTTGTTAGCTCAACAGGGCGCACGGTAGCCAGCTTCTCTAACCCGGGTGTAGACGCTGGTGGTTCGTTCCGTTGGAACGGCCAAGATGCGTCTGGTGCTTCGGTAGCTTCTGGTTCTTACACAATGGTTATTCGCTATGGCGAAGCTGCGGTGTCATTGCCGATCTCGATCATTAGGTAAGCTTCCCGCTGAATTTTAATCCAGCTTTAAAGGCGTCCCGATTTCGGGGCGCCTTTTTTATTTCAAATTATAACGTCACAGTGATAAGTCTAACAGGCAAACAGATTGTAGCATATGCAACAGCTGCTGTTGATGCAGGCAGGTCCATCCGCTGAAATGGTCGCGATGCGTCTGGTGCATTCGTTGCTTAGGGATTGACTCAACTCTCAATACCTCTATCTTTGATTCATGGAACAGGAGCAAAAATTGCGCGGCGTTATTATACCAGCTGCAGGCCGTGGAGTACGGTTTGGTAGCGCTATGCCCAAACAGTTCCTCTTACTCGCTGGTACGCCAATCATTGTTCACTCGGTACGTACTGCGTTGGGACTTGCCGGACTTCACTCACTCGTCATTGCCGTGCATTCGGCTGATGTTTCTTTTGCAGCCAACCTTTTAAAGCAAGCCGGCATTAATGATCCTCGAGTCCACCTTGTAGCTGGTTCTACTGAACGCCAGAAGTCTGTGGGTGTAGCCCTTCAACATGAGTCACTTGCTGATGTTCATACAATCCTTGTGCATGACGCTGTGCGCCCACTGGCAAGCCTTTTGCTATGGGATCGAGTAGCAACTGCCTCTGAAGCCTATGGGGCCGTTGTACCAGCGCTTCCCATAGCTGACACCGTAAAGACTGTGAATGAACACGGCACAATTACTGGTACCGCCCTTAGAGCTTCCCTAGTAAGGGTGCAGACGCCTCAGGGATTCAAGGCCGATGTGCTCAGGGCCGCATACGCCAGCCCAGATTGGAGCAAAGCAAATGTTACTGATTGCTCCGCAATCGTGGAACAGAATGGCAACATAGTTGCGTCCATTGCCGGTGAAGAGAGCAACATCAAGGTTACCACTCCAAATGACCTAGAAATGGCAGAAATTTTCTTCGCTCGGAGTCTCTCAAGTCTCTAATAATTAGCAAGAAATGTATTCGTTATTGCGTCTGCTATCTGATGCGTGTATATTCGCGCCGATTAAGATTTTCGGTTATTCACAAAAAAGGATCCTCCCATGTTTTGGACGCCCGAACTTGCCTCGTTTCTCGAGGATGCCCCTTGGCCGGCCACCAAGGAGGAGCTCATTGATTATACGAACCGAAGTGGTGCTCCGCTACAGGTTATTGATAACCTTGGTGAGCTCGACGATTCGGATGAAATCACGTATGAAGGAATTGAAGACCTCTGGCCTGAATATGAGGCCGCTTCGGATGACATGTTCTTCAGTGAAGATGGCGATACTTACGAATCGTAAGTTGAACCTCAGTGAGATGATGTACGCCTTGTCAACACTCGTTGGCAGGGCGTTGTTCGTTTCATGGAGCTCACTGTCGGTATTTTGCAGGACGTGACAAAACAAGCAACAAAACTCTCATACCTCTTACGCCTCTTATTGGCGCTTGCTTTGTTTGTATGTGCAGCCCCCTACCTCCAGGCACAAGAGGAATATGAAGATAGTGTTGCACGCGCCGGTGAACGTTCTCGCATCCTACAACTTGAAGAACTTCAAGCGGTAGACTTTGTTGGTTGTGTGGAGACCACACCAAAACAAATGATCGGCGTGATTACTTCTCTACCGAGCGATCTTTCAATTACACGGAAGCTCACACTCTACTACGAAGAATTTTTTCGAATGAACCCGGCTACTCCTTCAGTCATTCTTGAACGACTTGCCAAGATTAGAAAAGATCTCGAAGCGGAACTTCGATATTACGACCCTGTAACAGCTAAAGCAGACAGCTTGGCAATTTTAACGTACCTCGATCAAAATGGATTTCATCATGCTACAGTTAATACGTCATTCATGCATGACGCATCTACTCGTAGTAACACATTAACGTTCACGATCAATGAAGGTGCACAAGCACACGTAGATACAATAATATTTACTGGACTTGACTCGATTGATTCTAGCACTCGCGCACTAGCACTCCAGGCTCAGACGGTAAAGATTGGCGACCCGTTTGTGGAGTCCAACATTGAGCGCAGTATTCGTTCTATGATAACGGTGCTACAAAACAACGGCTACTATCAGGCTCTCTACCAACCACCTATTGTTGGTATATCTGCCGATGGCATGCACGACACTCTGGTTGCGATCATCAGGCCAGGCCGGCGCGTGCGGATCGATGCCATTGTCCTTGAAGAGTTTAGAGGGGGCTACCCAATAGTCAACGAATCTACACGCAGGCGCCAACTCGATATCGAGCCAGGCCAATGGTATAACAGACAGATGATTGAACAATCACGAGTGAATCTTATGTCGCTCGGTACGTTTGAGCTAGTGCTCGTTGACACTATTGCAGACGACTCGTTAACGGGAAAGAGTTGCCGCTCTGATTCTACAGTTAGCATTCGTTTTAACACACGCAACAGTAAACCATATGATGTTGGCATGAGTTTGCTCTTTTATCAAACTGCAGTGGACAACTACCTTAACATTGGAGTTGGTGCTACAGCGCAATACAGAAATATATTTGGTGGTGCACAAGTTGCTTCTGCAACACTTCAGTACGTGCTGGAGGATGTTAGTCGTATTGCACAGGGTCAAGAACTGCAAACGGAAGTTCTCGCCTCGGTTGTTTTTGCGTGGCCGAATATTGGACGAATATTTGAAAAAAGATTTGGTCTCCAGTCATCAACCTACTATTCGATCAGGCAACTCGTAAATCCATTTCGTCTTGAGTCTATGGGGCTTAACCTTCGTGCCCCAATATCATTGCACACGCATACATTTTTTAATGGCATTGATCTCACGCTTGGTATTGAAAGACAGGTTCCGCTCAATTTTAATGGGGCGCTAGAAAATGCGCTGAAAGAGGCGAGAACTCCAGAAGAGGTTGCCTATGTATTGAGTACGTTCAATCAGTTCCTTGTGCTCGATAAATATCTAAACACTACAGGAAACGTGTTTACTGGTATCAGTGCTGGCGTTACGCTTCGTGGTGATCACCGTAACAACCCTATAAATCCTACACGTGGAACGTATTCGAGTCTCTCTATAGAGTATGGTTGGGGTGCTGGAAACTACATTCGTAGCCAGGCATTTTTGTCTGCTGTTTTTCCTATCAGCAGCCAACTAGTTGGTGCAACAAAGTTGAAGGTGGGTCATATTGCTCTCCTACAGTTTACTCGCGGAGTTTCTACTCAAGACAATACCTACGTTCCACTGGAGCGGCAATTCTTTGCCGGTGGTCCGGCTAGCATACGTTCGTTTCCTTCTCGCATGCTTCATGATCCGCACTCCGGCCAGATTTCTGAACCGAATGCCAATCAACAATACATACTTGCTAACGTAGTAGGTAGCGGTTCACTTGTTGAACTTGGCTTTGAGCTGCGCTATACGTTTGCGAGGCCACGAGGAGGAAATGATATATGGGCCTCAACTGTTGAGCGAAGCGGATTTACTTTCTTCACAGATGTAGGAAACTCTTTCAACAGATTTACTACTGATCTGTATGGTTCAATGAGATTTGAAGATCTATACAAAGGCAGCGTAATTGCCGCAGGAATTGGTTACAGGTTTGATACACCAGTTGGACCGTTTCGCATTGATTATGCCACAAGCATTTATGATCCTACTCGTTTGACTGATCAGTGGATAGTTGGACGGCGGCACGTGATGAGTTCATCAAATTGGCAACTCAGCATTGGACTCGGCCAGGCTTTTTGATCACATGAAAACCGTCTACTCAATTGAGAATTTTTGCAATAATAGAATCTTGAAGATCAACAAGTTGGGCCTCCGATAACAAAGCCAATATTCCATCTGTAACCATGTGTTGATGGAATTCGGTTCTGAACCCTTCTGCTTTAAGCGCTTCGAGTACTTGTTGTGATTCGCCCCCTGTCACAATCACTGACACGTCTTTTGATTTTAGCTCGTCTGCCATATATGCACGTACAGTGCGCAACACGCCACCAATAACAGATGATGTAACACCGGCCATGAGGCACTGCATTGTGTTAACACCCATGTTGTTGGTTGGGGGTACATACTTTGATTCAGGTATGGCCGCCGTTTGTTTAGCGAGGCCAAATAGCTGAGTTGAGAGGCCGGCAAATATCACGCCGCCAAGGAAAAAATGATCAGCCGAAACGAGATTAACAGTGACGGCCGTTCCACAATCAACGGTAATAATTGGTGGCTGGGCCTTGGTCATTGCACCGATTGCTCCGAGCATGCGATCAATACCTGCATTTTCAACCTTGCCCAGAGACAGCAATTGATCATTGCGCATCAACAATGAATGGGCGTTTATCACAAGGTGTCCGGGTATTCGCTGCAATACCTTTACAATCGCAGTTGTCTGTTTTGGATTAACACTCGATAGTCCGATGAGATATCTACGAGAGACGTGATCGCGAAAGTGATGCTGAACATTCTTTTTCCATTCCTTGTCATACGGAAATGATAGGAATACATCATCGTGATGGATCTTTACACGGCTATTTCCAACATCGATGCCGGCGATGCCATACTCAACTCCATTGAGTTCAATCTTCGTATCGCAGAGTGTCGCCATCGCTTATTGTCCGTTCAGATCGTGAAACATCGTTTCGCAGAATAAGCCGACCGTCAGGAAGAACTTGTCGTAGTGTCCAAATACCTTCTGCGTCCGTCAATCGAATTCGTTTTGTCTGAAGGTCTAATTCTGAAACCCACAGATCATGAACCGTTTTCCACTCACGTTGGCGCCAAGATGTAAATGACTGCCTCAATAAAGAAATCACATGATCTACATCTGAACGCAATCCTAGTAGCCGTAGTGACGTACAATGTTGCGTAATAGTCTCTGGAAATATCTCTTGGTCTACGTTTACACCAATGCCCACAATTGTGGAGGTGCAACACATGCCTCTAAATTCATGTTCTATAAGTATGCCAGCTATTTTTGACCAATGTCCATTGTAGAATGCCTGCACATCATTGGGATACTTTATACGGAGACTCATGCTTGGATGAATTGCCCGAAGTGTTTCCATTACTGCCAATGCACCGCGCGCCATATAAGCTGAAAGCTCTTCTATTCCTTCGTCCTGTGAGTGTACAATCCCAATTGAGCAATACGCGTTTGCGGAATAGTCACCTACCCATTCCTTTCCGTTACGCCCCCTACCCTTTGTTTGATGTTGTGCCGATACAAACACGTATGGGTATGTGGCCAACAACTCCTTCGCATAATCGCTCGTAGAGGTTACTACGGGCAGATGAAATTCAATTGGTTCTATAAACATATTTACTAAATCAAGCGTGTCTTATACGAGAAAAGCAACAACATTCACGTCAATTAGTCTTGTCATCTTCATATTATACTGAAAGATGAGCTTACCAAACCTGCATACCGACACAATTTGCGCACTTGCTACCCCACCGGGGGTGGGCGGCCTAGCCGTGATCCGTGTAAGTGGCCCACGGGCTATTGAATTTTGTGATCAATACTTCGTAGGCAAGACCTCCCTTTCCGAGGCCGAGACCCATACCATTCACTACGGATGGTGGGTGGTTGAGGAAAGCCGCGTTGATGCCATCACGGCAACCGTCTTTCACTCGCCGCACTCATACACAGGAGAGCATGTGGTAGAGATAGGATGTCATGGAGGGGTCTTTGTGGTTGAACAGATAATTGGTTCTCTTCTCCGTGCCCACGCGCGCTTGGCGGACCCTGGTGAGTTCACTCGTAGAGCTTTCATGAACCGAAAGTTGGATCTGACTCAGGCAGAGGCCGTAGCTGACCTCATTCATTCTCAGTCCCGTGTAGGCTCTCAAATAGCTGCTCGCCAGCTAGCAGGTGGATTCACAAGAAGACTTGCTGCGCTGAGACAACAATTGCTCGATGTGATCGGGCTTTTAGAGCTAGAGCTTGATTTCTCAGACGAGGATGTAGAGTTCGTGAATCGTTCTGCCTTCAGAGACTCAATTGCGCAAATTCTGCGTGAGATTGAGGCTACAACTGCTTCTGCTCATGGTGCGGAGGTGTTACGCTCGGGCTTCCACGTAGCGGTTGTGGGATATCCTAACGCTGGTAAAAGCTCACTCTTTAATGCCCTCCTTCAACGGAATCGGGCGATTGTGAGTGATATCCCGGGGACTACCCGCGATTACCTTTCTGAGACGTTGTTCATTGAAGGCTATGCCGTGCATGTAAGTGACACCGCGGGTCTGAGAGAGACGAGCGACCAGATTGAGTTGCAGGGAATAAACATTACAAGCTCGCTCATTGAACAGAGCGATCTGGTACTGGTTGTTAACGATGCCTCGAGTGGGTTTACCAATTCTGATCCTCTCGTAGCAGATCTTAGAGTGAGATTTCCAGAAATAGAAATTGTGGTGGCTCAAAACAAAATTGACCTCGTGACATCTGAAACCGATTCCCCACAATCTCTGGATTCAATCAGATGCTCAGCAATAACGGAGACTGGACTCCAACATATAAGAGAAGCGTTCTTCGATCGTGTCCGAAAGAGCACATCTAGTGTATCTGACGTACTTCTAAATTCACGACAAATGCAATTGCTGAAGCTGGCTGGCAATGACGTGCGATCTTGTCAAATAGGCCTAGAACAAGGGCTCTCAGCCGATTTCTTAGCTGTCGATATTCGTTCTGCTATTCGTCTGTTTGGTGATATCACTGGCGATTCGTGGAATCCAGACGTTCTGGATTCCGTGTTCTCGCGCTTCTGCATTGGCAAATAATCAAAACATGTCCTGAGTAACCGCCATGAGTAATGAACCAACACTTCGACCTCTTGAGATAGATGATTTCAATGTGTTTCTTGAAATCCAACGCGAGGCGTTACTTCTAGCACCAGAAGTGTTTGGTTCGGACTATGATTGGTTTGAAGGCCTTTCGATTCTCTCAAAGGAGCAGAAATACGAACGGTACATGAACTACCCCTACCAATATCTATTGGGAGCTGTTGATGAACAGGGTAAGATTACTGGAATGATTGGCTATTCGGGCGAAGAACAGTCTAAACTGATGCACAAGGGTAGGCTCTGGGGGCTTTTTGTGCTTGAGGAGCACCGAGGTAAGGGTTTAGCAACAAAACTTGTCTCTTCGGTAATAGAGACTGCTAGGGATATATTAGAAGTTGAGCAAATACAACTTAAAGTAAGCACCCACAATGTTGCCACGTTTGGCCTTTATTTGCGGCTGGGCTTTGTGGTATATGGCACAGAACTAAGTGCCATGAAGATTGAGAGCTCCTATGTTGATGAATACCTTATGGTGAAATTCTTGGTTTAGTGTTCCACGTGGAACAATTTTATGAAATATGTACACCTTCAGATTCAATTTTGAGAAATGTTCCACGTGAAACATTCAGGAACACAGCATTTTGACATTCTTGTTATCGGGGGCGGGCACGCTGGAATAGAGGCGTGTATAGCTTCGGCACGAATGGGCAGTAAGGTTGCCCTCATCACGATGGATTTCAGTACTGTGGGTAGGCTGTCCTGTAACCCGTCTATTGGTGGAAGCGCAAAGGGGCACCTTGCCAAGGAAATTGATGCTCTTGGCGGTGCAATGCCGAGAATAGCCGATCTAAGCGGACTTCAATTCAAAATGCTCAACACTTCAAAGGGTCCAGCAGTTTGGTCGCCCAGGTCACAGAACGATAAAGATCTCTATCCTCTCTTTGCTCAACACGCAATTCTTACAACGAAAAACCTAACAGTCGTAAATGAGACTGTTGTAGAGATACTCGTTCAAAAAGACGTTGTTATTGGCATTAAAACCCTCTCAAACGAGGTTTTGCTGGCAAAAGCCGTGATTCTCTGCTCTGGCACCTTCCTCAATGCCGTAATGTGGACAGGCACAGAATCTACACAAGGTGGGCGCGTGGGCGAGCAAGCCTCACAAAAGATTTCAGATTTGCTTACCTCACATGGTCTTACACGTGGCAGACTAAAGACAGGTACGCCGCCTAGAATTGACCGTTGGTCAATCAACTATTCTCAACTTGAACCGCATCATGGTGACGAGGCGCCCGCCCCTTTCTCGCTTCAAACTCATAGCGTTCGCAACCAGTTAGCATGCTGGGCAACGAAAACAACGAGCGAAACACACGATCTTATGAGAGACGGTTTCTCGCGATCGCCAATGTTCACAGGGCTCATTACTGGTGCAGGGCCTCGCTACTGCCCGTCTATCGAGGACAAGATTTTTCGCTTTTCAGACAAGAGCTCGCATGTTATCCTGCTAGAGCCAGAAGGGCTAGCGGCCAACACGGTCTATGTAAATGGGTTTTCTACAAGCCTCCCTGCAGATGTGCAGGATGCAGGACTGCGGTCTATACCAGGCCTTCGCAATGCAAAAATCCAACGGTATGGCTACGCAGTAGAATATGATTTTTTCTTCCCCTACCAGCTAACGTTCGGATTGGAAACAAAGGCGATTAAGGGGCTCTTCTTTGCCGGACAAATAAACGGAACGTCTGGCTACGAAGAAGCGGCAGCACAAGGACTAGTAGCTGGAATCAACGCAGCACTCATGGTTCAAGATAAGGGCACGTTTACTCTTCAACGTTCAGAGGCGTACATCGGCGTGATGATTGATGACCTCGTTAACAAGAACACAGAAGAACCGTATCGAATTTTTACGTCACTTGCTGAATACAGACTGCTTCTGAGAATAGACACTGTCTATGATCGGCTCTTGCACCATGGAAAACAACTGGGTTTAGTAGAACCTGCAGAATCAGAACGCTATGAGCGTGAGCAACAGCTAAAGACTGAACTACTCACCGATCTCCGTTCAAGCAAGGTTACAACAGCAGAAGTGAATCCCTACCTTGAGTCCGTTGGAGAAGACCCGATCACCGAATCAACAACACTCGTGAACCTTCTTAAGCGACCAGCCGTTTGTGCGTGCGATCTGCTCAATATCTCTGGCAGCACATTCCAAACAGTACGAAATGAACACCCACGGGCTTTGCATGCAGCTGAAACAGAGATTAAGTATGAGGGATACATCCAACAGCTTTATCGCGATGTAGAGCGATTCGCTGAACAAGAGCGAATGACTATACCGCCTACGTTTGATTACAATAGAGTCAACAGTCTCTCTACCGAAGCACGCGAGAAACTAAAACGTATCAATCCTTCTTCCCTTGGCCAAGCATCGCGCATCCCTGGAGTGTCTGCTTCCGACGTTTCAATACTTGCACTGTACTTGCGCTAGCTAGTAAAGCTTTAATCATATTTGATAAATAAGTTTATCTTATGATTGACAACATTTGTGTCTGTGATCCACGCAGGGTAAAGATTCGCACAAAGTACAATCCCGATGATAACGTTCTAATATCTAACTGATCTCCGGTGCCAATGGTTGTGTGATCAAGAGCTAATTCTCCTTGATGTGAGAATATCATCACGCGCAGAACATTCTCTGATCCACCAATAAACAATTGCGATGACGCAGGATTTGGAGCCATCGTGATTGTTGGTTGCATTTCTATGTGATCATCAACGCTCGTTGGAATCTCACGGATCTCAACAAAGAATTCTGTTATTGCACTGGCTGCCGTTGGGTCGGCTTCCAGCGTCCGCACCCGAACTGCGTATCCAGTTCCTATTGGTAGAGTAACTGGAACCTTCCACAAATAGCCCCCTGAAGAAGCATTCACATTATCGCGGATAATGGCCACAACCTGATCATCTTTCACAATTTCGATGCGGGCTAATCCAACAAGATTTGTGTTCCACGCTACAACGTACGAGCTGTCTTGCGTCCACGCAACTCCACTCATTGGAGAAGTGATCCGTAGAAAAGGGCCTTCCACAATAAAAGAATCAAGAACTGTGAAGAGGCTTGCTGTTGCAGTAATGCTTTGAGATGAGGTTATACGAGCAGCAGCCTTCCACCGGTATACACCAGGGATAAGTGGAAGAGTTGTGTCCTTGTCTTCCGGACGGGTAATCGTATGAACGTTGTCTGAACCAACTGCACGTTCTACCACATAGGTACATGAGCTTGAAATCCCTTGGGGTGAAATGCGGAGTGGGACGCCTCGGCCCGTCAACACAGATGCGCCAGCAATGGGAGAGAGAAGCCGTGGAGCGAGAATGGAACCAGGTAGACCAGGCAGCGGCGAGCCAAAACAGAACTCTCCTGCTGATGCCGTGTCAACCACCAGCTCCCTTGATGAAGGGTTAAATCTCGTAGGAAGTGGACGAAATGGACCTTTTCCAATAGAATCACGATAATAAACCACAACCTGTTGGGGCAACGCTAAGCGAAGCCGATCTGAGCTAAATCTAAACTCACCTGCATGCTCTACCATTCCTTCTTGTGTTAGGGTAACACGGCAGGGGTGAATGACCATAGGAGGTAGCACGGGCGCAAGATCGTTGGCTTTGATGACAAAGGATGGGTTTTCTGGCGACCATTGATAGCGTCTTGCGGTAGTTGTGTTGTAGAAAAAAGAAATGAGTGTGTGGTATGTGATCGTGAGTCCTACAGTGTCAACACCCCTGGTGTAGGTATATGTATTTGTAGGAAGTATCTCGTCAATTAAAACATCTGCTGTATGGCGTCCAGGTGGGTATACATTCTTTTCTGCCTTATAGGGATACATGGTGTTTGGTAGGTGAGCTTCCAATACAACTGTGCCGTTCTCATCCACCTCCGATATAAACGCCATGTTATCGGTGAACCCAGAGCCCCATGCCAACAATCGATGACCATCGGGCAGTGTTTGCATTGAACCCTGAACTCCTGTATACACATCTATTGGTGGTCTGTATTGCCACACCAACTTGCACGTTTTTGCTACCTCGTCAATTTCATACTCTACCCCGCGAGACCATTGTGGTAAACGCTGAGTGCCGTTGTCGAACAATGTAATGTGGCCATTGGGAAGCCTGCGAATATCATGCTGATAGGAAAACTCCGGTGGGTCAGTTATACCGGTGGAGGTGCTGAATGTGAACTGGTTGAGTTTTCCGCCCAATACCCAAAGAACCTCCCCAGAACGGCGATCAATCTTTGCTACCAAGGAAGAGTGCCTAGCACTAATCAGGAGGTTTCCATCATCATCTACCCACACAGCGTTGAGGTGGAAATAGCGAATCGAAGGGGCGGTTACATCCTCGTATGAAACAGTCACTGGGAAGTGGTCGAGTGAACGCCATTGAAAGATCACCCTGCCTGTAATGTCAACCTCTTGAATGAGCATCTGCTGCACAGAAGCGGCAGGGTTGCCCCCTGCAACCATCTTGCTCATGTCCATGATTACATCTTCCTGAAGAATCAAAAGTCTGTTACCGTTTGGCAAAACCTGAAATGAGTGCATTGCAAGATTGTAGCTGTTGCCACCTTTGAGAGAATCGCGTGTTGTTAGCGTTGAGTCTACGATAAAAACCGAAGAGGAAGCCCTAGGTCCTGAACCGGCGGCCTGAAAGACTGAATATCCAAGCCGTCCATCAGGCAATACACGAAAGTCAAATGGATACTCTGGAGCAAACTTTGAAGCCACAAGCAAGCCAGCGGAGTCCAAAACAAGAAGTGCTGGAGCGTAGGCCGGCGATGGGACGCGGCTGTTTGGGGCCAGATATACAAATCCAGGAGAGGGGGTAGTTTTAACGGTAATGGTGAGTGGAACAAGAGTCTGCGACGTCAGAGAGGGAACACCTACGGCCAGGACTTGAAGAATCACGAGAAATCGAATCAGAGTTTTCATTGCGTTCTTAGAGGAGGGGGGTGATAACAATCCAACTGACACTAACTCCAACCTCCGAAATTAGTTACACAAATGCGGGCGTACTTTTGTAACACAGTAGCGTTCTCTATCCTGCAGGCCACAATATCTATGATCGACATTAAACTCATTCGTGAAAACCCTGAGCTTGTAAAACAGAATTGTATAAACAAAAACGACAGTAGCGATATCGACACTCTTGTTGCGCTCGACCTCGAGAGGAGAGCTCTCATACAAGAGGTGGAAGATTTAAAGAACACTCGAAATGTTGTATCTGTTGATATATCTGCTCTTAAGAAAAGAGGGTTGGATGCAACGGGTAAGATTACCTCGATGCGAGAAGTTGGGGATCGTATCAAAGAGCTTGATGATAAACTTCGGGTAATAGAGGATCATTTTTCTCAGATTATGTTGATGGTGCCAAACATCGCTCACAGCAGTGTTCCAATCGGTAAAGATCTTCATGATAATGTTGAAGTTAGGCGGGTTGGGGAGTGTATGGACAGAACGTGGCAGGTGGACCATATCGAAATTTCTCGACGTCTTGGGATACTTGATTTTGAACGAGGAGCAAAAGTAAGCGGTGCTGGTTTCGGGTTTTATGTTGGTAAAGGGGCTAGGTTGGAGCGTGCATTGATCAACTTCTTTCTCGATACAAACACTGGTATTCATGGGTATGAAGAAATTATGCCGCCGTTTGTTGTAAATGCAGACTCATGCAGGGGTACGGGACAATTGCCGAAGAGTCAGGAGGATATGTTCTACATCGAGCGCGATGATTTGTATCTGGTACCCACGGCAGAAGTACCAATCACAAATTTTCATCGTGATGAAATTCTACCTACAGATAAACTTCCTATTCGGTATGCTGGTTACTCAGCATGCTTTCGTAGAGAAGCTGGAAGTCATGGTAAAGAGACAAGGGGTTTCTTGCGAGTTCATCAGTTTAATAAGGTTGAACTTGTGAAGTTTGTTCTACCTGACGAGTCTTATTATGAACTCGATCAACTGGTTGGGAATGTTGAATACATTCTACAGGAACTTGGTCTAACATATCGGGTATTATTGCTTTGTAGTGGAGATATGACGTTTGGCGGAGCAAAGACTTACGACCTAGAAGTTTGGTCACCATGCGAGCAACGGTGGCTTGAGGTAAGTTCATGCACAAACTTTGAATCATACCAGGCCAGACGAGCAAATATTAGATTTCGAGATAACGGTGCAAGCAAAACGGAGTTTGTTCATACGCTGAATGGGAGTGGGTTGGCAACATCCCGGATATTGGTTTCTCTTCTTGAACATTACCAAACAGAAGACGGTCATGTTATTATCCCAGAATGTTTACGTGCGTATTGTGGTTTCGATATAATCTGAAGTGCGAACATCCACAATTCTTTCGTTTCCGTTTTCAACACCTCTTAACTAACATTCTTTCTTATTCTCTTTTCTTAAGAGAAGAAAAAGAAATAAGATGATAATGATGTACTGTGGAAACTGTGGAAAGATCAAATATCAAACCGCAAAACACTCTTTAACATTCTGATTTTGTTTGTACTTGACCAAAACCAATACATTTTTTGCCATACGTGGATAACACTTTGATAACTCGTTTGATGTTCTGGTAACAACGGAAATGTTCCCCTTGCTCTTAACACCTGCTGTATAAGAGAAAAACATTTCAATCACTTCTCCCACACAAACTCATGCAATGGTGGATACATACCTTAACAGATGAGTTTGCAATTGTCAGTTATCGTCAACACGTATAACTCCAACGACTTAAGAATTTGTGAATTGTTAATACTGTGAGTACAACACTGTGGATATCAAACGACACTTACGGGTACCGATCGTTGATATAGGCTAGGCAAAGATCAACTGTAGCCTGTATGCCCCTTACATGGGTACGCTCCATGCCGTGTGATGCGTGTACACCTGGACCAATCAGCGCAACGCGAGCGTCTACGCCTGCTCGCCAAGCAGCCGTGCCATCAGAGCTGTAGAATGGGTATACATCAAGGGAAAATGGAATTGAGTGTTTTTCAGCCAGCTGAATAAGCCGCTTCCTAAACTCATAGTCATAAGGTCCACCAGAGTCCTTAGCGCAAATCGAGCACTTTTGTTCTGATCCCTCAAGTTTATCTCCTACAACCCCCATATCAATCACAAGCAATTCGTTAACGTTTGCACTGTAGGAAGGGGCTCCTCCATGACCAACCTCTTCGTATGTGCTAAAGAAGAGCTCAACAGGTGCCGAACGACCCTCTTCTGAAAGTCTACGAGCTACCTCGAATAACACATAGCAACCAGCCTTGTTATCGAGGAAGTGACTCTTCACAAACCCGCTAGGAAGTGATTGGTATTTGGTATCGAATGCTATGATGTCACCAATGCGAACGCCCAGCGCCCGTGCATCATCGGCCGTGGAAACAACTTCATCTAGTCGTAGATGCATGGCATCCGTGGTACGCTCTGCTGTAGCAGCCTTATTGTTAGCGTGAGTTGATGGATCATTTAGCAGCAAGGTTCCGGTGATCACCTTGGCATCGAGCGTATGGACTCGTACATAGCCTCCTTCAAAACTTGGAAGCAGGGGTCCGCCCAAAAGTGAGAACCGAAGTGTACCGTTGGAATTGAAGCCCGATACAATTGCGCCGAGAGTGTCCGTATGGGCAGCTAGGACAAGTGATGGATTTGGGCCCAGGGCGCACTTCACGGCGCCTTTATTGGTGCGACTGGGCTGAAATCCGTAGGAAATAAGCACCTTTTCAATGAAATCTGCTGCCTTTGCAGTGTATCCGGTAGGAGAATCAATCGCAAGAAGCTGTTCAAGAAGGTTGAGAGTGTCCATGGCTGTAGGTTTGCTGTGGTAGGTTTGTATCAGTTGATGAAAAACAACCTACAACATCAGCTCCGAAGTTTTGTGATTGACCAATAACGTAATTGCACAGATGCCTCATATCAACACGCATGACATGACTCTCGCTAACGGTTTACGAGTAATTGTTTGTCCAGATAATTCCAGCCCAGTGGTAACCGTAACGGTGATGTACCGTGTTGGCTCACACGATGAACACGCCGGTAAAACAGGGCTAGCGCATCTTTTTGAACACCTCATGTTTGATAATGCGGATCCTGCGAGTGATAAACAATATGATCTGTATTGTACCAAGGCAGGGGGCTCTAACAACGCCTACACCACGTTTGACTATACCTCGTATCACATAGATCTGCCATCTCACCAAGTAGCATTGGGGTTTTGGTTGGAAGCCGAGCGTATGCGATCCTTTCGCATAACTGATCACGCGCTTCAAACACAACGAAATGTGGTTGTAGAAGAGATCAACCAAAATGTCTTCAATCAACCCTATGGGATATGGCGCAAAGCTCAGCAAGCAATGGCCTATGATGAACAGTCATCGTATTCGTGGGATGTATACGGTTCAACGGATGACGTCTCGGGTGTTTCGATGGATGATGCAAGAGGCTTCTTTGAGCGCTATTATCATCCCTCCAATGCAGTGTTATGTATCTCAGGAGATGTAGCCGTTGAACATGCAGTAGAACTTGCCAAAACTCATTTTGGTAGCATAACAGATACACAAACTCCAATCAATCGTACAACATTTGTTGCATCATACCGCAAGACAGGCGCACACAAAGTGGTAGAGGATGTTGTTCCCATGGCGGCTGTATTTGTGAGTATTCACCTTCCTGGTTTTATGGAAAGCGAGCTGCTGGATGCTGACATCGCAGCAACAATTCTTGGTTCGGGTAGAAGCTCTATCCTCTATCGCGATCTCGTATCAGAAAAGAGAATTGCATCTGGCGTTGGAGCCTTCATTGACAGACGTGCCCATTCAACTTTGTTGACGATGTATGCCTATGCAACAGACGATGCCACATCTGCCGATATTCTTGCGAATGCAATTACCACAGCAATTGAGAACGCCTCAGTAACAGAAGATAGGCGAGAAGCTGCAGTTAACCGCTTGCGAACAAGTCATGCTGCAGAACTTCAGAGAGTAAACGGAGTGGCTGATGCCGTTGCGTGGACCACGCTTTTCTGGAATGACCCTACATATTCCAACACAGTGCTTGCTAAATACAGCACCGTAACATTAGATAGTGTGAAACAGATCCTCAATCAATGTGCTGATGTTAGCCAGACAGTCCGATTGGATGTTGTACCTAAAACAACATTAGACGACGCGTAATAACTCAGCGGCACGCTGTAGCGTTTCTTCTTTTTTAGCAAAACAAAATCGCAACACCTTATCCGTTTGTTGGTGCGAGCTCATAAATGGTGAGATGGGTATAGACGCTACACCTACTTCCTTTGTTAGGCGCTTGGCAAGATCAACATCTGTTTCGTTGCTAAAATTTTCATAGCCAAGCAATTGAAAATACGATCCTGAACACGGCCGCAACGTCCAACGTGAGTCTCGCAGAAGCCCTGTAAACAAATCGCGCTTAGCCTGAAAATATTCTCCTAGGCCAATGTAAGACGCAGGATTACTCATGTATGATGCGAGTGCTACTTGTGCTGGCGTATTCACACAGAACGAAATAAACTGATGCGCCTTCCGAAACTCATTGGTATACGCTGCGGGCGCAACACATGCCCCCACTTTCCACCCAGTGATGTGAAATGTTTTACCGAAAGAGGTAATGACAAACGAACGTTCGCGAAGTTCAGGATGCCCTAGCACCGAGTTATGCCGAACACCATCAAACGTAATAAGCTCATACACCTCATCGCTAAGGACAACGATGTTGGTGCCTTCACAGATTGCCGCCAGCTCAGCAAGATCTTCATGCGTTAATACAGATCCGCAAGGATTGTGCGGTGTATTAACGATGATCATAGCAGTGTTTGCGTTGATGACCGACCTGACGTGCGTCCAATCCGGACGGTAGGATGGGGCAAGCATCACAGACGTTTTCACAATACCACCACATAGGCGTACCGCTGGTCCATAGGAATCATAGCTCGGCTCAAAGACAATCACTTCTTGCCCACCGCGGACTACCGCGGCAATTGCTGTGGCAATGGCAGCAGTTCCACCAGGTGTTATCGTGATCTCTTGTACGGGATCTACATCAACACCACATATAGTAGCATACTTTTTCGCAACAGCTTCTCGCAGCGCAAGGAGGCCAGGCATTGGAGCATATTGATTGTGACCGTCTGACGCAGCCCGCAATAGGAGTTCAGGCAACTCCTGGTCAGCCGGATAGTCTGGAAACCCCTGAGATAAATTGACAGCACCCACTTCCGTAGCGAGTGCCGTCATGACAGAGAAAATAGTTGTGCCTACGTCAGGGAGCTTTGATGAAAACATATTCAATTTCCTATTCGTTGTCCTCAACCGTATCATCATCAAGCATGAGTTTTACAGTCTTGGCTACTTCGTCACCTTCTCGGTTATATCCAATGCTAAACTCTACAGGGTCACCTTCTTGGAGCTCCGGAAAGTCAGCATTTAGTAAGTCTGAGGCATGGAAGAAGAGGTTGTTTGGCGGATGTTTAATGAAACCATATCCGTTCTTGAGACTGAGGACATATCCATCAAATTGCTCGCCAGATACTTCGCCATCGATTGTGTCGGCTTCAGTGCGGACTTCACGTTGTACGCGAGGTTCTTTCGGAGCTCTCGTCTCACGCTCAACAACAACATCACGGGGATCTCTGATATCGCTCTTCACAGGCGTATATGCTGAGTCTGTATTGAACAGTGCCTGACGTGGTGCCGCTTCGTCTCGCTTCACAAAAAGGTTCTGAATGATGGGATCGTTTCTCATTGCACGATTTTCAATAATCTCGTGCATAGAGATGGGATAGGTTACTTCTTCAAGAAGCTCTTGCGAAGTTCTTGTGACAACATGTTTGCCTTCATTGTCATCAAACTCAAAGTCCCATGACAACACCATAACACGCGCGCCAAGGTTGTTGAGCTTGCGAACGAGAGGCACATAATCACCGTCTGATGTAATGAGAACTACCACGTCAAACTGCTTCAGGAGTGTGAGCTCGTATGCTTCAAGTGCCATCCAAACGTCTATCCCTTTTTCTTCGCGCTTACCGCCTGTGTTGCGGATAGGCAGATAGTGGGTGATGACTCCTTCCCACATCAGAATGTCTTCAAAGACGCGGTCATAATACAGGAGATTTCCACGCGTCTGGGCTTCGTTGGCTGAAATTCGCCCGCGAAAGAAATGACTGTCTACGATTTGACAGAGGCGCGTCTCTTCACCTTCCTTGATTCCTACCTGAGCCCGGATAAAGTCATGAAGTCCTCTAAGACTAATCCGGCTATTGCGTGCGTGATGAAAAGCGTAATAGTTACTTACATGAAGAAAATAATTCCCATCATAAAAAACACCAATACGTGTGAGTTTAGATGTGTTTAGAAGAGCCATACATAATCCTAACTATTGAAATTATATTACAAGCCTACGTCAATATTTTGCGCCTGCTTTTTCAAGCAATTGCGTTACTTCTGTCCTTCTATATTCCCTGGCATATGCTAACGCCGACTTCATAGAAAAGTCTACAAGTGTAGTATCTGCTTTATGTTTTAGAAGTATTCGAATCATTTCGTCTTCACCAAGCACAGATAGGAGCATCAATGGTGTTCGCCCCTGCAGGTCTCTCGCGTTAGGGTTGGCCCCTTTCTCAAGCAACTCATTCAATGCACCAAGATGTCGATTTGCGCACGCCAGCATAACTGCAGTATTACTCTTACTATCTCTGAACTCAATTTGTGCCCCAGCTTCGATTAGAATCGTGATGGGGTTTGTATTACCCATTTGAGACGCAACGATAAGAGGTGTGCGACCCTTATTGTCACTCTTATTTGGATTGGCCCCTGCTGCTATTATCATAGGCATGAGAAGATCGCGATTATTAAAGGCTGCGGCATGGAGCACTGTCATGCCAGACTTCGTTTGGATGTTAGGATCTGCTCCAGCCATGAGCAGCGTAACTACCATCATGCTATCATTCGCTATCGTAGCCATCATGAGTGAAGTGAGACCCTCGGTGTCCAACTCATTTACGGCAACGGACTTTTTCGCCAGCAACTTCTTTACTAACCGAAGATTACCTGACTTCACAGTTTCAATGAGTGATTGCGCGTACACCTGACCAGGATCATTGCAAAGCAACAATCCAACAACAAGAACTACAGCGATAATGGGGCGATTCATTGGGTATCTAAAAACCTTGCTTCTGAATAAATATACCCTTATCAACCTTGGTGAAAATCTCTTGATAATATTTTGAATCCTGAATTGGGAGGTAGTTCCTTTTAAAAGGAAGTGTCAGATTGTGCAACAATGTGAATATGGTGGTGAGTGTTCGCATAGCGATGGCAGGATACGCACAAGATGGGAGCAGGTTGCACAAAGTTATCATCTCTTTACAACGTTATGGTAATTCGGAAGTCCTAAGTCAAGGCGCGTAGTTTGGCCTCACACCGTTCCGGGGGGAACCTTGATATCTGATCGTCGCCAACTATTGCGTACGATGCTACTGGCTGGTGGAGCAATTCTCACGTTGCCAATACCATCACTTTCTTCAACAGGCCAGAGGCCTGCCGTAATCTTGTCTCATACACCCACGTTGGCTTGCGCCGAAGATTGTTGCATGTGGGCGTGCTGGCTTGGCCACTCAACAGTGTTGCTCAACATGGGAGGTACGTGGATCCTTACAGATCCTGTGCTTTTTGGCTCCTACGGCATTTCATTGATGGGCCTCACACTCGGTCCGCATCGCATAACGCCCCCTGCCCTCTCCGTTGAAGATCTACCTAAGCCAGATCTCGTATTGCTATCTCATGCACACCTCGACCACATGGATCGCAAAACGCTGGGTGCAATTGCGGAACGGTGGAGTGGTGAATTGAATGTGATTACAGCGGCCAACACTTCCAATGTAATTAGTGACCTTCCATGGGGCTCATTGAACGAGATGGATTGGGGAGATCGCTCAAGCATTGATGGAGTCTCCTTAACAGCACTTCGTGTTAAGCATAATGGATGGCGCATGCCCGGTGAGGCCTGCAGAGCAAATGGTCAGCCAAAGCTAGGTCGTAGCTACAACGGGTACTACCTTGAGAAAAATGGCATAGGTGTGGTTTTTGGCGGGGATACGGCTTATACGAAGACGTTTAGAGATGTACCTGGAGCGGTTGATCTAGCGATTATGCCAATTGGTGCATACGATCCATATCCTGAAACGCACTGTACTCCAGAAGAGTCACTTGGAATGTGTGAAATGATGAAAGCGCGTGCAATCATGCCAATCCATCACTCTACGTTTTGCCAAAGTGAAGAGCCTATATCCGATCCTATGCGAAGACTCCAGGCTGCAATCGAGCGATCATCTACCAACCTAGCAATAACAGGTGTTGGCGGATCGTACAAGGTGTTACGGGGCTAACGGCCCGGCACTATCGTTGTACCGTCTGACTCCACCTTCATAACTGTAGTGACCTCTAAACGTACATCGCCAATGCCCCACGCTTCATTCGCTGGAATGGGCCGCACGTCCTTTAAGGTTGCAGCTAGAGATAGGTTGCATGTGGACTTTGTGTGAGGCACCGTAAACCTGAGGGTATAGGCTGCATCGAGTGAACCATTGAAGATCCTTGACTCTGCGAAAACCCAGCCCGTTACATCTACTTCTGCTGCCCCTGTTCTTCGTGTAAATGTTTTGCCCCCTCTCATCTCGGGATAGTTTTGAGGGTATGAAGTGTTGCTAAATGTAGTTGTCAACAGCGTATCTGTACCGTCTAGACACAGCGCAAGGTGATCATCGTCGGCAACGCCATCCCATGAACCAAGGATGTAGAGCGTCAGCGAAATAGAGATGGAATCATGTAATGGTAGATTTCGCACACGAAGTTCAATACTATCATTTCCGAATGGACCAATGTATGATCTGCGCGCATTGGTAATACCGATTGTTGTTGTGCCAGACCACGCAGACAAGGCTTCGCTCGTTGGAGCAGTTATGGACAAATCATACACGACCATTGTTTCAATCATCAACGGAATGAGGCACACAATGAGGTAGTTTGGGATGAACATTGTGAGCAACATAGCTATGAACAATTTGTTTGAAGAAGAACATTCATCGGTCATTGATGATTCCCCTCTTGCGCCACTAGCAGAACGCATGAGGCCGCGCGCGTTGGACAACGTAATCGGACAACAACATTTGCTGGGCCACGGAGCCCCTTTGCGAGTTTTTGCAGAGCGTGGAGATCTGCCATCAATTCTATTGTGGGGTCCACCAGGAACTGGAAAGACGACACTTGCTGGTGTCCTTGCCGCAGCTACACACAATCCAATGGAGCGTCTTTCCGCTGTAGAGGTTGGCGTGAAAGAATTGCGCGAGGCAATGCAACGTGCAGAGAGACATCGGAAGATGGGTAAGCGACTAGTCCTTTTTATCGATGAGATTCATCGATTTACGAAGGGACAGCAAGACGCGTTGTTGCATTCTGTTGAGCGCGGTCTTATTACGCTGATTGGTGCAACAACAGAGAACCCGTCGTATGAAGTCAACAATGCCTTGCTTTCGCGGTGCCAGGTGTATCGGCTGATGCCTCTCAATGACAATGACATTACACAGACTCTTCAACGTGCATTAGATGAAGATCTTGTTCTCAGCAAACTCAAGGTGCAGATCGATGATTGGGATGCTTTGCTGCATGTGGCAGGGGGCGATGCACGAACCGCGCTTAATACGCTTGATGCCGTTTTGTCTGTTGTTTCTCCAAATGATGATGGAGTGATCCACATCACTCGAGACGTATTACGGACTGCGGTGCAGCGTAGGGTTTTGAACTACGACCGCGCAGGCGATGCGCACTACGAAACTATTTCTGCATTCATTAAATCGATGCGTGCCAGCGATGTAGCGTCTTCGCTACGTTACCTATCGACCATGATTGAAGCAGGAGAAGATCCAATGTTTATTGCTCGTCGCATGGCAATCTTTGCGAGCGAGGATGTTGGGAATGCGGACCCGCAGGCATTGCAGCTTGCAATGAGTGTGTATCTCGCTGTTGAAAGAATTGGAATGCCTGAGGCAAAGTACAGCCTTACACAGGGCGTGATGTACCTGTGTGCTGCTCCGAAGTCTAGAATGGATCTCGAGTGATGAGCCCCTTAGCTCGACTTCTTTGCTTGGAGTCTTTTCTTTTGGCGAAGCTTGTTAAAGTCAATGCTCTCTCTAAGCGTAACGCCCGGCCGAATGATGCCTCGCTCATGTAGAATGCTATCGGCCGTTTTGTATCGATTAACGTTTCGCAGTGAACCTCTAACTTCCTTAGGGATCTGTGAGATAGGAATGAGGGCTTCTTCAACTGAGTAGAAATTTTTTGGCAATTCAACTTTGACGTCGGTGTTTGATCGTAGCTCAAGCCATGGCCCACCCCTGCGACGAGAAAAATCGAATATATCGAGAATCATAACGGGCGTTCCCGTCATAGGAATGAATTGGTGTTTCACAGAATCTACTCGAGCGGTGCGGACCCATGTAAAGAGCCATTCTGCGTCAGAAAGAAACTGGCGGACGCAAGAATGTGACACGGGGCGCCCTGGCATTTCAAACTGATGGAAGGCACTTCCTGCCTGTAAGTGAAAGTTTACAGTGAAAGGCAAGATCCACGTGCTATCGAGAGAAGAAATGCGCCTCTTATCGCGCCAATAAACTGCATACCGACCAGGCAGAGTTGGCTTGCGCTCCTCGCCTGAATTGCATGCAGCATAACGAACTAGCTGGCCATGTTCATAACAGGCATAGGACTGCCATATGTTGCTAATGAATACAGCCTTGGCAACGGTATCGCCATCAGGCCAATATTGCGGAAATACTGAATACGCTCGTAGGTCTTCGAATATGGTGTCTGGCAAAACGAGCGTATCGTTGAGTCTTACGAATTGTATGTCTTTGCGGTTGAGTAGTGTAAGTACACGATAGTTGTGCCACGTTTCCTTTGTCTTTGCAAACGTCCTGCGCACACTATCGAGAACGCTTTTGGACGAAACGGCCAACGTGTGATATGTAATACGAGGAAAGCGCTTTTCAAGCGAGTCCATGTGTCGTTGCTTGACATTCTGAATTGACGCCAATGAATCGGCTTGATCGTGTTTTGACATATACTCCGGAGTCTTTTCCGTAGTACAGGAAACCAGCGAGACACATAACCCCAGCATGAGCATTTGCCTGGTTACGATCAAATGTTGAGTCGACGAATAGTTCATAGGTGGGTTCAAAACTAGTTAACGCGGGCATGCCATGGGTGTTCAGTAGATTCGCAGCACACACAAAGAAGAGAATATGATTCGCAGAATCTTCCCAATCATTATATGTGCCATTCTAGAGGCGTGCTCCACGGAGAGGCCTCTTGCAGAAAGGGTAACAGTGGAGAATCCTCCCGCAGCAGAGTCCCAACCAACGGTCCGGACGTATAGCTATGTTGTGATAGAGAAATATCCGCATGACCTTTCAGCCTTCACACAAGGCCTTGTGTTATTCAACGGAGTTTTTCTGGAGAGCACGGGCCAATACGGCCAATCAAGTATCCGTAGAGTAGATATCCGCACCGGCAAGGTCAAGAAGATTGAGCGCTTAGATGATCGGTACTTTGGTGAGGGCATGACGGTACTCAATGGCGCTGTCTATATGATTACATGGCTCAATCAAACAGGTATAGTCTTTGACCCTGTAAGTCTGAAGAAGATAGACTCGTTCTCGTATGCAGGAGAGGGATGGGGCTTAACAAATGATGGAACGAATCTGATCATGAGTAACGGATCTCATGTCCTTAGCGTGATTGATCCAAAGAGTCACGCCGTGCAACGCAGTATAGCAGTCACGCTGAATGGTTCGCCCGTGGGCCAGCTCAACGAACTTGAGTGGATAGAGGGTGAGATATGGGCCAACGTATGGCAGTCAGATCGCATAGTCAGCATTAATCCCACGTCGGGGCAGGTAACGGGAATGATTGATCTAACTGGACTCCTACCCGATTCAGAGAGAAGAGTCAGCACAGATGTTCTTAATGGAATTGCCTACAACGCACAAGCAAAAGCCGTCTACATAACGGGCAAGAATTGGCCCCACGTATATCTGATTAAGATTCAGTAACCTAAATCACGAGCGTCTGCATAAATCATTTTGCAGCGCGTCACGTTTCAACTCGTTCAACACACAACCTCCTGACGCCCCTTTCATGATTATTGAAGAGGGCGCAATTCTCTATCACTTACAGAGGTTGTGATGTATCTACATTTATTTCCCAGTTGGGTGCGTGGACCTTCGGTCACTATCGCACTCATTTGTATCGCCACTGAAGTTATGCAGGCGCAGAACGTGCCACAGCTCAAAGCCGTATTTCCGTTGCCCGGACAAAATGCAATCTCAACTTCAGCTTCAATTATTATTCGAACCCCAGCAGAGTTTGATCCTCGTAGCCTAACGCTTCAAGCACCAAATGCAGAACGAACAGGATGGCGTCCCACTGAACCAACAGTACTGCTGCTTCGCGAAAACATTGCTAAGCGTACAAATCGTTCACGATGGGTAGCGCACGCGGTTGCGGGACGCACCACAACAGATGACACACGCACGATTCGGTGGACGCCGAATCAACTACTACCAAACACCACCTATCGCTGTGTGGTTAGTGGTGTGGCTCTTGATGAACGTCATAGTGGAGAACTATGTGCACGTCTGGAATACACGTTTACAACTGTACGTGATGTTCCACAAATACAATCGTGTACGTTAGACAGTGTGAGTGTGATCACGTGTGCAATGCCACTCACGATTCGTATTACGCAACCCCTACCGCTATCTAACTCTCTGCAAAAGATATTCGTGCTGGAGAGTCCCCGTGGCGATGGATCATGGCGAAGAGTTGAGACCGCCATTACACTAGATCCTCAGCGGCAAGTAGTGAGTATCTATTCTCCGAACGGCTGGAATGTTGGCAACTCGCTTCGACTTCAGTGCCAGATGTCAACAATAACTGGCGATCAATTCGACAATCGAACATACGAATGCATAGTAAGGGGCGCAGGGAAAATCCAACTGCATGTAAAAGCCGTTGATGGCAGACCGGTACCAAAGGATGTTGTTGAGACACTTACAAACAACGATAATGTAAGCCATCACGGAACGGCCTTTGTTGCAACAGTGCCTGATAATCTGCCCAACCACTGGCGATTTATACGATGGGAATCCACAGACCTACCACACGTAAACGGGCTTACCACCCTAAGGCTTGATGCAACAATACCATGTGAATTATATGCAGAAGTAATGGCTGTAAATGCGGTCATAGAGCACATAGACTCCATCGGCATTGTGTTCGAAGGTGATACGGGAGGAATTGTGGATGTATATGACCAAGAAGGTGAGCACCTAGCCAAGGTTGAATCAACAAAGACACTCTTCGTGTCTACCCGCACTACGAAGCTCACGTGTATTGCAACGGCCAGACAAAACAATGCCTTCAAGTCATGGAGCTCAACCATACCCGGTGTGGGCGGCGCTACAGGTGCTACTATCACCATCCCAAAACTTGTCCTAATGAATACACTCGGTTGGCCAGGCGGTGCTATAAACAATCAACCCCAGGTGGTGATTGTGACGCCCAGGTTCTATCCTCTCATTCCCTCGAGGCTAGAGGTGTACAGACTTGTGGCAAGGCTAACAGACACCGATCCCGACCCACTCTTTAACGTGGCAGAGGGTATCTCATTCTCAACAGCACAAGAATTTGAAGATGCAGTGCAGGTAACCCGTACTGTATGTGCTCAGGCATCACGGTGCTGGGAGATCACCGGATATCACGATCCGGCAGTGGGTCCACCTGTATGGTTCGATAAAGGCAGAGCAGAACTGTGCCTAACTGCTACACTTCTTAATCCAGAGAATGCTGTTGTGATTTTTGCGAGGCGAAAGCAGATTGACCTGCGTGTTGAACGCGTATTACTTGGTTCCGAAGACCCAAACAATGTACTCGTTGGAAAACTTCCCCACGCAGAAACGAGAGTTGATGTGGAACGTCGTTGCCGCGTGAACGGCTTTGATGTATGGGTACCAACAGCTCATGTTACATGTGAGCACGGGGGCAAACCATATGCACGGTATGCCTTTCATTGCGGCGACAATATTCGATTTGTTGTGCGTGCGGCAACCAAACGAGGCGAAGAGTGGAGGTGGTGGGCTCGGTTGCCACGTTATGCAATCCCTGCAGTTGAAAGTATAACCGAAAAGATCGCAACGTATACAATGGTGATGGATCTCGACGTTGCTCAGTTTGATGCAGTCAACTGTCTAGAGCAAACAACAGGAACTCCAGAGGTACGCATGCAAGCTGCATTTCGCCAATACTTTGGCATTGCATCTATAGGATTGCGTGTGCGCGGAAACGCAAGAGGCGTAAGGTCAGAAGCGCGGTTCGAAGAGCGATGGTTTGATCCCGCAACCTACTATGATCTGGATTCAGACGAGCCACGTAGTGGAAGACAGCTTGAATATGTACCGCGAAAAGGGACAAGTGTAAAGGTCAAGTTTACAATGCCAGTTGACGGACCCTCTGTGTTAGCAGGAGCGATGAGAGCCGAAAGCTCTGATAATTTACTCGTCACAGATCCACATGCAGAAGGTCTCGACTTTGCAGTACGTACCGGGACAAATGGGAATACAAACTTTCTTCCCACGAATGGACAATCGGCAGACATCGTTGAGTTCTTTATCTGCGATCCTACAACGCGTCCTATCAAGCAAGCTTTACATGGTGGAATAATAGACCTAACATGTTCAACAGGACTGATGTCTGCGTCTGGTGATCCGCTTCGCACTGATCACATGTTTACGCTACGGCGAATGGAGTTGCCAGGGTATGGTCTTCGTTTACGTGAAGCAGACATTGCATATGACGGCGACTGGGACATATGGCCATTCGAAAACAATGGTGAAATCTATCATGCAATGTATGGGGCTGATCTAGCCGTTGACGCCGCTCTGCTAACGTCGCAGGGATTTGCACGCATTCCGGACTGCGGTCAACAACAGGGTTCCCAAGGGGAATGCACAAACGCGTACAGCGATAAAGAACAGCCACAAAGCTTTGGCGACAAAGTTGTTTGGCTTCAAACCGCTTGGATGGGCGAGTCAGATGTGGCCTGGTGGGCAATGTCAACATGGGACGAAGATTGCAAGGATGAAAACGACTGTCTCGTCAATAGACTTGGCGATGTTATCAACAGCGTGCGCAAGCGCGCAGAAACGTATGGTAGTAACGAGCCAAATAAAGAATTAGACTGGGAAACAATACTTCCTGATCTCATTAAAACTGGGGCCGATCTCATAGGTGCCCTCATAGCGCCTGATGAACAGGACGAACACTTAGGCGAAGCATCCTTCCTCGAAGACCGGCAAGAATTGTGGGGAATGCGTACCGCAACTGCTCCGAGAATAGAAGCAAGACACGAGAACATTACATACCGACTGCGCGGACAATGGTATGTATCTCGCTCAGTTGTCCGATGATACATATACTCACACGCTTTGTAGTCACTATCATTGCTGTTTTGCTGATGTGTGCGCCGGCGCACACTCAGTGGGAAACCAGCATTACTTGTCATGAAACGTGGATTGATTTGCGGCCAGAACAAGGTTGGTCTGGCGTAATTCCACGATGCATGGATACACTGCGGATAGGTATCACCAAGGCGATGCAAAAACATTACTCGAGTGCGGATCCAGTTTGTGCACGCT
The DNA here is from genome assembly GCA_947495975.1 of Ignavibacteria bacterium. GTDB lineage: Bacteria > Bacteroidota > Ignavibacteria > Kapaibacteriales > Kapaibacteriaceae > UBA10438. The sequence continues at coordinate 73,763 of CANMBE010000009.1, read as the reverse complement.
TATTCCGATTCGTCTCGTTCGCCGGTTCACGAGTACGCCAAGAGATTCTCTCAGACATCACGTGTAACGGCCCATCACTGGTGACGCTTATTCCAAGAGAACGTCTGCCAGTGCTTGATTCTGCCCAGCAACCGGTTCAATACGAGGTACAATTGTATTGCACATATTGGCATGGGAGCGAAGAACACGATACATCGCGGATAATCTTTCGGAAGGCCACGGGCTTTAAAGCTTACGCACGTGCTGTTGACATTGCCACAGGCGAAGACATTACGGCACTTGGACTTGTAGAACCAACGAGTGCAAATCAGGATCATTCCGTGCATGATGGTATGATGCTAACGGCGTTTGAAGGTGCAGGCTATACGTTTGAGCGATGGACCTCTGATGATGGTTCGCTTTTACCAAATGACTCAATGCCGCGGCAACTTCTAGATTATATGTGCTGGCCTGTGCAGCGTGCTGTTGTTTACGTGGCTCACTTTCGTAAGTCTGCCACTAGTGTGCATTACGGAGGCTCACAGTGCGAGCGCACAGTGAGGCACGGTACATCTGAACTGCACATATCATGTCCTTGCGAGAATCCTGGCTACGTAAACATCTATGATCAGCAAGGCAGAATTGCTTATTCACAGACGATTGCAGGTGGTCAGGTATCAATTTCCACACGCTCACTGCCGGTGGGACTCTATGCAATTGTGGTTAACGATAACATTCGTGCTACCACTCATCCACTCATGATTATCAAGAAAGACGAATGATGAAAACGATTTTCTTCATCTGCTCAACATTCATACTTGTTGCGAGCAGTTCTGCACACATCTGGCCTTCTGGAGGGGCAACTGAGGTTCCTCTTGCTCCAGGAAAGACCGTTACAATCACCTGGGACGAGGCACTCGCATCGGAGCGTGCAACACTAGAACTCTGGGACGGAGAACGCTCTACAACCACAGTGATAGCATCAAACATCCTTACTTCGCTTAGACGATTTGTGTGGACGATACCATTTGATCAGCCAATGGGATCAAAATACAGGTTCGTGATCCGCAGCACCATAAGACCTAAAGTTGCAATTCTGAGTCATGCCTTTATTCAGATGAATGCACCATACCAATTGGTAAACACTGTAAGCAACGAAATCTCAGAACAAGGTCATCTTTCAGTGTATCCATTGCCGGCGTCTAACGGAATCACTGCGAGTTGGACGTTGAAAGGTGCATCAATGATTGAAATCCGAGATGTACGCGGACTACTCATTCGGTCGCATACAATACATCCGGCCTCAACAACACTAGAGATTGATGTCCGAGACATTCCAACTGGCATGTATACAATCATTGTGAGTGGAGCAGATGGACAGAAGTGCACTCGCCCAACGCTCATTCAACACTAATGTGATCTTGTTCCTTGCCTATGTTGTAGACCGTGCCTAGGCGTGGTACGATAATGCGTGCACCTGGTAGACGATCGCGTATCTCGAGTGCAAGGTCGTCACATGCATCAGGTTCGCCATGCATGATTACAACTGTGGAAGGGCTCACATCTTGTGCAAAAGACACAAGTCCTTCTCTCGAAGAATGAGCACTGAATCGAAATCGGCCGATCTCGCAAGAACGAGTTGCACGTAAACTTGCGAGATCGAACGGTGTTTTCATCGTAGAATGCAAAAGCTGATAACCAGGCGTACTTGGATGTTGGTACCCAATAAAGGCAATGCCAAATTTTGGTCGTGTCATCCACTGAAGAGCAAGGTTATAGGAGATCGTTCCAGTGTTCAACATTCCGGACGAAGCAAGGACAATTGAAGGCGTCTTGAGATACGCACCGTTGTGCAGTTCCCCCCGCTGAATTGATTCTTGTGCAACGTCTGAGACCTCAAAGCCTGGACGCCGCATCGGGTCGCTGTAACAATATTGATCGTAGATCTTGCTGATGCGTATTCCCATCCCCCCAGTATGGATGGGCAGGTTTGGTATGGAGCCTCTGCGCATCATACTATAGAGCAGGACTAGCATCTCTTGCATTTTACCAAGTGCAAAACATGGAATCAGTATTGAGCCGTTTCTTTCACTAATTGAATTAATGAACGCTGCCAACCGTTTTGATTCCTCGCCTATCGATGGCATAGAGTCTTCGGATCCGTTCGTTGCTTCCGTTATGAGCACGTCAACATGATGCCGTGGAAATGTGGCCTTAGGTATCACAGTTTGGTGTTCAAACTGAACATCCCCCGTGTGCATAATGTTGAGACCCTTGCAAGACAGTCCGATTCCTGCAGAGCCAAGTATGTGGCCTGCCCAATGAAATTTGGCCGTCACATCTGACCGACCTCGATACCCGCGAAAGGTAAGGGGCTCATCATAGCGTATTGCCTCAAAGGCGTACCGCAATAGCTCGATTGCATCTCGATTGTAGAACTCTAACCATTCCCGGGGAACATGGTCTGCAATATCCGACCGTAGTAGTCGGGCACCATTATGAAGTGTAATGTGGCTCAAGTCTCGCGTGGCATGCGTCATTATTGGTCGCAAATGCGGAAAACGCCTCATAACGTAGGGCAATCCCCCAAGATGATCTGCATGAGCGTGTGTTATCAACAAAACGTCCGTCTCGCGGTCACCTATCATGTCTACTGCAGGGAAGGCCTTTTCTGTCCGATCACGCGGATGAATCCCGGCATCAACAATAATGCCCGTCCCGTCAATATTGAGGTAACAACTGTTTGCACCAACCTCTTCGGCGCCCCCTAACATGATGAGCTCTGTGTTCAATGTGCAGAATTTACTAGGTAGAAGTTCATGGAAAGGGGTGTAAGTCAAACGTCAACGTAAAACACGTACGTGTGATGCGTAGTTTTGCTACGTTGTCCTCATTGTTAATGGACTGGTCTATGCAATCTCCAACACCCTACGTTCCGCAACATAAGGTTCGTATTGTCACCGCGGCTTCATTGTTTGATGGCCATGACGCTGCCATTAACGTGATGCGTAGGATTATCCAGGCTACAGGGTGCGAGGTAATTCACCTAGGACACAACCGGTCTGTTAAAGAGGTTGTTGAGTGCGCTATTCAAGAAGACGTCCAATCAATTGCTATGACGTCATACCAGGGAGGACATGTAGAGTACCTCACTTACATGAAACGTCTACTTGTTGAGAGAGGCGCCGGCCACATTAAAATCTTTGCGGGCGGTGGCGGTACAATCCTTCCAACGGAGATCGACACGTTGCATGCCGCAGGCATCACTCGAGTGTACTCCCCAGATGATGGCCGTGCAATGGGGCTTCAAGGAATGATCAATGACCTTGTGCAAAAGAGCGACTTTGTAACGCCGCTCGTCCATGCTTCAGAGCTAAGCACGCGTGTATTTGAAAAGGATCCGTTAGCAATTGCACAGGCAATCTCGAGTGCTGAACGCGGAGACAGTAATCTTGTTGCGTTTGCGATTGATGCAAAGAAGTCACCAGTCCTAGGTATAACAGGTACGGGCGGCGCAGGAAAATCGTCGTTGACTGATGAGATTGTTAGAAGATTCTTACTAGATCATCCTGACAAAACAATTGCTGTGGTAAGTGTAGATCCGTCAAAGAGAAAGACGGGCGGCGCACTCTTGGGCGATCGGATTCGAATGAATGCAGTGAGCGATTCACGTGTGTACATGCGCTCATTTGCCACGCGAGAAGCAAACATTGCTATCAACCCTCACGTGCTAGATGCAATTCAAATCCTCTCGTACGCACGTTATGATCTCATCATCGTTGAAACTGCTGGAATCGGCCAGAGCGATTCACAGATAACGGATGTTGCAGATGTATCGATGTATGTAATGACGCCTGAGTACGGCGCTGCGTCGCAGCTTGAGAAGATCGACATGATTGACTATGCTGACATTATTGCCCTCAACAAGTTTGATAAGCGCGGTGCTCTTGATGCGCTGCGCGACGTAAGCAAGCAGTTTCAACGAAGTCGCTTGCTCTTTGATACCAAGATTGAAGAGATGCCAGTTTATGGAACAATTGCATCTCAGTTTAATGACCCGGGCACCAACACATTGTACAGGGCTCTCAACGATCTGCTCATCGCTCGATGCGAATTACCATGGAAATCGAACTATGAGATTACCGATGAGATGAGCGAAAAAATCTTCATTATCCCTCCGGAGCGCACGCGCTACCTAGCGGAGATCGTAGAAAACAACCGACGGTACGATGCGCACGTTGTGCAACAGTCACAACTAGCACGCGCGTTATGGAGAGTACGAGGTGCAATAGACGAACTGTCAGGCACACATATTAAATGACACATCAACATTGAACAAATGGTACATAGGGAATCATGAGTAAAATCACATTGGTTGCAATCTTGGCCATTGCGTTAATCGTTGGATGTTCTAATGATGACGGCACCAAGCCGCCAACTGAGACTACGTTTATTAGACTCTTGAATATCGCTCATGATGATACAATCGGATTAGATCTATCCGTTGTTGATAGGAAAGTAACGAGCGGTGTCAAATCTGGTAAGAGTAGCGGCTATGTGCTCGCTGGGGTGAGTGGCGATGTAATTAAAGTGGGGATTCACTTTGCCGGCAAAGATTCGGCTCAAGTTAGTTCAGTGCAACGGATGTATACCGGAGGCAGTTTTACGGCGTATGCATTCCCTCCGATTAAAACATTCTCCTTTTCTTTTGACGATGATGTACGGCGGCCAATGGCAGGAAAGGCATGTATAAATCTTGTTAATGGCATTTCAGATGGTGGTCAGCTTTCCTTGGCGTACACAGATGACTCACTTCTCTTGGGTCCCTTGCGCTACACTGTGGTATCTGATTATTCTGACATCGATGCTGGTACGTATCCATTCTCTGTGTTGCAGTTGGGCAATTCAACTTTTGAAATTGCCTATGACAGTGTGCGTCTCGATCAAAACACGTCGTATACGTTAGCATTGATGGGCACTCTTACCGATGCCGATTCTTGGGGTGTTATTGCCAGACTCTATAACAACAACGTAGGCGGCTCTACATATCAGGATCTACGTGTTTCAACCGACCGAGGAAGTATTCAGGTCGTGCATGCCGTACCTGGCGCGGGCCCAATATCGGTGAATCTTGATGGTTCTGCAACGGCGTCCATTAACAACCTTGCGTTTTCAAATCAGAGTCCGTACATCGATCTTGCGCCAGGACAACACACAGCCACAGTTTTGGCATCTGGGTCTCCAGTTATTACGGACGCTACATTTTTGGTAGCACAACGTGGCCTCAAAACACTTTTTGGTTCGGGCCGACTCTTTCCACCAAACGTGGTGTTGCTGGAACTCGTTGACCTAAAGAAGCCCCTTGTGCCAAATGAGACATCCGTGCGTGTGGTCCATCTTTCTGCGGATGCACCCAACCTTGATGGATACGTTGTAACTCCTACTGGTGACCTAAAAATTGATGAGTGTCAAGACCTTTCGTTCCGCAAAGCCAGCTACAGTGACACATTCACGAGTGCATTCTTTAGTCGCGTGCCAAGCACCTATACCATCGTCTTCAAGAAAGCAGGCACGAACCAGGTTGTTATTGGTCCAACAACCATTGTCTTAAAAGCTGGGAAGATTATTACTCTTTGGATAGGTGGGTTATCAGCCTCAGCTAAGCTCTACACAGTAACGCATAATTAGATGAGTACAAAAACAACAACTGTATCTGTTCCCGTGCAGGAAGCAATCAACATTCTTGAGCTTCGCGCAGCTGAGCTTGAGTCGCAACTGCATAGTGACGTTCGATCAATGCTTTCTTCGTGGGAGAAGAAAAAGGCATCGTACCAAGGCGAACACTTTACATATAGTGTTCGTGGTAAGGAAATTCGTGTTGACAACTACAGTGAATCTCTCAGCCACACCCGCGTGTCAAAAATATCCTTGCCTCAATTCAAAGACTGGGGCGAAATTGTTCGGTGGTGCATGCAAGAAAACGTGCCAGGTGAGTTTCCATTCACTGCCGGCGTGTACCCATTTAAGCGAATGAATGAAGATCCTACACGGATGTTTGCAGGCGAAGGTGGACCAGAGCGAACAAACAAGCGATTTCATTATCTATCCAAGGGGATGCCGGCAGCTAGACTATCTACTGCATTCGATAGCGTTACGCTGTATGGTGAAGATCCAGATCACCGGCCCGATATCTATGGAAAGATCGGAAATGCAGGTGTAAGTATTGCTTCGCTCGATGATGCAAAAAAACTCTATTCTGGCTTTGATCTGTGCTCTCCTACCACATCGGTTTCAATGACGATTAATGGACCGGCTCCGATGATTTTGGCGTTTTTTATGAACGCTGCTATTGATCAAGAATGCGAAAAGGTGATTCGCGAACGTTCGCTTGAACCAGAGATAGAAAAGAAAATCAGCGAGATGTATTCGGCTAAGGGGCTTCTTCGTCCACTCTATAAACACGGCGATGGTTCTGTTGACCTGCCTGATGGAAACAAGGGATTAGGCCTATTACTTCTTGGTGTTACTGGTGATAAGGTTTTGCCACCGGATGTATATGCTGAATGCAGGCAGCGAGCATTGCAGAACGTACGAGGTACGGTTCAGGCCGATATTCTCAAAGAAGACCAGGCACAGAACACGTGCATTTTCTCAACAGAGTTTGCACTGCGAATGATGGGTGATGTGCAGGAATACTTCATCAACGAAGGTATTCGAAATTTTTACTCTGTGTCAATATCCGGTTATCACATTGCTGAAGCAGGTGCCAACCCAATTACGCAATTAGCTTTTACGCTTTCAAATGGTTTTACATATGTGGAGTACTACCTCTCTCGAGGTATGAACATCGATGACTTTGCGCCAAACCTCTCATTCTTCTTTTCGAATGGTGTTGATCCTGAGTACAGCGTTATCGGCCGAGTAGCGAGAAAGATTTGGGCAAAAGCAATGAAGCAAATGTATGGTGGCAATGAACGCTCGCAGATGTTGAAGTATCATATTCAAACATCGGGCAGGTCTTTGCATGCGCAGGAGATCGACTTCAATGACATTCGAACATCACTACAAGCTTTGTACGCCATCTATGACAATTGCAATTCGTTGCATACGAACGCATATGATGAGGCCATTACAACGCCAACCGAAGACAGTGTTCGTCGTGCAATTGCAATACAACTCATCATTAACAGAGAACTCGGATTAACGAAGAATGAAAACCCTATTCAGGGGGCTTTCATCATCGAAGAGTTAACAGACCTTGTAGAAGAGGCAGTCTACACAGAGTTTAAGCGAATCACTGAACGCGGTGGTGTACTCGGTGCAATGGAGAACATGTACCAACGGAACAAGATTCAGGAAGAATCGCTGTACTATGAAACGTTGAAGCATACCGGAGAATATCCGATTATCGGCGTCAATACATTTCTCAGTTCTAAGGGTTCGCCAACAATAATCCCGAAAGAGGTTATTCGGTCCACCACAGATGAGAAAGAACAGCAGATAACAAATGTTCATTCGGTGCAAACACGAAGTGGCAAAGAAACAGATGATGCTTTGGTAGCGCTACGCCAAGCGGCCATAAAGAACCACAATATCTTTGAAGCTCTCATGGAAGCAGCAAAAGTGAGTTCGCTTGGTCAAATGACGAATGCGCTTTACGAAGTGGGCGGACAATACCGCCGCAACATGTGATGGCGCAATCAGCGATGTTGTCTCATCTTCCAACGATCAACGACGTTCGTGATGCAGCCGATCGCATTCGCTCCTTCATTCATCGAACGCCAATCATTACATCGCAGTCGATGAATGAACTCATCGGCGCTCACCTCTTCTTCAAATGCGAGAACTTTCAAAAGGTTGGAGCATTTAAGGCGCGAGGCGCCTGCAATGCTGTTATGATGCTGGATGAGGCAGTTGCTGAGCGCGGTGTTGTTACTCACTCATCAGGCAATCATGCACAGGCATTAGCGTATGCGGCTCGGCTTCGTGGAATTCAATGCACTATTGTGATGCCATCAAATGCCCCCAAGGTTAAAAGGGATGCTGTACTTGAATACGGTGCGTCAATTGTGTTGTGCGAACCCACCCTGCAGTCGCGTCTTCATACGATGCAACAGATAATTGATACAACGGGGGCGCATGCAATTCCGCCATACGATGATGCTCGTGTGATTGCCGGTCAGGGAACCGCCGCGCTAGAACTCTTGGAAGATTTCCCAGACTTGGATGTGATAATGGCACCAGTTGGAGGTGGCGGACTCTTAAGCGGAACGGCAATCGTTACGAGGGCTGTTTGTCCGAATGCAGCAATTATTGGTGCTGAGCCAGAGGTAGCTGACGACGCAAAACGCTCAATGGATACCGGAATTCGTCAGCCCCCTCCCACAACGATGACAATTGCCGATGGGCTACGTACTGCCTTGGGTGAGTTACCTTTTGCAGTGTTGCAGCACACGCAGGTTCGAATTGTTACGGCCACGGAGAAATCAATCATCGACGGACTGTATCACATGATGGAGCGGCTAAAGATTGTGGTGGAGCCCAGCGCCTCGGTTACACTTGGGGCTCTCCTTGATGATCCGCAGCTCGTGAGAGGCAAACGTGTTGGAATAATCGTCTGTGGTGGGAATCTGGATGTGCGCACACATTTGAAGTTTTAAGACCGTAATGAGCTTCTGTCTAGTATTGACCAGCGTTGATTTCCGTAGTTTTGATGCTCTTTGGACCTACAGGAAGTGGAATGCGGACTGGCTACAATGCCGTTATAGGATTAGAAGTTCACGCGCAGTTAACTACTGCCTCAAAGGCGTTTTGTTCTTGCCCTACTGATTTTGGCGCACAGCCAAATGTGAACGCGTGTCCTATTTGTCTTGGTCACCCCGGCACATTGCCTGTTTTGAACAAAAATCTTGTTGCCTACGCAGTCAAGATGGGGCTTGCAACCAACTGCTCAATTCGAGAAGTATCCTCATTCTCCCGCAAAAACTATTTCTACCCGGACCTTCCAAAAGGCTATCAGGTAACGCAGTATGCAGATCCGATATGTTTTGGTGGTTCCGTAGAAATTGAAACAGATGCTGGCGTAAAGCACATTGGTATCACGCGTATCCACATGGAAGAGGATGCTGGAAAAAGCATCCACGATTTAGATATAGACACTCTTGTGGATCTGAACCGCGCTGGTGTGCCCCTTATTGAGATCGTTAGCGAGCCAGACATTAGAAGCGCTCACGAAGCCTATCAGTATTTGCAGCAGATCCGACAAATTCTCATGTACCTCGGCATATGTGACGGCAACCTGGAGGAAGGTAGTCTGCGCTGTGATGCCAACATTTCCGTTCGTCCAGATGGCCAAGACGATTTTGGTACTAGGCGCGAAGTAAAAAACCTCAATTCGTTTCGCAACGTGGAAAAGGCAATCGAGTACGAGATAGGTAGCCAAATTGACACGCTCAAGAATGGCGGTACAGTGGTGCAGCAAACCCTTATGTGGGATGCAGGCGCTCAGAAGACTAAACTGATGAGGTCAAAAGAAGAGGCGCATGACTACCGATATTTCTCCGAACCAGATCTGGTTCCTGTAGTTGTAGATGAAGCCTGGCGTATGGAATTGCAACAATCACTCCCAGAGTTAGCTCTGGCAAAAAAGCGCAGATTCATTGAGCAGTACGGCATTCCAACATATGATGCAGGTATCTTGGTAGACAACTCAGACGTTGCACTGATGTATGAAGAGACGTGTTCGCAGCTTGTGCCAGCCTCCAGCGAGGCTTTTAAGCTTGTAAGCAATTGGACGATGACAGAGATGCTGCGGATAATGGGAGAGCATAAATGCGGGATCAACGAGGTAGGTGTTACCAGTTCACAACTCGCGTCATTAGTAAATGCCATCACAAATGGGAAGATTAGTAGCAAGACCGCAAAAGAGCTTTTCCCTGACATGATAGGTAGCGGTCGTGTGGCTCAGGAATTCATTGATGAGCGGGGGCTAAGCCAGATTTCTGATGAGGGTGCTATTAAGATGCTTGTTGACGATGTAATCCGGAACAATCCAGATAATCTCAAGAAGTACAGCGAAGGCAAAACGAATCTCTTCGGTTTTTTTGTGGGTCAGGTACTAAAGGCTTCGGGTGGATCTGCAAATCCATCGATTGTGAGCAGTTTAATGAAGGAAGCCTTGGAGTCCGTCCAGGGTTCGAACACGTTGGAGGAATAATGCCGATTACGCCAACCCGCACAATCTGGAAGAATGGGACGTTCGTTCCGTTTGAAAAAGCGTCTATTCACGTTCTATCACATGTAGTGCATTATGGCACGTCGTGGTTTGAGGGCATTCGGTGTTATGACACACCAGATGGCCCAGCCATATTTCGACTGCAAGAACATATGCGCCGACTTCACATGTCGTTAAAAGTCTACCGCACAAAGCTTCCATTTAGCGTTGATGAGCTGTCAGAGGCAGCAGTTGATTTGGTCCGACGAAATAAACTCGGCCGCTGCTATATCCGACCATTTGCTCTGCGTGGGTTAGGGGATATGGGCGTCTACAGTTTACGCTGTCCGCTTGAAGTCTACATTGCCGCATGGGAATGGGGCGCCTATCTGGGTGATGATGCATCAGATAATGGTGTTGATGTATGCGTCTCTTCGTGGGACCGCATCACGCCAAACGCTTTGCCATCAATGGCAAAGGCAGGTGGCAACTACATGAATTCACAGCTTGTTAAAATGGAAGCCGTTGAAAACGGTTATGCAGAAGGCATCTGCCTAGACACCTATGGCAACGTAACGGAAGGTTCAGGCGAGAATGTGTTTATTGTACTGGACAATGAACTTATCACGCCTCCTGCAGCATCGTCTCTCTTGCCAGGTATTACTCGCGATACTGTGATGACGCTTGCGCAGGAGTTGGGCATTAACGTGCGTGAACAAGACGTCCCACGGGCAATGTTGTACACGTGTGACGAGATGTTCTTGACGGGGACAGCGGTAGAAATCACGCCAGTAAAAACAGTAGACAGAATTGCCGTGGGCAGAGGCAAGGTTGGTCCAATAACGCGAGCGATGCAACAGGCCTTCCATAAAATCACCGTAGACGGCGAAGACCCGTACGGATGGCTTACGCCCGTGAAGAAGACCCGTTCCAAATAAGACACTATTGAACGAAACACAATGGAGACGAACATGGCCAAGGCCAAGGAGATGAAGAAGACGCCAGTCACGGGTGTAAAGACAAGGCAAGATCTTTTTGATACGAGTGGGTTTGATAAGCTGACATTGCTTGATTGGTATACAACGCAGCATCTTGGAAGGCGCCTCGACGAAAAGGCAGCCAACTATCTAAAGATGGCTAAGGGCTGGTCTTATCACGCTCCTTTTGCAGGGCATGATGGTATTCAGCTTGCCCTCGGTAAAGTCTTTCGCTCGGGAAAAGATTTCTTGTTTCCCTACTATCGCGATCTCCTCACATCACTCGCCGCGGGTCTCACTGTAGAAGAAATCATCGCTAACGGTTTATCGAAGGACCTAGACGTTGCTGGTGGCGGACGTCACATGAGCAACCACTTCGCCAAGATTTCTATCGGTCTACAAAACTCGTCGTCGTGCACCGGCAATCACTCCCAGCAGGCAGCCGGCCTCGCACGGTCGATCAAAAAATACAAGGGCGATGAGGTTGTGTATTGCTCTACAGGCGACAGTACCACGTCTGAAGGCTACTATTACGAAGCCGTGAATGGTGCCGACCGCGAAAAGCTCCCCTTGATATTCGTTATCCAGAACAACAAGTACGGCATATCGGTACCGCTTCGAGAGCAGACAACCAACCCTGTTGTTTCCGACAACTTTCGTGGTTTTACCAACCTGAAGATTCTTCTCTGTGACGGGCGCGATCCGATGGACTCCTACCGCACGATGGTGTTGGCTCGCGAATACGTGTTAAGTGGCAAGGGGCCTGCCATGGTCCATGCCGATTGTGATAGGATTGGTTCGCATTCCAATTCTGACAACCATGAGCTCTACCGGACGAAGGAAGACATTGAGTCTATGAAAGCGCGCGATCCACTTCCTCGCATGCGTGCAACACTTTTGGCAGCCGGAATTACTACAGAACAAGAGTTGGTGGCTATTGAAGAGCTAAACAAGAAGGCCGTTTTTGCGGCAGCAGATGCCGTTGAGCTCCTTGCCGAACCTGCGGGCGAAACATACTCAGAGTTTTTGCTTCCTGAACCCGTTGTTGGATACACAGATAGCAGCGAGGCACGTTGGAAGCCTGCTGCTGACGCCCCATTATTGACCTTTCGCGAGGGAATCTTACATGCGATGAAGGAAGAATTCCGTCGCAATCCCAACACCTTTCTTTTTGGTCAGGACGTAGCATCTGAGAAAAAGCAGGGGATTTTCAACGTCTGCAAAGGAATGCTGGATGAGTTTGGCAATGACAGAGTGTTCAACGCTCCAATTGCTGAAGACTACATCGTGGGTACTGCGAATGGCATGACGCGATATCGGGATGACATTCGAGTTGTTGTTGAGGGGGCTGAATTTGCCGACTATTTCTGGCCGGCGATGGAGCAACTCATTGAGTGCACCCATGATTATTGGCGTACACGCGGACAATTTGCACCTGCAGTTGTCATTCGACTTGCATCAGGTGGGTATATACAAGGCGGCATGTATCACTCGCAGAACCTAGAAGGTACTTTTACGACACTCCCTGGATTGAGAGTTGTTTGTCCGTCATTTGCCGACGATGCAGTAGGATTAATGCGTAATGCTATTAGGTCTCGAGGTACCACCATGTTCCTCGAGCCAAAATTCCTCTATAATTACCGCCCTACGTCTACTCCAATGCCACCAGAGGACTTCATTATTCCTTTCGGCAAGGCCAGGATTAGAAGGCCAGGCACAAGCGTAACAGTCGTAACATATGGCACGCCAGTGCATTTGTGTCTACAGGCGGCCGAGATCCTCAAGGCCGACAATATTGATGTAGAGGTCATTGATTTGCGTTCATTAGCCCCGTGGGACAAGGAACTCGTGTTTGAGAGAGTTAAATCCACTGGCCGCTGCGTTGTTGTTCATGAGGATAAGAAGACAGGTGGTTTTGGTGGAGAGGTGGCATCGGCCGTAGGAGAGGAGCTCTTTAGATTTTTGGATGCTCCAGTGGCGCGATTGGGGTCAAAGGATACCCCAGTTGGGTTCGCAAAAAGCCTTGAGAGTGCAACTCTCATCAATGTTGGGGACGTGGTACGAACCATTCGCGAGACAATGGCTTTCTAGGGCCTGTGTGAACAAGTCCTGACACTGTAAACCGCTATTATGCCGTAAGCCGTTTTGCAAAAATGGCTTAGGACAATTGGCACCCATCACATTCTCCTTTGTGGGTATACAAATCAGTCATATATTTGCCTTCTTGCTTCAAGGGAGTGGTGCGCCTAGCGCATACCAACGAACTATACGTGAAGTGGAATAGATAATGAACGTGCGTCTTCATGTAGGAGACGCACATCCCGTGAGCTTTAGAGGAGTGCATGAGCACAGAACAATCGGAATCAGCACTGCAGACAGCTGCGGACAGCATACGAACACAATGGAAGGCCGTTGTGGGCGTAGTTGTTGTAATTGCGTTTGCCATTGGCGGTTATTGGTGGTACGCTTCTAATGCGATCGAACAAAATATTGAGGCATCCACTCAGCTATCGCGAGTACGGATGACGTTTGACATGGGAGAATTTTCAAAAGCTCTCTCGGGCGATTCAATCCCTGCTGTTGGAGCAGACAAAGTAATGGGGCTTCTGGAGATCAGTGAGCAATACGCCGGAACAGATGCGGGGTCAGTTGCAGCCTTAATGGCTGGCACTGCACTTTTGAATCTTGGTCGTCCTACCGAAGCTGTTGTGCAATTTGAGCGCGCGCAGGCTTCGGATGCCCAGATTGTTGAAATCGGAGCATTGCAGGGACTAGCGTCATGCAAGGAGGCCTCAAACGATTTTTCGAGCGCTGCATCATTATATGAACAAGCTGGAGCCCAGGGCGCTAAGAGTGGCCTAGAGGATCGCTGTTACTATCACGCTGCACTTTGTTTTGAGAAGTCTGGAAACAAGGAAAAGGCTATTCAATTGTACACGTTGGTTGTAAAAAAGTTTGAAATGTCAGAGGTTGCCGGCTCCGCTCGCGGGGGTTTGGCAAGGCTTGGCATGGCAATTGATTAGCATACTCCGGCATGTACCGCCTTTTCCCCTATATGAAGCTGAAAAAAGTGAAAGAATTAAAGCATAAGAATTTTACGACTGGAGGTTGTATGCAACGTTGGTTTCGTCTAAGCAGCTTGCTGTTTGTGCTAACCACAGCATTTAATGTAGCTCTATCACAGAGTTATGTGGAGGTTCGTGGTAGTATTCCTCCGGGGTCGGTTCGCGTATTCGTACGTGACACCATTTATCGCATCAGTGGATCGTACACCGTAGGTGGAACGCTTCTGATCGAACCCGGTACCCGAGTTGAGTTTCTACCGAATGGTCGGTTAGTAGACTCAACTGGTGGCCGTATCATTGCTGATGGACGTGCGTCTGCGACGTATAATCCAAATGCAGCGAATCCGTTGTTTCCTCCGTACACGGGTTATGATGACCCAACGTACTTTGGAGCACCAGGCGTCGTGTCTTCCACGATTGCTACGGAGCCGACCATTCACCCGTCGAAGTATCCTACGATCTTCAACGTGGACTTAGGTTCGAATCCGAACCTTCAAGGTCTAACGCCAGCCAAGGCTATAATGTACAAGGCTGCCCGTATAGAACTTGGTACAGTCATATCTGCGATCCGCCTCAGTCCTTGGTTCCGACCAACGACTCAGGCGATCCACGTGCGTCCAGCCCGAATTTTATTCGTTGCAGGCGACGTAAACAACTTCTCGCGTGAATGGGGACACATTGTTGTGCTTCCTGGTTCGCGCGCAGCGTTCTTCCGCGATGTAGACTTCCTGAACTTCCGCAAGGACACAACGGTTGATAACAAACCGGTGTATCTCGTCAACAATGCAGGTACAGGATTCTCTGGTGCACAAGCCCAAACGGCAAACGATGCTCTCCTCCGCTGCTCTAACGGTGGTGGTGGTGCGATAACGACGTTCTCGTCTCGCACATGGATTGTTGGTTGTACGTTCCGCAACAACATGGCACGCTACCGCGGTGGAGCGCTTCAGATTCTGCAAGCACCTGTTGATCAATTTGCTGGCTCATCCCTGCAACTTTGGCCAATAATCTCGCAGACAACGATAAACGCGCTTCCGCAATATTCGCCAACTGTTAATCCGTTCCTTACAAGCCAATTGACGGCACAGCCGCTCAATCAGGGTCTTCGTATTACGGACCTTATATATGATGTAGCGGCTGAGACATTTACAGATTCTGATCGCCAGTCGATCGATGATGCACGTCTAGCCTTGTACCTCGGCCGCATTCGTCAGATTCGCTTTACATCGAATCGCACGTTGCTATCTGATGTGGATACTGTCCGCATTGGCAATATCCGAGTAGTAACAGACGCTCAGCGTCCGGCTAAAATTTTCACCAGCACGGGTCGTTCACAAAAGAACGAATCTTCCGGTGGAGCTGTATACATCTCCGGTCGTATGCCAATGATCGTTGGTTTTGGTATTAACGATTTCCAAGGCAAGGACACAATCGAGTTCAGTAGCAACTATGCTGAGAACCGTCAGCCATCAAAGAGAGTAGATAGCACGATAGTAGACAGCATTGCAGTTTATAGCACCGTGCGCACCCTTGGTGCACGTGGTGGAGCTGTTCACGTAGCTGATCAAACAAGTGTGATCTTCGCCGGTCGTTATACTTCCAATAAAACTACAACTCCGTTTATCACGGATGTCACTTCGGATCCGGTCAATACAATTGGCAATTTCTCGCAAGGTGGCGGTATCTACGCCAGCTCAAAAGCATTGCAAATTCAGATCCGTGGTAACCTGGATAATAACCCGCCTACACATTTCCTCTCCAACACGTCCGCACGTGGCGGAGCTGTTTATGTGGCTGCAGGTGTAAATGATACGCTCGCGTCGCCATACATTGGTGGTTCGGACGGAATCATCACAGCTCGCAATTATGGTTTTGGCATCAAATTCCGTGATAATCGTGCAAGCGTTGACGGTGGAGCTGTCTTCACTGAACGTAACATGATTATGTACGGAGCTGGTGGAGTAAGCGGTCCACTGTGGATCTACGGCACGAACTACGGCGTAGAATTCCAGAACAACACTGCTAACTTCTCTGGTGGTGCTATTGCTGTTAACATTGATGTTAGCCGCCAATTGAACTTGCCAATTTGGCGTCGTAACCTACGTTACGTGCGTGGAAACTTCATCAACAACCGTGTTGGAGAAGTTGCTGATTCAATTAAGCAGCATGTTCGTGGTGGTGGAGCTCTCTATGTAATCAACGCCGACCTTAACGTAGTTAAGGGTGTTGAGTTCCGTGCTAACAAGGCTTGGTATGGTAACGGTGGTGCTATAGCCGTCGTAACTCCAGATACGTTAACACGCAAGCGCTTCTTTGTAACCGACCTCGATGATATCACCTATAATGCTACGGGCGTTGCGATTTCGAACACAACTCGCAATGATGTGTTTACCTTCCAAACAACAAGCCCACGTGCAGACGAACGCATGCTTACGCGTTTCTATGACAACGTAGCCGTTGAGAACGTAGACCGTCAAGGTAGCGGAGCAACACAACAAGGAAATATTCGTGTAACTCACCCTGGTACAACAATCCGTGAAAACGGAACTGGTCTTGGTGGTGCATTGTATATCCTCGATAGTATCCGCGTCCGTGTTGACACTGTGTCTTTTGATCGTGTACGTATGCAGAACAACACTGCCTATACAGGTGCCGCTGTTTATTCTGACAACTATGATCTTAAGCTTGCATTCGCACGCTGTCTTATCACTGGTAACAAGGCGATTTCTGATCGTGGTCGTGCAAACGATTCGATTCAGGGTCCGCTTCTTGATGCCGAGAACCCTGCTTCGAGTGATCTAGCTGGTGCAATTTTGTACGGTGAAGTAAGTGGACCACTTCCGTGGACTACCTACAGTTTTGCTGCAAATTCTATCTATGGTAACGATGCTCGCTTTATCATTCGCCTCCCTGATGCACAAGACACCAAGGGTGTACTTGCTGGTACAACAGGTACTGGTTTTGGTGGAGTAGACACACTTCGTGGTAACTACTGGGGACGTACGGAAGCAAGCGTAAACACGATTCTTCCTACATCTGGTAACGCATCATCATTTGGACGCACTCAGGAAACATTCTTCATTGCAGGTAATGGTAAGACGCACATGCGCTTCCTACGTCAGGCAACGAACAACGCAACTGAGCAAGGTCCATTTGAGTCAACGTGGCGCTATAACTATAAGCCAATTCCTATCTGGACGATTCCTGATACGCTCCTTCTTCAAGGTCGTATTTATGACATCTTTGATAAGGGAACAGACATCAAAACAGCGGACTATTCGATGCGTCGTATGGCGCAAATCGAAGACTTTGCAGTTGGTGTTCCGCCGAACCTTATGGTTTACACAGACGCGCTCATGCCGTCCTACAACAAGTACGTAAAGCGTACAACACGCAACCCATTCGATGCTGAGAAGTTCGCAGATATAGCTGCTGTCCAAACAGAGTTTATCGGTGATCATCCAATCGGATATCCGTTGTTCCTCGAGGCTCGTGCCGATTACAGTGGCACTGCCGAAGTAAACAACAATGACCCGCGTGCAATTAACGAGACAGTCTTCTTTGTGATCAACGAGCGTACGGGTGATTATATCCGTACAAACCTCACACAAACAGGCCTTACAGATACGAACTTCCGTTCACGCATAGAGCTCGTGCCAGATTCTTCCAACGGTGGAGATCCTAACATGCGTCGTGCGTACGAAGGTCTTGCAACGTATGGTACGGGAGCGACGCTTCTATCTTTCCTAGCTGACAATGCAACTGCTGAAGATTCTTCAGCTATGCAAGGTCGTAAGTGGGAAGGTTCAACCATCCTAGGTGAACTCGGTGGACCGAACTTCCGTCTTGGAAATAGCCCAACACTTCCTACTTCTAACGCCGTAGATGGTGATGGTGGTCTGGAGACATACTTTGGAGGAGAGCGTCATCGCGCTCTTCCGGTAATTGAGGGTGACCAAGTAACCGTTGTATCTCGTACAATTCTTTGGAAAGATGGCGTTGTTAGTGCTATTAGTGGAGGTCTGACCTTCACTGTAGGCAACAACACTGTTCCTCCTCAGTTCACTGGTTCAGCTGACACACTTGGAAAATCACCACTTATTCATCCAGAAATGCGCAATCGCGTGTTTGTTACGGAGAATCGTCTTTACACACCAATTACTGCGGCGCAATCGCCTCGCGGTGGTGGTAAAGGTAGTTGGTTCAACGAGCCAATAAGCTACCCATCAGACGCTAGCGGTGTTCCGATTCCTGGTCGTGATGTATATGAGCGTGATTCAATCTTTACGATCACAGCAGTTGACGTTAACAAGTTCTATGATCCACGCGTTATAATTGACTCTACGGTTAATGCGCGGCTGTCATATTTCTGGAATATCACTACTGGTAATTCTGCACTACGCTATTGGTTGCGCGACACACTTATCACAACAGCAAGCACAAACAACCCACGTTGGGGTGCAAGTGGCTATCGCATGCTACGTGGTCGTCCAATTAATCCATACATCGTCCCAGGTGGCGAAGAAGTTGAAGTTGTAACGAAGAACTTCCCTCCATCACCTGAGCTTGTAGATTCTCTCCGCAAGTCTGGTTTTGGCGAGGACGTTATCTCACGTTGGTTGTATACCTACCCATCGTATTTCCACGCTGAAGAGTATGACAACAACTCAATTCCACTTGCAGCTCGGAATCCAGATAACACCAATGCACGTTTCCTACAACAGGACACTGTAAACTTTGGCTGGTTGGACTCAAGCTCGTATCGTTTCCGTATCCAAGTTGTAGACTCGTTGCCACGCTTCCTTTGGAATTACCGTGCTAACGCGGCTCAAAATGTTACGTATCAAGGAATGTTGAAGGGTGATACCACAATCGTTCTTGACCCAACAACAACTGATGCCGGATCATACGATAAAGCAACTGGAACGTATCTCGATACGCTTCGCATGATGAGCACTACGTCTCGTGTTGGTCGCCGTCTTGTGCAGCCAAATGCGATCCTTGACGAAGTATACAATGTGCCTGCTAATGAGCAACCAGATGATCTAAACGTCCATTTTGTTGCCAACCTTACGGACTCACTTCGTTTCCGTCTTGACGTAAACACAGATGATGAGTTTGAGGATATGGCTGCAGTTGATACCAACCGTGCAGTTGTTCAGCAGTTCGGTGTGTGGGACTTCCGTTATGGAAAGACCGCATATGGCTTCCTATCAACAACGGTACGCGAGAATCCATCAGATGTAGTCATTGATGAAGTTCTACAAGCGCGTCCTATTTGGCTTTCAACACGCTACATGCGACGTTATTTGAATGCTGGAGCGCGTGATCAGTTCGCCGAAGACTTCACAACACGCGGTCGCATTGAGGTTCGCATTCCGGGAACTGAAGCACGCGAAATTCTGAAGCCAGTCAATGATTTCAATCCAGGTAATCCAGTCAATGGTGACTTGAATACTGACACGGTTATGACAGTGGTCGTTAATGACGGTCACGGTGGACTTAACACACTTACACGTCGTCTCTTTGTTAACGTTCAACCACAACTTCTCGATGCGACTCTAGAAGAAGCTATCGAGGATATTGATTACAATGTTGACCTTCTTGATTCGAATCGTCGTATCAAGGTCTACGATCCAAACTTTGGACAAGCACAGTCTTTTGAACTCATCTATATTGATGAGACGCGTGACTCAATCGCAATCGATCCTTACTTCCCAGAAGCTGGTAACATTACGCTTGATGCTACACGTAAGACAACGCCAAGGTGGCTCAAGATTAACCCAACGAGTGGCCTGCTTTATGGCACACCACGCGTAACTGATCTTCCATATGCTGATACAACAGTTCTCGTAACGGTTGTTGTAACGGATGCTGGTCAACTTGTTGACGTGCGTACGTACAACCTCACGGTTCGTGCTGTTAATCACGATCCACGTCTGCTAGCTTCACCTATCGTTAAGTGTGTAGAGCAAGGGCAACCATACACGGACACACTTCGTGTTACTGACATCGATCTTCGTCGTAAAGAAGCTGATAACGAGCAGCTTACGTTCGAGGTTCTTGAGCCTGCAGGTTCGTGGACATTCAATCCTGCTCGCTTGTCAAGCCCAATTGCTGACACGCAGACGGTAGTGATTAGTACACCTGACCTTCAGGGCAACGTAGTAAACGGACGCATTAAGATCCGAGTAGTCGTAACAGACCGCCAGGGTGTGAAGAGCGAACTTGTATATGAAGTTGCAGTATCTGCGAAAACACGTTTTGTTGTTGACGTTCGCGTTGAAAACAATCTTGGTGCATTCCAGACACTTCAGTGGGGTATTGGAGATGTAGAGATTGCTACAACTGGTTATGACCTAGGTAGCTATGGTAAGCTTGACTCTAACTATTGCGAATACGAACTACCTCCGGTACCATACATCGACATCTTTGATGCTCGTTGGACAATACCGAATAGAAATGGTATTACACGCAGTATCTACCCATTTGAGAATACACAACCAGGTGAAGCGATCTATCGTGCTCGTTTCCAAGCTGGTGGTGAAAATGGACAGAGCTCAGTGAACTATCCGGTATTCATCTCATGGTGTCGTACAAACATTCCTGCGGTATCAGCAACGAACCCAGGGTCTTACTACATTCGTGATGATCAGTCTAATGGCGCTTTGTTCTCTTACAACATGAAGACTGGCGAAGGTCGTTCGGCCTCCGACATTCAACACCGAACAAGTGGAACAACAGGCAGCTCATGTGACACGCTCATCATCAGTCGTGATGCTATCCGTGGCTTCATTATCGTCTACGACTTCACGTCGGACGTGGGTGATGAAGATGCTGGAAGTATGAATGACCTTGCAATCACAAACACAGCTCCAAATCCATTCTCTACTTCAACGGCAATCACATTTAATGTGCCTTCGGCAACGAATGTTACTGTTGAGATCTATAATGCGATCGGAACACGTGTAGCAACTCTTGCAAACGACATGTTTGCGGCAGGCAGCCACACGATCGAATGGAACGGCTTGACTAACGGTGTTATGATGTCCAGCGGCTTGTACACAATTCGTGTAACAGACGGTGTTCATTCAGCCACGCAACAAGTTGTGTTCGTCCGCTAAAGCTTCAACGATGGGGTCGGAAAATTTCCGGCCCCAATCTACCGTCACGAATAACAACAAGTTGTAAATCTTGGAGTATCTATGAAGAAACAGGTATTTATTGCTGCGGCGATTGTACTCTGTTCAATCGCGATCGGTGCAGTGGATGGTATGGCGCAACAGATTTTCAATCAGTTCCACCAGCCAGAACTCGTCGTTGGTCTTCCATACCGGGATATCAACAGCTGCCCTACTTCGCTCTTGAACAAGACAGTACTCGCTCCATCGCAATTCGTTCTTGCACCTACATTCGTGAATGACCTCGATGATGGCTATGCCTTCATCCAGTTCCCTTCCGGTGTATCGTACAATTATAACGGACGCCTCTACACGGGTGTGTTTGTTAGTATTAATGGATTTTTGACGTTTGATAACACGAGACTTGTTTCTGCAAAGCAGCCGCAAGGCCTCTTCACCAATTCGTCGTCTTATCCTAGCAATGTAATCGCACCATACTGGGGCGATCACCGCATTCGTACAGGAAACGATTTTAACGCTGGCTATATGTCATCTGAGATATCGTGGGTCATTGATGTAGATCGTGATGAGAATTGCGATACGATGAAGCCAACTCGTCCTTGCTTGATTGTTCAGTGGAAAAATCTGAACATTAATGTAGCCACGGTAAATTCAAGCGTTGGAAACTTCCAAGCTCGTCTTTATCTCGGTGGTCAAGCGAACAACAACCAAGGTGCAATTGAACTTGCCTATGGTCAAGTTGGTGGAAATCCAAACACTACGAATACAACAGTTGTAACACGTGGTGCAACGGTTGGTATCAAAGGCGATGGTGGATTCTCTGGATACCTTGCAGACTTCTGGAACGGACTTTTTTGGAAGCCAGCATTAGGAGGAAACACGCGTACTGATTCAACATCAGCATGGCAGCCTTCTGGCGGACGCTCGGATGCACGTATTCGCTTTAACTCGATCGTGTATCTCACATTTGATATGTGGGGTTTTGGTGACTCAGATACATCTGCAGCTGCTGGTCAGCGTCATGATGGTCTACCACAGAACCGCCGAGTAACTGCAAATGATGCTCGCGTCATCATGAGTTCTATTGTAAAGAAAAAACCCCTTGATTCTGTGTGGAAGCGTCAAGCGTACCAAGGTGATGTAAATCACTCAGGTCGTTACTATTTCACGAAGCTCAAGAGAGATTTCTCTGCTGATTCAACGTTGGGCGGAAGGATTGTTATCTGGCGTCGTACAATCGACAATGAGCAGTACTTCCCTGGCCAGGGTGTTGGTGCAAACACAGGAAAGCAAGTTGTTCGCGTTATGTATGAAGGCGATGGGCTTTATGGTACTTCAGGTAAAGCTCCGGACGTTAGCAGCTTGAACCAGATCTATTATGAAGTAACTGAGTATGACGCTGGTCTTATCATGCGTTACATCTCAGGTAGACTTCCATATCTACCGTGGATTTATGATAATGACACAACCGGACCAGACTTTGGCATGGTAGACACCAAGAAGGCTGCAACTGATGTAGCATTTGGTGAGCCATCGAAGATTGGTAACGGCCTTGTTCGCATTCCTGTTTTTATGAATGCCAACCATAATGGTGCTTTTGGTATTCGCTTTGAGACCGATGGTGAAATCGTAGACGTCACACCTGTGATGAACGAGAATAGCGCCGTTGCAATTGACAAGAGTGTAGACATCGCTGTGGTTTCAGGTAATGGCACATTTGATGTATCACAACCTGTTGCATTCGTAACATTGAAAGAAAAGTCAACATTCAACTTCTCGAACATTCGTTTCAACGAAGCTGGAGTTGGTTCACACACTATTAGCATGGTAGAGAATGAATCTGGATCAGCCGTTTTGGTCTATCCAAATCCAATGTCTGTAAACATGTCAATGGCAGTGACACTTTCAGAAGCTGGTTCAGTTGTCGTTCGTGTCTATGATACGTTTGGCAAACTCGTGAACACAATTTTTGATGCGGCTGCTCAAGCTGGTACCCTCTCAACAACATGGAACGGAACGGACGTAACAGGCACACTTGTTGCTCCTGGTACATACGTGATTCGTGTTAATGGTGCTGGAGTAAATGCGTCAGGCATGGTTACAGTAGTTCGTTAATCGAACGTGCTGCAATAGTCAAGATGAAAAAATTGGTGATGTGTATGCTGGCCGTCTTTATGACGGCCAGCAACCTCGCCGCTCAGGACACGATGACGGTTCGTTCCTTACGTATCGTTGACGTGTGTTCTTCGGAACGGCGATGGCTTATCGCTCCAACACTAGGGAGGATAACCTCCCGAGATAGCCTCATGTCCTTTGACATTACGATTGGGTATGACTCATCAATCACTCATCCGATTGATTTGCTCACAGAAGGTACTCTTTCTGCGAATCTCGACTTTAAGCCAACAATGAACCTTGTTGTTAAAGGAGAGATGAGGATTGCAGGTTTTAACATCATCACACCTATGGTGGGAGACAAGCCGGTATTTGCTGTAGCTGGAAACTTTGCTGGAAACTGCTCCGATCTAGACACTTTGTCTATTCCTTGGCCACCAAGTTTCAACAGTGAATTTAAACGTCTCGTCACCGTTTTTAAGAACGAGCCGATTATTTCAATAGCAGCTGCGAAAATGAGAAATGATGTAGGTATGTGGATTGAAGAAGACAGTGTTATAATTCTTGGGAATGATAGTGTTGGTATGGTGGCGTTTGATGTGCGGCTTCCAGGTCTATCAAATATTTCAGCAATCGCAACAATCAACAACAGTGATACATCAAAAGCGATTGTGACATTGATTGAAATGACAGGCGCAACTATCCTACGTACAGAGCGTAGTAACGGCGAACTTCATGTAGCGTTTAAACAAAGTGGGAATGCGCAGCCAAGGATAGAAGCAACCTTCCGAAATGTTACTACGAGTCTCAACGAAAAGGTCTTGATTACTTCCAAGCTTTCAATTCAGGATTCTTGTACGTGTGTTTGGCCGAAGCTGACTGACAGTGTAGTGATCAAAACTGAAAACCCAACCGTACGTGTTTCATCCTCTGCCGATGAACGCAATAATAATCTTCTGATTATCGATCAGATAGCAAGATGTTATTGTGACCATGGACAGACGAATAGCATAAATGTTTTCAACGCAATGGGTCAGCTTGTTGGTTCAACAAGCGATCAACTAACGAATGAAACGTTTTTATCGATGCATGGTCTTCCACATGGCCTTTACTTTGTTGTAAGTCGCTGTGGCAAGAAAAGAACAGTTACAATGGAAATGAAATGAAGAATCTCTTGATCAACTCATCTGAGGATTTTCCTATGAATCGTCAATATGCTCTTTGGAGTGGCCACGCCAAGCTCGGCGTTGTTCTCCTGCTTGCAGCATTGATCAGCTTCGGCTCGCAAGTGCTTCAAGCACAAACGAACAAGCCCGAGCTGCCGACGCTCTCGCTGACAGGTTCTGGTGGTGGATGGAACCAAACATATTATCCTGATGGTCGCATCTGGACTTCAAGCCGTGGTTCGAATGGTGACCGCGAACTTCTTGTTCCGGTCTTCATCAAAAACTGTTGGCGCTCAACATCTGAGTACAAGGCCTTCCCGATCTACAGCTTTAAGTTTAAAGTGCAGTATGACAGCACGGCTCTTGAAATGATTGGCGTTGATAAGAATGGCCCTAATCGTGGCCCACAATTTTCACCACTAGGTTGCCTAGGTCGTGATTTTGAATACACGGTGTTCGTTGCTCGTGACACAACATTTCAAAGTGTAATCGCTGCTCCGGTTCAGAACCGTCTTCGTGGCAAGCGCGCATTGGTTACCGGCGTTTCATCGAGAGCTCTACCTCAAACAGGCGATGTTTCGCAACCATGCGATCAACGTCCATTTACAGAGCTCATCTATTTGCGCTTCAGAGTTGTTGCCAACCCGTCGCTCAATCAAGAAAGCTCACGTACACCAATCATTCTTACGAGTGATACCTTGTACTACAACGATTTCCAAATGGGACGCGAACTTGCATTCCCAGGTGACGGTGCTCCGGGTGAATTTGCTGGTCTTGGTGGTGTAGATAACTACTTCACTGATGGTCTTGGACAAGAGCAAATTCGCGATCCGCTCCGTCCTTCAAAGCCGGGTATGATTTGGCTGGAAGTAACAGACATTTCTCCACGTTTGTCATTCACGAACGTTTCTAATCCAGCATTCCGACTCGTAGACTCAGTTAATCAATCTGGTGGTTCACAGTGGTTCGTTGTTGATCCTATTACGATTGACTACGGTAGCAACTACGATGATCAACCAAGTGGTCTTGGAACACGCGATATAGACGTGATCAACACGGTTACAGGTACTCGTGCCTACGAAATCGTTGTTCAGTCTGATTCGAAGTGGCTCAAGTTCAAGTCGTTCCTCAAGGGCGGCCAAGGCGAGATTAATCCGTTTGCACAGCCAGTGCGCGAAGGATACATCCAATACATGGACAAAGGTATTCTTGGTACAACACTGGGTGTAACTCCATTTAGTGATCCAACGGTAGGTCAGCGAGATCTGAATTTCCGCATCATTTGTGATCCTAATGAGCTTCCAAACGGAGATGATCAAGAAGTTACCGGCACGTATGTAGGCTATATCTCTTTCAAGTCTACATCGCTTGATGTAACACCAGTTCGTGTTAAAGTCACGTTCATTTACTTCCGCACGCCATACGAGCCGAACATCTTCGACGAGAACAATAATTGGCAACGTGGTCAAGAGTTTCTTGGCCGTGGTGTAACGCTTGATATCCGTAACTCGAATAGTCCACTTGAGCGTACATTTATTACGTTCGGAGTAGGCAACCGTGCTACAGAATTCGTTGATACACTCTTTGGTGAAACAGTATATGCAACTCCGCTGAACTCGTTCGGCGCACGCTGGTATCCAAAGGATAAAGATGGCGCTGATATATATCAGTATGGTCTTGGTGATCTCTGGACTGCATCTGCCCAACGACCAAAAGGTTCGTCGCGCGACATCCGTTCGATTTACACAGACACAACAATCCAATACACATGTAAATTCAACGCTGGAAGCCCGCTTAACTATCCAGTGGTTGTATCATGGGATACTGATGAGTTTACACCAAGTTCAGACCTGTACATCCGTGACATTCTTAACGGTTCACGTTTTAACGTAAACATGCTTCAAGGTACAGTCCTGGGTGGAACGAAGCAGTCATTCACTATTCGTGATGCAGACATTGATGCATTCGTTATTGAATACACACTTCCGAAGGTTGCTCTGTTCCCTGTAATTAGTAAGGGCTGGAACCTCCTTTCTGTTCCTGTAAATCCTTCTTCGAGCTATTGGAAGGACGTCTTTAAGAACGCCCTCAATACCCCGATCAAGTTCACCCAGAACTCATATCAGGCAAACGATATTAACGTTGCTCCTGGTATTGGCTACTTTGTGAAGTACTCTGACGATCTAGACAAGACGGTTGCTGGTTCGCGCATTCGCAACATCAACGATCAGATCTTCCCTACACGTATGTATGATGGTTGGAACACGATTGGTTCGCTTTCCTCACCAACATCAACGCAAAACGTAACCCTGCTTCCATTCGGATCAGGTGCATTCCCAGCAATTGTTGGCGACATCTACGGATATGTAACTGGTCGTGGATATCAAGCTGTGAGTGAAATCATCCCGGGACTCGGCTATTGGATGAAGATTAGTGGTCAAGCATATCTATCGATGTGTTGCGGTACACTTGGCAAGAGTGGCGTAAACTTCTCTGGCGTACGAGACATCATTACATCAAACTCAACACGTGTTACGATTAGTGACAATGATGAGAAGACCGGTGAAGTCTTCATAGCCAAGCAAGGTTCACTTGAGGCACGTAATGTGTTTGAATTGCCACCACCACCACCAAACAATCTCTTTGACGTGCGCTTCTCTGATCAGACGTACATCAATGATGATGAGAACCCGATGATTCAATTGCAAGGTGTAACGTTCCCAATCTCGGTAACGGTTAACAATGCAAGTCGTTCGTATGTAGTAACGAATCCGATCTCTGGTCAGGTTCTTGGTACAATCGTAGCTGGTCGTAACAACACGATCACAATTACGGACGCTCGCACACCATACATTCGCCTCAACGGACAAGAAACAGACGTTACTTCGCTTACGGTATCTGTATCGCCTAATCCAGCCAGCAATGTTGGTATGGTGAACGTAACACTGCCACAAGCGGGTCAGGTAAATGTTTCTGTGTACGATGCAGTTGGACAACTTGTCTCAACCATCGTTAACGATGAAAAATCCGCCGGTATCTATGGCTTCGATATGAATACAGCCGCTCTTGCTCAAGGTCGCTACATCGTTAAGGTCACACTTAATGGCACAACGGCAACAAGCTCGGTGTCAATCGTTCGCTAAAGAGTTCGGATTGAATTATTAAGAAAAGGGCAGCAGGTTACTGCTGCCCTTTCTTTTTTGGGATAGGTTCAAACATGTTTCGTCTCATCGCTACGTTTGTTATGACTCTCATACTCTCGTGCACCGTAGTGGCACAGATGGTTGAGTTTCCAATGACGTTTGTTAACGTAACTCCAATTGGAAGTAAGAGCTTTACGTTTACGTTTGCAGCTCATCCCCTGGGAACAGCAGAAGTAGATACAGCCTTGGGTGAAAGCGAAATACCGTCAATACCGCCTCCGGCGGGGGTGCACGTTGTCTATACGGTTCCACCTTCTTCCGACTATTTGTGGATGAGCCCAAAAGACATTCGACGTCTTGTACCAAATGTGCAATTCAGGGAGGACTACGACGTAAACGTACTTTGGGACGGAGGACGGCTTAATGTGACATGGAGAAACTCTTTTCCCGTTCACGTAGATTCGGCATACCTTACAGATGCACTTACTGACTTCCCTAACAACTTTATCAAAGTGAAGATGGAACCGGGTGCATCGTACAGCACAGACAACCCGGCAATTAGGCGCATGAAGGTGTTGGTGTGGTATAACGGCACAACAACGAGTGTAGAAGAAGACGCAAGCTCTGAACTACATATGTATCCGAACCCAACAAGTGACATGGTATACTTCGATGGTATGGTTGATGGATCATCAATATCAGTTATGTCCACACAGGGCGCACTCGTTGAGCAAAAGACCATTACGTCGTGTCATGATATACTCAACCTTACCAACGCGGCCATTGGACTCTACGTTGTTCGAGTGCTCCTTCCGAACGGCAATGTGATACACAAAAGCATTGTACGCCGATAACGCAATGAAGGAACAGATGTAATGAGTGAAGAGCAAAACAATCAAAGGCCGTCTCGCAGGCGAAGGCCAAGAAGGCGTCCTGAATCCGGCGCAAATCAAGGACAACCCGGTGGTGATACTCACGAAGGTGAGTTGCGCCAGGACCAACCGCGGCAGGAACATGTGCGGGCTGATCAGCCCCGTCAAGAAAACCGTAGACACGATCAACAACGCCATCATCCTCGAGGTGAGCGCCGTTCACGTGGGCAGCAGATGAGTGACTCCACGATATCAGTGATCATTCCATTGCTCAATGAAGCAGAGTCACTGCCTGAGTTGTCTCGTCAACTTGAGTCGGTATTAGAACGTGTCTCAAGAGGACGCTACGAAGTGTTGTTTATAGATGACGGTTCTACTGACGACTCATTCCGTGTCATTCAAGACATTCACACGAGAAACAATCGCTTTAAAGCAATTCGTTTTCGAACAAATCATGGTAAGTCGGCCGCTCTTGCAATTGGGTTTGCAGAAAGCAAGGGCGATATTGTTATTACGATGGATGCCGATTTGCAAGACGACCCAAATGAAATACCGGCGATGATCGCCAAACTAGATGAGGGATATGACCTCGTCTCTGGCTGGAAACGCAAGCGGCACGATCCATGGCACAAAACTATTCCCTCAAAGCTCTTCAATTCTGTAACGTCAAAGATGAGCGGGATCAGACTTCACGATTTCAACTGCGGACTCAAGGCGTATCGGCGCGAAGTAGTAAATAACGTTCAGGTATATGGTGAAATGCACCGCTATATCCCGGCCTTGGCTCATTGGGAAGGCTTCCGCGTAACTGAGATCCCCGTCCTCCATCGTGCTCGTCAGTATGGTTCGTCTAAGTTTGGGGTAAGTCGTTTTCTTAAAGGTTATCTCGATCTACTTACCGTGATGTTTACAACCCGCTATATCAAGCGTCCATTGCACTTCTTCGGTGCTGTTGGGTCATTGTTTGCCATTGTGGGTTTGATAACGGATCTTTACCTTGCCGTTGAGTGGTTTCTTGGCCGCACAAGCCTCAGTAATAGACCTCTTGCATTGTTTGGTATTGCCATGATCATTGTTGGTGTGCAGCTTATTTCCATCGGACTTATTGGCGAGCTCATTGTTAAAAACAATTTAGAACATCAGCGTTACAGTGTTCGTGAACGTCTGACGTAACCTTCAGGCACGCGTTAGGTCATTCTTACGATAGTCTTGCACCCGAACATATTAAACACCCATGAATCGTAAACACCATCTACTCTTGCTCGTCCTAACAATCCTGGCAGCTGTCTCAGTTGAAGCCCAGGTACGTTTCCGTGTAGCAACCGGGATTTCCACAGATTGGATTACGAATAACAATCCTGCAGTATTCCGCATCGCTGGCGGAGAGGATACCTCATCTGCCACAAACACGTTTGGTGGAGCCTTTGATGGCGCACAAATGGGCTGGGGATTTCGTGCCTACGCGGATTTAGACAAGCAGAAGAAATTCCGTATTCCACTGGGTGTTGACTTCTATTCATTTAAGGGATCGCAGAGCATTAAAGGTGAATCATTCACGTACCGCGTTACACATCAGAATACATTGTGGACGGGGCTCACGGGTTTTGAATGGTCCTTTGTAGAGTTTCCTTGGGCATTTGCACGTGCATACCTAGGCGTTGAAGCACGGGTGTTGAGTGTTGGCGAGAACACAATCACCCGCTCTGGTGTTGTAATCATTGAAGGTGAACCAATTACACAAGGCGATGAATTCAATGGTAAACCCTCTGCATTACGCCTTGGTGGACTAGTACGTCTGGGACTCGAAGGTGAAATCTACTATCCCGTCTTTGTGAATACCAGCATTGGCTGGGGAGCAATGAATCTCATTGGACGTGATGAACGGCCCACGTCTGAAGGTGGCCGCGGAGAGCTTTTGACCCCAGTTTCGCTCAATGAGTCAGGCGAAAGTATCGTCTACCACATGAGCTTTACGTTTATGGTTCAAGTAAGGCTCTAACAGAGCGTTTTCTCTATTACGCCCTGTTCCGGCTTGTTAAGGATAACGCGCCAAATGATGCCGCGAATAAATCCTGAACCGTAGCCTACGAGTTGCACAAATGAAGCCGCTACGCAGCCCACGCCTAAGGTGATTGATCGGTATTGGAGAGCCCCTTGCAAGAAGAGCGCAAGTTTATAAAGGGCGAGTGGTATGAGCGTTACCCAGCCGTACGGTGCTACTAGGGTATCAACAAGCGCAAAACAAAAATAAAGAAGAAATGCAGCAGGAAAGAAGTGTGTAATCTTTAGCGTTGCAGGATGCCTAAGCGAAATGTTGATTCGTGCAATTCCACTGTTGTGAACCTGCGTAAAGAACTTTTTGAAATCTGTGCGCCGCTTGTGATAGACCCACGCGTCAGGTATAAGCTGAACGTTGAATCCTAATGTGAGTATGCGAATGCTGAACTCAACGTCTTCACCAAAACGCATTCGAGCAAAACCGTCAGTCTCATTGAACACGTCTCTCGATATTCCCATGTTGAATGAACGGGGATGAAAGACGCCGCCCACGCGGACCTTACTACCCCGGATTCCACCTGTGGTGAGAATAGACGTCATGGCAAAGCTGATTGCCTTTTGTATAGGCGAAAACTTCTCATGCTCGCGATCTGGCCCACCAAACGCGTCAAGGCCATGCTTCGCAACGGCGCTATCGATTACTGAGAGATATGTTGGTGGAACGGTGCAGTCAGAATCAATAAAGAGGAAGTAGTCGCCAGAAGCCCGTCTGCACCCATAGTTTCGCGCCGGCCCTGGTCCACTATTCTCTTTTGCATAATAGTGGATCTGCAGTTGAGAAGTATATGCCGAACAGACATCTTGTGAGCTCACTGACGAGCCATCCTCAACAATGATCACTTCAAAGTCTGTGAAGGTCTGCTGTGTAAGGCTTTCGAGTAGCT
Organism: Ignavibacteria bacterium; assembly: GCA_947495975.1. Lineage (GTDB taxonomy): Bacteria > Bacteroidota > Ignavibacteria > Kapaibacteriales > Kapaibacteriaceae > UBA10438. Next base: position 42,149 of record CANMBE010000009.1, on the reverse strand, counting down.
CGTTGAGCTCATCGGGCCGATTGTAGACGGCCACTACTATGGAGTACTTCATATGGGTGCGCAAAGATACGGTGGCGCTCCGTGCTATCTTTGGCATTCCATGAGCCCCTTACATCTCGACCTTGCCGATCGTGTTGCGCAGATGGATCTTCATCCGCGCACGATTCGAAATGTGCGTATGCAGTACCGATTGGCTGTACATACTCTCATTCCGTGGCTTGAACAGCACGGCCTGTTACAGCCGCGTGCAGCCGTATGTGAAATTGGGTGCGCCGAGGGTGGTGTGCTGGCGGCCTTTGCTGAGCGAGGCGCATCGCTTACATTGGGAACTGATATTCAAGGGGCTCTCCTTTCGCAGATCAGTGACCCGTTGTGGCAATCACTTGGCCTGCCGATGGAATTCACGCAACACGATGTGATTTATGAAGACATTCCTGTTGAATGGCGCGGCAGGTTTAGCATTGTTCTGCTTCGTGATGTGATTGAACATCTGGATGATCCAACAATTGCATTGAAGAATATTGCGAGACTGTTAACACCGGGTGGTGTGGTGGTGGTAACATTTCCACCGTATACGTCGCCATTTGGTGGACACCAACAGTTGATGGGTACGAAGGCCGGTGCGTTACCCTTTCTGCACATGTTGCCGTGGTCAATCTTCAGCAACTTCGTTCGCAAGGGTAACCCAGTGAACCAAGAAGAACTTGAACGATTACACGTGATTCGTTGCACAGCTTTGGGCGTTATAAAGGCAGCGAAGGATGCCGGTCTCCTCGTTCTTGGCGAACGCTACTTTGCATTGCGCCCCGTGTTCCGTTGGAAATACCAAAGACCGATCCCAAGCCTAGAGGTCACAGCCATTCGGTCATTACCTTTTGTTCGCTCCCTCGCTATGGAAGCAGCCTTCATCTTCCAACTGCCTGCATGAAGACTATCCTTGTGATTGCTTACCACTTCCCTCCCGGCGGTGGGCCCGGTGTGCAGCGTGTGTTGAAGCACATCACGTATTTGCGCGAAACAGGATGGCATCCAATGGTACTAACTGTTGAGAATGGAGACTTCCCAGCGCGCGATGAATCTCTCCTTGCAAAAATCCCGTTGGACGTTACGGTTGTTCGCGTTCCTATTCTTGAGCCCTATGATCTCTATCGGAAGTTCATGGGGCGAAAAGGGGCTGCGATAGACGTGAACGTGAACAAGGCAGGGACGCAGAGAAAAGGTGTCAAGGAGCGTTTGGCGGAATGGGTGCGAGCAACAGTCTTCATTCCTGATGCACGAATTGCTTGGCTACGGAAGGCGGCAAAAGTTGGAGTGGAGTTGGTGCACAAACACAACATTCAAGCAATCTATAGCTCCTCACCTCCGTATACGTGCGCCCTGATTGCGCGATCAATCAAACGGAAAACCGGGCTACCATGGATTGCAGGTTTCCGAGATCCATGGACAGAGTTTCTTACCACCCCAGACAGATGGTTTCTTCCTGCGGCAATCGATCGATCTCTTGAGCGCTCTGTATTTAATGAGGCCGATATGGTAGAGTGTGCGTGGACGGGAATCATAGACGATGCCCTCCGGAAGTACCCGCACCTCAACAGGTCCAAATTCAAGCATGTTCCAAATGGATACGATGCCTCAGACTTTCCCAACGCTGTGTACGAACGCAATGACAAGTTCACCATTACCTACACGGGCTCGATGTACGGCAGGCGAACACCGAAAGCATTTTTTGATGCTCTAGATCTGTTGGCCAATCAGGGCCTAATAACCCCCTCAGACGTGCACCTGCGCTTTGTAGGACGTTTTGGCGATGAAGTGCTAGCGATGTTCCAATCGTCACGATTCGCCCCCTCCATAGAGATTGTTGGCTACGTGCCGCATGCAGAGAGCATAGGATATGTGATGAAAAGCGAAGCCTCGCTTCTTATCGTTGATGACGCCAAAGAGAGCGCAGAAATCGTACCAGGCAAGGTCTACGAATACCTTGGCGTAGGGCGTCCGATTATTGCCCTCGCACCAGCTGGTAGCGCTATCGAGGCATTGCTTGTGGAAACCTCGGCTGGCCTCAGTGCATCGCAGGACAACATCTCTGGAATCTCCGAAATCATCGGCATGTTTTTTGATCGTTGGATAAGGGGCGAATCAATTACACAACCGAATGTGCAAGAAATCGCCAAATACGAACGTCGCGCTGCTGCTCATCAACTTGGCTCTATGCTTCACGAACTACACCAACAATGAACATCAAAACAATTCTCGCAGTTATCTTCTCACTCGCAATTGGCTACGTTGTGCTTAAAGTACTGTGGTGGATTATGCGGAATGTTTTTGCGTTGGCGCTAGACCTCATGGGACTTGTACTCATTGCCATGATTGCTGTGCCGATTTACATTTTCATTCGCAAGAAGCTTCTTACTCAATGATAAAAAAATCAATCGTTTTTCTGATTGTGATACTGTTTGCTACACACATTCAGGCGCAGCAGTTCTATAATCCACTGGCTGTTGACATCACACGCGCAATTCTCAAAGATCTCTTTGAGAGTAATGCAGTGCCGTATATCCAACCGATGGTAAACACGATAAATGCAACATCAAACGCCCGGTTCTATGATCGGGCATATGTGCCGGACGCAGTTGATCGTCCATATGTACGTGTCAGCGTCAATGGAATGAGTGGCTACATCAACGAAGATCAGCGCTGGTATACACCACAAATTGATCTTGGTCCGCGTGTGAATGTGCTGGTTGAGCTAGCAAAATATGGCAAGGTTGTCATTGGACCATCGGGCCCTTCTTTCGTGATTGGTCCGTTGTATTCTGACACTCTGGGTCTTGCCACAATGCTGGTGCAAGAGCTTTTTCGTGATTCCCAAGACAGTGGATTTATTGTGCTGCCAGACAGTGCTGCAACCCTGTTTGGTCAGCGGCCAGATAATGTTGTTTTACTGCCAACAAACGCACAACTCCTCTCGGTTCTTCACAACAGGGCTGAATACAAGTTGCTCGATGCAGCAAGCAAGGCAACAATTGACGCACTCGTTTCTAATGTGAACTTGGTTGGCTTTCTTACACTGCCACCGGGTGTAGACATGACGAGAATTATTGCTGCCGTACCTCAAATCGAAATTGGCGCACTGTTCGGCACAGAACTTCTCATTCGGTTTCTTCCGCCTATAGAGTTTGACCCTAACGTTGGCGAGTTCTCTTTCTGGGGCATTGGTATAAAGCATAGTCTGTCTCAATATTTTCCCGAGCGATGGTTTGACCTTGCCATACAAGGTGTGTATCAAGGAACGCGTCTTCGCAATACCGTTGGCTTTACAGAATCAAAACTCGATGCCAACGCTTCGATCTACAGCGTAAACATGCACGCCAGTAAAAACCTCTGGAAGGTGTTAGACATCTACACCGGAATAGCATACGAAAACATTGCAGTGACGAGCAATTACACGTATGTGCTTCCACAAGAAACACAGATTGAACTTGGACTGTTGCCAGCTCCACCGCTTGGACAACGTGCAATACCTACCCTTGATCAGCCCGGCGATTTGAGACCACAGACCTCAATCGTAAAAGCGATGAATACGAATGTGAAGTGGACCATAGGCGCTTCACTCGGATATGGACCAGTAAGAATTGCTGTTGACTATAACGTGAGCACCTTTAACATCTTCACCGCTGGATTATCGATTACTCTCTAATCTGCAAGCCGCACACCCTTCGGCATGAGACGTATGAATCCATCTGTTTGAAGTTGCTCTAACGTTGCCGCGTACCATTCCTGTTCGTCATCAAGCAAGGGGCTCCCTGCAGCACGCTTGAATAGAACACTGAGTTTTAACTCCGTACGTGGACTGCACCTGCGGAGCACGTCAATAAACCGTCCGCGCCACAGCCTGCGTGGATCACCACGGAATTCTGGTTCGCGCTTTTTCGCGCGTGCAACGTTAATGAGTATGCTGTTAGATGGACATGATTGTGCGAGGGGGCAGCTCGTACATGCTGGAGATCTAGCAGTGCAAATCGTGGCACCAAGATCCATCACTGCATGGTGCCATTCTGCTGCACTGCGTGCAGGGATGAATGACTCTGCAAATGGAATGAGTGTATTGTCGGTTTCCGTATCGGCTGTTGTGCGCTGACGCTTCATAAGTCGCGAATACACACGCCGTACGTTTACATCAAGGACAACGACCTTCTTATTGTGCGCAAAACATAGAAAAGCTGCAGATGTGTATGGCCCCACACCAGGGAGTGATTGAAGGAGAGGAAGACTGCGCGGAATAATACCACCATGGTCTGCTACTACCGCCTTGGCTGCATCTCGCAGCCGCAGGGCTCTAGAGTTGTAGCCGAGCCCTTTCCATTGCCGAATCACATCTCCGTTGGTCGCTTTTGCAAGTGTCTCTATCGTTGGAAATCGCTCTAAGAATTTTGGAAGTGCTTCTGCTACGCGCGATGTCTGTGTTTGCTGAAGCATCGTTTCTGAAACGAGCACAACGTAGGGATCTGGTTTCTCGATACGCCATGGGAACGTGCGAGCGTTTTTTCGGTACCAACGAAGAAGTGAACGTGTACAATCCATACGTAGATTGGTGCAATGAAATTCGAGATGAATAATGCTCTGGTACATGCTGCTGTCAATGCTGCACTACTGGCACGTGAACATGCATATGCGCCATACTCGGCATTCCGAGTGGGTGCTGCAGTTGTTGATGGTAGTGGTGCAATCCATGTAGGCTGCAATGTAGAGAATGCAAGCTATGGACTTACAAACTGTGCTGAGCGTGCGGCTATAGCTGCAGCTACGGTTGCTGGACGCCGCGACATTCAATTCTGTGTTGTGGTTACTGAAGCCAGACAACCTGCGTCGCCATGTGGTGCATGCCGGCAGGTGCTGTTTGAGTGTGCCCCAGATATGCCTATCCTGTGTACCACCCCTGATCGCAAGGACGTATGGTACAACCTATCAGAATTACTTCCCAACGCTTTTGGACCATCTTCACTTTGATCGGTAGATAATACGCCATGGTTTCAGCAACGAAAGATTCTACGATGTCTACCCGCATCTGGCTTACTGTGCTAGTGTGTGGACTGGGCTATTTTGTGGATATCTATGACCTGATACTCTTCTCCATTGTCAGGCCAGAGTCCCTGGCGGCAATCGGTGTATTGCCTGGTGGTATTCAGGATGCTAGCGAGATGATTCTCAATGCGCAGATGGTTGGGATGCTTATTGGTGGTCTGCTCTTTGGCATTCTAGCGGATAAGAAGGGCCGACTCTCAGTATTGCTCGGTAGCATCTTGATGTATTCGGTAATGAACATCGCGAATGCCTTCGTAACCAGCGTGCCGATGTATGCAACATTCAGGTTCCTTTCCGGAATTGGCCTTGCTGGTGAGCTTGGAGTTGCCATTACCCTGGTGAGTGAAGTAATGCCAAAACACTCTCGGGGTTATGGCACTACAATCGTTGCATCGATGGGAATTCTTGGTGCTGTTGGGGCGTATGCTGTTCACCAGTTGACGGATTGGCGTGTAGCCTTCATCATTGGTGGCGTTCTGGGGCTCTGTCTCCTCGGGATGCGCGTGCGGGTTCGAGAGTCTGGTATGTTCAACAACATCGAAGACAAGCCCGTTTCTCGTGGCAACTTCCTGATGATTTTTAAGAAACGTAGGTTGGGTACCTATCTCAGCAGTGTAGCAATCGGCGTCCCGGTCTGGTTTGTGATCGGCATTCTTGTAACGTTTGCGCCTGAGTTCACCCGCGAGGGAGGGGGCTCTGCAAATGTGGTTGCTGGTTTGGCTGTGATGTGGGCCTATGTAGGGCTTGCTGCTGGGGATCTTGCCAGCGGCCTCGTAAGCCAGTTACTTAAGAGCCGGCGCAAGACGATTCTTGTCTTTTTGCTTCTCACAACAGCAAGTGTGACATGGTACCTCTTTACGCCAGCGAAAACTGAGACACTCACTTACATCCAGACATGCGTGCTTGGATTCTCAGCCGGCTATTGGGCTGTCTTTGTTACTACAGCAGCAGAACAGTTTGGGACAAACCTGCGGGCAACAGTTGCTACTACCGTACCGAACGTTGTTCGAGGTGGACTTATGCCAGCGCTCCTGGTTTTTGCTGCACTACGAAAAAGTGACCAGGTCCTCTTCCCTGGCCAGCCCCTTGTCTCAGGAGCCGTGATCGTTGGATGCCTAACAATGGCCATTGCGTTTACAGGGCTCGTGTTTTTGAAGGAAACGTATGGAAAAGAACTAGACTATGTAGAGCATTGATGTGTAAGTCTACTTGCGGACGGCATAGGTCGTAACTTTGCAGCATGACACACGCAGAGCGTATCATTATTCTCGACTTTGGTTCGCAATACACACAGCTTATCGCACGTAAAGTGCGCGAGGTTGGCGTGTATGCAGAGATCCATCCCTATTCCATTGGTCAAATAGAACTTGCAGCGTTGCACCCCAAAGGAATCATACTGTCTGGTGGACCCTCCAGTGTGTATTCGGACGATGCACCACTACCCGAATTTGATGTCTTTGACTTGGGTGTGCCTGTGTTAGGCATTTGTTATGGACTTCAACTGGTTGCGTATCAACTTGGTGGAGTTGTAGACAAAGCAGCGCGTCGTGAATTTGGCCGCGCTACACTCGTGGTTGACGATACAAGTGACCTTCTCCACGGCTTAAGTCCTACATCACAGGTATGGATGAGTCATGGCGATCACATCACCAAAATACCTCCTGGCTTTGAGCGCATTGCTCACACGGAGAACGCTGATATTTGTGCCATTCGCAATGTTGAACGAAAAATATGGGGCGTGCAGTTTCATCCCGAAGTGCATCACAGCAACGAAGGAAAAACAATCTTGCGCAACTTTGTTACCACAATCTGTGGTTGTGAAACAACATGGAATGCTACGTCCTTTATAGATGCAGCTCTCGCAGAGATTCGCTCAACGGTAGGTGATGGTGCTGTGATTTGTGCGTTGAGTGGTGGAGTAGACTCAACAGTTGCTGCCGTGTTGCTTCACAAGGCAATTGGCGACAAAGTGCACTGCATTCACATCGATAGTGGTCTTATGCGTAAGGGTGAGAGCGACAACATCATTGAGATGTTTAAGACTCATTTTTCCATGACCGTTGATCTTGTAGATGGCAAAGACATGTTTCTTTCGAGGCTCGATGGCGTTGAAGATCCCGAACGCAAACGCAAGATCATTGGTGGAGCATTCATTGACCTCTTTGAAATTGAAGCGAGCAATTTCTCTGACGCAAAGTTCCTGGCTCAAGGCACGCTTTATCCGGATGTGATTGAGTCCGTAAGCATCAAAGGTCCGTCTGCAACCATTAAGACGCACCATAATGTTGGTGGCTTGCCCGACAAGATGAACTTGCAACTCATTGAACCTTTTCGCGAACTCTTCAAAGATGAAGTGCGCGCTGTTGGCCGCGAGTTAGGAATTCCTGATTGGTTTGTTGAGCGTCATCCGTTCCCAGGTCCAGGACTTGCAATCCGTATTCCTGGCGCAATTACTCCTGAAAAGCTCGAGATCCTACGCGAAGCTGATGAGATCTATCTTGAAGAGATTCGTAATGCTGGACTCTACAACGAGATCTGGCAAGCGTTTGCGGTACTGCTCCCAGTGCGTACAGTTGGTGTGATGGGAGACGAACGCACGTATGAGAACGTATGTGGCTTGCGAGCTGTAACAAGCACAGATGGTATGACTGCTGACTGGTACCATATGCCCTACGATGTGTTGGCACGAATGAGCAATCGCATTATTAATGAAGTTCGAGGAATCAATCGAGTGGTTTACGACATATCGTCGAAGCCCCCTGCCACCATTGAATGGGAGTAAATCATGGACGAGCTACAGATTCACCTACTTTTTAATCATGTTCCCGTTATTGGAACACTTGCAGCACTGCTTGTTGTGATCATTGGCCTTGTGATGAAAATCAACGCTGTTAGAATGACGGGTCTCGCAGTGTACGTTGTCATGGCATTAGCCGTTGTGCCTACGTACCTGACTGGTGAAGGTGCTGAAGATCGTGTTGAGAATATTGCCGGTGTTAGCGAGAATGTAATCGAGTCGCATGAAGACATGGCACAACTTTCATTGTGGATCATACTCGCAACAGCAGCGATAGCGTGCATTGCATTGTTCACTCAGTGGAAGGCGATGTCTCTTGCTCCACTAATTTCAACTCTGTTTGTTGTGATTGCCTTAGGTGCATCCATACAGATTGGACTTACAGCACACGAAGGTGGAAAAATTAGACGACCTGATCTTGGATCGCAACCCGCAATCCCAGTTGGCGCAGAGACAGGGCATAAAGACTAACCCATGAAGAAAGTTCTTGTCCCTATTGCCAATGGCACTGAAGAAATGGAAGCCGTCATCATCATCGATATGCTGCGGCGTGCATCGTTAGATGTTACTGTAGCAGGCGAAGGAGACATCGTGGTGTGCTCTCGGGGCGTAAGAATTGTACCAGACGTGCACATTGATGATATCCATGATGATCACCATTATGATGCCATTGTCCTACCGGGAGGCGAGCAAGGCGTATCAAACTTCATTAACAATCACGCTCTCGAACAAATTCTTGAGCGTCATGTTTCTCAAAAGGGGCTCATCGGAGCGATCTGTGCTGCACCAATGGTGTTGCACGAATATGGACTTCTTCCAGCGCGTGTAGTAGTTACATCCCATCCTTCCATCGCAAACGTGCTTGCTCCATACACGTATACGCTTGATCGGGTTGCATCCGATGGTCGCATTATTACAAGTAGGGGTGCAGGTACAGCATTTGAATTTTCCTTGGCACTCATTCGCAAACTAACCGATGATACAACAGCTACTCGCATAGCTACTGATATTGTCATGTTCGAGTAAAGCTTCCTAACGCAAAAAACGATGAACCTGTGAAACGATATCTGATTACATCGGCACTACCGTATGCAAGCGGGGTTACGCACCTTGGCAATGTTGTTGGTTCAACGCTGCCTGCAGATATCTATGCACGCTATTGCAGACTACGTGGACGCGACACGTTAGCCCTTTGCGGTTCTGACGAACATGGTGTTGCCATTACAATTGCTGCAGAAAAAGAGGGCGTTACTCCTCGTGTTGTCATCAATCGATATCATGAAGCAAATGCATGTGCATTGAAGTCGCTCGATATTGAGTTTGATCTTTATGACCGAACGTCTAATCCAATTCATACAGCAACAGCGCAAGAATTCTTTACGGTATGGCTAGATAAGGGGCTTCTAGTAGAACGAGAAGCAGATCAGTTCTATGACAATGAATCTCAGTTGTTCCTGCCAGATCGTTACGTAGAAGGAGTGTGTCCAAATTGTGGATACGATAAGGCCCGCGGAGATCAGTGCGACAATTGTGGAGCGTATTACGATCAGCTAGATCTTAAGAATCCTCGTTCTCTTGTGAGTGGAAAGGCTCCTGTAGTTCGCAAGACGAAACATTGGTATTTCCGCCTCGATGCATTTCAGCAATGGTGTGAAGAATACATTGAGTCGCACGCCGGCCACTGGAAGGATAACGTTCTACAGCAAAGTAGATCATGGCTAAAACAAGGTCTTGCTGAACGATCGGCAACCCGAGACATGAAATGGGGCATCCCAATACCTGTTGAACATGCTGAAGGCAAAGTGCTCTACGTGTGGTTTGAAGCTGTGCTTGGATATATCTCCATCACCAAGCAGTGGGCTATGAACGAAGGGAAACCCGAAGACTGGAAACGGTGGTGGTGCGATTCGAATACGGAGTATACAGCCTTCCTCGGAAAAGATAACATCGTGTTTCACACGATCATCTTTCCAATTCTCCTTAGCACACGGTCAGCAGAAGGATATATCCTTCCCAAGAATGTGCCAGCGAATGAATTCCTCAACCTCGAGGGCAAGAAGTTCTCAAAGAGCAGAGACTGGGCTATTGATGTGAATCAATATGTTGAGGCATTCCCCGAGCCACAGCACAAAGACATAGTGCGCTACGTGCTTACCATGAACATGCCAGAAACAAGGGACAGTGACTTTACGTGGAAAGATTATCAAGCACGAACAAATAATGAACTAGCAGCGATTCTTGGTAACTATGTTAACCGTGTAATGCTATTTGTTCAGAAGAATTTTAACAGCGTTGTACCTGCATTGCCAGATGGTTTTGAGTATGGCCCACACGAGCAAGTTCTTCTCGATGCGCTGCGTGATGGTAACAACGCAGTGGGGATGAATCTTGATGCATATAGGTTTAGGGACGCAGCAACAGGTGCAATGAATATTGCGCGCGCAGCAAATAAATACTTCAACGATAAAGCACCATGGAAGACGATAGCGAGCGATCCACAAGATTGTGCTGCCACAATGTTTGTGTGTCTACAAGCAATTCGCACGTTATCAATTGTGTTTGCTCCATTCTGCCCCGTGGCATCTGCTACGATGCAGAGTATGTTATCTGTTGATGTGTCTGTTGGAGCTCCTAAGCAAAACTCCATTGGAGTAGATGTATGGTCTCACTCCCATGAATTTCAGGTAGCGGCTGGAGTGCCCCTTACCACGCCAACAATATTATTTACAAAAGTGGAGAACAACGTGGTTGAGCGCGAGGTAGAAAAACTTGTTGTTGATACAGTTGTTGATGCTGTGGTTGATGATATGATTACAATTGATGATTTCTCAAAGATCAAACTGAGGACTGCGGTTGTAGTTGAAGCCGAGCGAGTGCCGAAGTCAGAGAAGTTGTTGAAGCTGCAAGTAGACGTTGGTACAGAGCGTAGACAGATTCTTGCAGGCATCGCAAAGCACTACACACCAGAAGAGATGATCGGAAAGACCATTGTAGTTGTGGCAAATCTGAAACCAGCGAAACTCATGGGGATGGAATCGCAAGGCATGGTACTTGCTGCCACCAATTCGGATGGCGTACTTACACTTGTAGTGCCTACTGATAGCGTGGTTGGATCAGGAGCCGAGGTACGCTAATGGAAGCCAAGGAGCCAACCGCGATTGTACAGCAACGCAGTCTCCTTAACCGTTGGAGCATCTTTGCGCTTGTCTTTGTGAGTGCCATGTCAACAGTGTTGTATGTAAGCAACGTGATTGGTGTTAAGAAGCTACTTGTTGAATCCGATGTACTTCAACGAAGAATCGATTCTTTGCGTACGGTAAATGAAAGCTTGCGCACTGAGTCCTATAGACTGCAATCAGCCGACCGCATAACACGTATTGCGCAGGAACAACTCGGATTGATACCTCCACCGCAGGCACCAACGGTGTTAGAAGAGAAAACGTCACGGTGAATATTGATGTGCAGTCATACGAACCTATTCGATGGAAGTCGGGCCTCTTAACGCTCGTCTTTTCTTTCGCATTCACCATCGTTATCGGTAGACTGTTTTGGGTTCAGGTTGTAGAAGGTGCTAAGTATAGAGATCTGGCGAAGAAGCAATATGAAAGCAGAGTGCCACTGCGCGCAGAACGCGGGAGACTTGTAGACAGGCAGATGCGAGACCTCGCAACGATGATGAAGACCACGTCTTTTGCTGCCGACCCAACAATGATTGAACATCCCGAGATGTGTGCGCAGTTGCTCTCAGCAGCAGCAGAGGAATCTGCACAGGTGTACCTCGATCGTCTTCGTAACGCACAAGGCAGGTTTGTGTGGCTTGCACGTGGAGTAAATACGGTAATGTTTCCTGTGCTCGATACCATTCGTGATAGGGGGCTTATCCGTGTGAAAGAACCGAAGAGGTCCTTTACTCATGGTCCGCTTGCTGCTCAGCTCATTGGCACCACAGACGTGGACAACAACGGTCTAACAGGCTTAGAGCTACACTATGACGGCATACTGCGCGGGCAGAGTGGTTTTGTTGTGATGCAAAGAGATGGACGAGGCAGACTTCGCCCGGGTGTAGATCCGGAGCGCGAAGCACCACGAAATGGTCAGGGTCTACAACTCACAATCGACCTGGAACTTCAGCGGGTGGCCGAACAAGAACTCGCGCGGGGTGTCCGAGATGCAGGTGCTGTTTCAGGTACAGTAATAGCCATAGAACCCGCAACAGGCGAGATTCTGGCCATGGCTTCCTTTCCGTCATTCAATCCAAACCGACTCAACACCGCTACCGATGATGCAATTCGTATTCGTTCCGTTACCGATCAATATGAGCCTGGCTCCACAATGAAGGCCATAACGGCTGCTGCATTGTTAGAAGAGCGTAAGCTTGCGGCCGATGATAAAGTGAATGGGTTAAATGGTGTGCTGAAGATGGCAGGGGGCGCCGTTATCACTGATGACCACCCTGTTGGGCAAACAACATTTCGTGGTGCACTAGAACAATCTTCAAACGTGGTGTTCGCGACCTTGGCGGAGCAGCTCCACGATCGTGTGTTTTATAAATACGTTCGTGATTTTGGTTTTGGAATTGCAAGTGGCATTGATCTGCCTGGAGAAGTACGAGGTAGACTGAAGCGGCCGAATGAATTTGGACCCTCTACAAAGCAATTCATGTCGTTTGGTTACGGCATAAGTGCAACCGCGCTACAGGTCTTAGATGCTTACGCAGCGATAGCAAATGGTGGCATACTCATGCAACCGCATGTTGTAAAGGGCATTCTCACCACTGATGGCGATGTGGATGTTGCTATTGCACCTCAACAGATTCGTCGAGTTGTTAGTGTTGAAACGGCCAGAATCTTAACAGATATGCTTGTTGGCGTTGTAGAACGAGGTACCGGACAAGAGGCTCGCATATCTGGTGTGCGTATCGCGGGTAAGACAGGCACGGCGCAACAACTAACGCTAGGCCAGTATGGAAAGCAGAACTACACCGCATCCTTTGTTGGATTTTATCCGGCTGATAAGCCCCGTGTAGCGATGATCGTTATGCTAGACCGACCAATCACCAGCATCTATGGGGGCACCACAGCCGCTCCGATCTTCCGAAGAATTGTCCAAAAGACCATGACGATGTTGCAGCTCGATGCCGTTACGCAACAACGTATTGCTGCTTCATCCGAGGTTGACACGGTTATTGTGCCAGACGTGCGCGGCCTTGGACTTTCCACGGCGGATAGCGTTCTTCGCCGGCTTGGTCTTCGTGCAGAAATGACCGCTGGCGCTGGGCTCATTTTGCGCCAAAACCCTGCCAATGGATCGCGTATTGAGCGTGGCACCAGTGTAAATGTTCAAGGACAACCTCAGCAGGGGGCTAGCCAGCGTCCAGATGTTATTGGGTTCCCACTGCGGCGAGCCATTACCGTGCTCTATGCCGCCGGATTCAATGTGCGGATCGTGGGAACGGGTAAGGTCTTTAAGCAGGAATGGACCGGTGAAACCTGCATTGTTTCAGCACGATAGTGTAGGTTTATATACCACAGAGCAACACTGTAACGGAATCCACCTTTTTGGGTTCTCATAACACCACAGATGCGAATAAAAACCACCATATTTCTAGCCTTGCTGCTTACGCTTCCAATTCTGGCGAATGCGCAGCCAGGCCGGCCAATCATAGAGTCTCTGAGCTTTGCCCCGCTGCCTGTTGGCGCACGCGCAGATAAAGAAGTGCGCATTGGCAATCTCGTTGGTCTGGGCGAATATGTTGTGATAGATAGTTGCGACGGCCCATATACCATGGCAACGCAGCGTAGGGATCTTGTGATCGCTGGTGGTGAGATACGAATCAAGGTTTCATTTGAGCCAACCGTTCCAGGATCATTTAAAGACGAAATAGTTCTTCGGCGTACAGTCGCAACTTTTCCAACGAATGATACTATTCGGATTCGTTTGTTCGGAACGGCCTTTCGTGTGGACAGAACCGATAAAGTAGAGTTTGGTGAAGTTCTGACAGGCGATCTTTCGAACAGACGTGTGATTGTGCGAGCCGAACTAAACGAGAACGTACGATGGCAGGTCATTGGTACACTTGATGAGCCATTCCAACTTGTAAATCGTAACGGTCCAGTGCTCGTGGGCGGCGATTCTCTCGCATTTGGTTTAGTTTTTCAACCCCAGCGTGAAGGTACCTTTACAGACACCGTGGGGTTGGTTCGATTGCATATATCAAATGGTAAACCACTCGATACGATCAACGTATACTTCAATGGTATTGGCCTTCGTATGCCGTCTGAGAAAATCGTGGTCTTTAACAAAATGATTGTAGGTGCTACACGCAAGGACACGCTCATGGTAGACCTACCAGTAGCTCCTCGCAACAAATCATTTGTGTATTCCATTGAACCAAACATTACGCAAGGTGTAGTTTCGGCGCGCTTTTTATCGTCTGCAGGACCCACAAAGGATCAGAGAATTCGCATAGAATTCACATGTGCTCCTACAGCGTTTGCTGAAAGTAGATACGGCTTTGTTCTTCTGCGTTCACCTTTTGGTGAAGCTGTTGTAGACTCAACAACTATTGTTGTGAACGTTACCATGGTGCCTCGCCCCATTCAGTTATCAATGGGTTTTACAGCAGACACATTCTATCATCGCATCGGCGATACGGTTTTGTTTGATGTTATGGCAATCACGCGAGATCCGATTGACCTTCCACTTGCACTTGAGTCATTCGTTTGCGACATCACCTACAATCCAACAATGCTTGTTCCTATTCTCACAGGAACGCAGCAGCGATCAGTTGTTGATGATCAGCCTGTGCTCAATTTGGGTGAAACGGGGCTCAATGGCTCCAAGATTATTGGAAGCAACGTACAAGTAATTGCTCAGGCAAGATTTGTAGTTGTGCTTGGCGATGCGGACCGTACTCCATTATCGATTACAAAATGTGCTATTACGCGCCAGGACAATCAGACACAGACCTTGCAGCCAACTACGTCCATGGTGCTCGTCACAAATGTTTGGCGCTATCAGGACGGGCGCCCACGATATGTAAATACGCTTCAAGGCGTATTGGTGGCCGACGTGGATCCTAATCCCGTTGTCTCGCAATCCACACTTCATATCCGCAATGTTCCAACCCAAGGGGGGCGGCTTGTGGTTATTGATGCCCTTGGTCAGATACGGGTTGATCTCACATCTGCTCTCCGGGCAGGGTCACGAGAATTTTCTATCAGTTCATCAGGGTTGGCCGATATCGTACTCGCACCCGGTTCATATTACGCGCAACTTTTAGTTGAGGGTGCAGCTGGTGGTACAATCAATAGCGTTGTTCGCTTATTCGTGGTGCAGTAGACCTATTTTGCATCGATGCTACGGTTAATTGTTTTCTTGTGGGCTCTTGCCTCCGTTCATATTTGCGCACAACAGGAGCGAGTTTCGCTTGCTGTAGATGCTTCTGTTGGTGTTGGCATTCAAGCGCCACTCGGGTCATTCGGCTCCATACCAGGTGTTGCCTCACCTGAGTCCGTGCTGTTCTCTCCATCAACTGCGAGCATTGGATGGTGGTTTCATGTTGGTGCAGATATTCCGCTCTTGGAGAATATTCGTGTGGGTGCACGATTGGGTGCTCGGTCACTTGCAATGTCCTACACGGCCACAGAGCGAGTGCCAATCGCTACAGAGCAGGGTCAAGTCTTTTTTGCTACGCTACAGCATTCGCTCACCTCCGATGTTGTGATGTTTCTTGCAGAACCACGTGTGCGCTACGAGCCATTTTCATGGCTTGCAATCGCCGTGGGAATTCCATTGTGGTTCCCCATTTCTGATAACTACACGCAGACACAAAGATTTATAGATCCAACTGGACTGTCATTTGTGGATGGCAGTACAGAACAGATGACAAGTCAAGGGGCTATTCCAAATCGTGCAGCGATTGTCACTGGGATAGAGGCACATCTCGAGGGCTTGTTGCCGCTCACAACAACGCGCAATCTCTTTCTTGTTCCTCACGTTGGCTACTCACGTGTGTTAACGTCAGTCAATATCGATGGCGCACTGCAGTCACAATCATTTACGTTTGGAGTTGGTTTTCGTTATCTCTTTGGAATCCAAGAGAATAATCCGATAGAAACAACTCCGCAGCAAGTGCGGCTTGTTTCTATCGAGCGAGACACCACGGTGGACTTAAGCACGCAAGTAAAAGAGGCAATCACCTCGCTTACATCAACACGCTCAGATTCTATAATCGATGGAAACGTCGTTCGCATCCGTGTCCGTGAGAGCTACCGAACATTGCTGCCCAAGCCCCCTTCTGTTTTGCGTGGATCACTTCGTCTTGCATTTATGCATGACGATGGATCCGTGAGCGATGATGCACAACTTTATGCGCAGAGGGTTCGCCTGAGTAGAACTGTACCAATGATGCCTCTTGTGATTTTTGATGACTCTTCTTCGGTATTGCCTGCACGCTACGTTCAATTCTCATCATCACGTGCAGCATCATGGAAAGAGCCGTCTGCGCTCACTGATGCTAATGTTCATTGGCAGTATCATGTTCTCAATGTCATTGGCTTCCGTTTAAAAGTGAATCCCTCGGCTTCATGCACGTTGCTAGCGTATGATGATGGTACTGAGTTTGGTAAGGGACTTGCTTTGCGCCGTATTGAATCTGTTCAACGTTATCTCATGCAATCTTTTGGAATTGCATCGCGGAGGATAAACGTTGAAGTTCGAAAGGGTCAACCTTCACCGTTGCCCTGGGTGATGATCGTAGATCCAACGCGGAGATTGATTCGTCCCGTAGCATCATCTTTTGTACAAAACGAAACACGACTACCTCGCGTGCGCATAATGCCCGATGTTGTGAGTGAAGCTGGAATGAACAAATGGTCTATAACCATGTTTCAGGCCGGAAGGTCAGTTCGTACATATGCAGACACAGGTGCGGTACCAGCGATGATACTTTGGAACATGAATGAAAATCTCAACGCTGATGCAGTATTGCTTCAGCAGATTCTTGTTGAGCTTCGTTTAGAGGACACAGAGGGTGCTAGCACAAGGAGTGAGCCCGGCCGCATCGCCATGCGTTCGCAATCCGTGACAGACGTAAGTGGCGTACCGTCCTCACGTGTTGAGATCCTACGGCTTCATCCGCCAGACTATCTATCAACACCAGAGTCAGAGCTATTCAGCGGTGCTGGGCCATTTACATCCATTGAGTTTTATCCTGCAACAGAAACGGACGAGGCAGAGTTTTTACAGTCTGATGCGCCAGTGTATACGAAACCGCTCAATGCGGCTGCCTGGTTTCGCCGTGGTCTTGTTGGTCCTGAAAAGGAACTGTACCAGCGTGCAGAAGTGTATATAAAAGAAGAACGGCAACCGTAGGGGTGGTGCGCCGTTCTAGAAAAAGCTCAACCACGGAATTAGCGTCGTTCGAGGTTCTCGAGTTCCGTGTTCCACTTGCTTGAACTCTTATTGCTGCTCTGTCCAATCTCAACAGCTTTGCGGAATGAAGTTGCAGCGCGCTGGTCATCACCTTCAGATTTTGCCAACATGCCAAGCTCACCATGAGCGTCCATTTCAAAGACGGCAAGCTTCAGTGTTCGGGCATGATGTACGGCGGCCAGAAGATACTTGCGTGCTTCAGCGTTCTTTTCTTCTTTGCGAAGCTGTCTACCAAGGCTTAGTGCGATTTGTGCGCAGCGAACCTTGTCGTTTGATTCCAAACACTTCTCATAATCAGCCTTAAGACTAACGATCACAGCCGTAGCCTCTGTGATCTGGGCATTGATCTCAGAACCGGATGAGTATGTTGATTGAGCATTTGGCTTGGCAGCGTTTCTAAACTGTGGCTGCCGTGTTGGTCCCAACGCAGGAACAGTTGGAGTGTTAGACTCAATCGATGGATTTTCAGAGGCGTGCGGTGCTGCTTTGATGGTTGCCTTCGATGGAGCTATAGGTGTTGCCTCATTGTTGGTTGCTAGATAGAGAGCACCTCCACCAATCACAACGGCAGCCGCACCACCAGCTACCCACGTCCACACACCATGCGCAAGCCATGTTACGAGACCAATAGCTGTTGCTCCAGCAGCAACCTTGGCTGCGATGGATGATTCAACGGTTGCAAGGAAGGCAATTGGGTATTGAACACGCGGAGCAGAAACCGTGAGGAGCTCTTCAACGGCTAGCATTTCTTGCACCTCGCTAGCGAATTCTGGAGAGGCTTTTTTGAGCTCTTCAAATTTGAGTAGGTCTTCTTCGCTCAATGAGCGATCCAGAAAGCCGGCGAGTAGTTCTTGATTCGTCATCGTAGTTCGTCAATAATCGTGGACATAGATTGCTGGATCATTTTCTTGGCTCTAAAAACTCTCACTTTTGCAAGAGGCACCGTTATGCCAAGTGTATCGGCGATGTCTTCATACTGTAGATCGTCAAAGTACCTCATCTCGATAGCGTCGCGAAATTCTTTTGGAAGCTCGGCTATTGCTTTATGAAGTGCCTGACGCAGAAGAAAATCCTGACTGTGAGTTTCTTCCTCTTCTGCCGGCATCATATCGTCTGTGAGTTCTGTGGTGTGTTTCCGACCGCGTAATGCCTTGAGGCAAAAATTTCGTGCGATCGTAAACAGCCACGCTGCAAAAGATCCGTCAGAGAACGACTGTCGCTTGTCAAACACCGTCATCGAAATCGTTTGGAACATGTCCTGAGCGTCGTCATGAGACCCAAGTGCTCTGAGACAGTAGGCATACACCCGTTTGTCATATCGTTTGAACAAAGCCCTATAGGCTTGTTCATCGTTGCTGTCTCGCACAAGGGCAAACAGCTGCTCGTCTGATAAAAGGGTATACGTCATTTCTCATTCATCGCGGTGACAATGAGAAGAAACCATTATCTCGCAGTGCGTTACACATGGCATTCCGTTGTATTTTTGCAGCAGTACGAGAAAATACGTACTAATCACGTAGATAAGTTAGATGCAGACAATATTAACGGTTCTCCTTGTCTTGGCATTGGCTGTTCCAGCTCTTGTGCAGTGCAGTTTTTACGACATGTTCTGCGTCACAGGATTCAATCAACGGTGAATGATGGTTCTTCAGCATGAGATCTTTTTGGGAACAAGAATCCTGGCTGTCGTTTGATGTAGCCATCGTAGGTGGCGGAATCATCGGCATCAGTACAGCAATCGAATGTGCAACGCGCCACCCTGAATGGCGCGTTCTGCTTTTGGAGCGTAGTCTATTGCCTACCGGAGCATCAACGCGCAATGCAGGTTTTGCATGTGTTGGTTCCGTTAGTGAAATCGCCTCAGACATCGATCTGATGGGTGCAGAAGCTGCGTATGTAATGGTGCAGCAGAGGCTGCAGGGTCTCACTCTACTGCGTGAACGATGCAAGCATTATGATATCGGTTATCGAGAAGATGGTGGTTCTGAAATCTTTCTTGAAGATCATCAATCACTACAGCGATTGGAAGAAGTAAATCAACTCTTGTACCCAATCTTTGGCAGTGATGTTTTCTCTCAGCGCAATGATCTCATCAAAGCGCATAACATGTCAAAGAATATTCGCACTCTCATTCATACACCGTTTGAGAGCACACTCCATTCTGGTAAGCTCATCGCATCGTTGTGGGCAATGGCAACAAAGTTAGGTGTGCACATTCGTACGGGTGCAGAAGTTGTGTCTACTGACGAAGGCAACAGTTCGGTAGAACTTCTTGTTCGCACGGCTCATCAGGATGTAGCTATTAAGGCGGGCAAGGTTGTTATTGCCACCAACGCAATGATTCCATCATTAGTGAAGAACGCATTGCTTCCCGAGATTCTCCCAGGCCGTGGTCAAGTGATAATCACGAAGCCCCTTACCAACCTTGCGTTACATGGATCGTACCACTTTGATGAAGGGTACTATTACTTTCGCGCACTTGGAGACAGAGTCCTATTGGGGGGTGGGCGTAACCTAGACATTGAGGGTGAACGCACGCCTCTGCACACAACAACAGAACTCATTCAGACAGCACTAGAAATAATGCTTCGAACAGTGATACTGCCAACGCACACAGATATTGAAATTGATTTGCGATGGGCAGGAACAATGGCATTTACAACAACAAAACAACCCTATGTTGCCTTCGTCTCAACGCACACACTTGTTGCATTTGGATGTAACGGTATGGGTATTGCATTATCGTCAACAGTAGCACGCGATTGTGCTAACCTACTAGTGTAACAGGAAGAGATCATTATGGCAATTGCAAAGCGAGACATTGTTGAAGGTCCAACTGAGCTTAAGGGGCATCCCCTTCCGGAGTTAGAACAGTTGTTTCTCAATGCCGGCGAGCGCAAATACCGCGCAAAGCAGGTCTATGACGGAATATATATTCAACGTCTCAACGATGTGCAAGAAATGTCTCTCTTACCGCAGGATCTTCGCGATAGGCTGAAGAGGGATTATCGAACACAGAGTGTTGTGCTTAAAACGGTACAAGAATCTGTTGATGGAACAAAGAAGTTTCTCTTTGAGCTATGGGATGGACGTGCTGTTGAAAGCGTTCTTATTCCAAGCGAGATGGTTGTTGATGGCGAACATCCGCGGAGACTTACCCTCTGTGTGTCTACGCAAGTTGGCTGCAATCTTGGTTGTGTTTTTTGTGCAACAGGTACGTTGAAAATGGCCCGCAATCTTACGTCGGGCGAAATTGTTGATCAATTTCTAGAAGCACAGAAATTTTCTACAAAGCCGATTACGAACATCGTCTACATGGGCATGGGCGAGCCGATGAATAATTACGATAGCGTGATGAAGGCAACACAGATCTTTACCGATCAGCGGACGAATATGGTTGCGGCACGCCGAACAACAATCTCAACAGCAGGAGTAATTCCTGGTATTATTCGAATGGCAGATGAAGGACAAATCATTAAGCTGGCAGTGTCCTTACATGCAACAACGCAAGATCTGCGAGAGGATCTCATGCCACTTGCAAAGAAGTATCCGCTACCTGAACTTATTGAAGCTCTAGAATATTACTACCGCAAAACACATAAGTCTGTGACGTACGAATACATTTTGTTTGATGGACTCAATGACACTCTTGCTGACGTAAAGCGTTTAGGCAGGCTTGCGCGCCGCATGCCAACAAAAGTAAATGTGATTCCATTTCATGAGATTGATTTTGCTATGCCAGAAGGATTTGCAGGTGTACTCAAGCCATCATCCCCAGAACAGTTTCAGTGGTTTACGGACAGTCTACGCGCAGAAGATGTGCAAGTGAACGTGCGCTCTTCTGCTGGGCTAGACATTGATGCGGCGTGTGGTCAGCTCGCCTTCTCCCAGGAAGGCAAGGGAGAATGAGCCCATTATCACGCTTCTTGGTAGGTATAACTTTGATTGGCGTGTTTGTTTGTGCCGCCGCGTTAGGTGTGGCACAAACGCAGCAAGGGATCACTGACGAGGCGCTTGAGAATATTGAGTTTGATGTGGAAGCGGAATATTACGTTCGCCTTATCAATGGCGACGTGGTGTCAGGCCCCGTTACTGAATCTGGTTCAGACTCAGTTGGCTCCTTCATCCGCATAAAGACTCCTTTTGGCAGAGCGCGTGTCTATGCAAGCGAGATATCGTGGATCAGCCTACTCGAGCTATCGTATCGCGCGCGCAACCGAGGTCTCATTTTGCCCACAGCCAACGCGATAAAGGGTGATCACTACATCGCACTTGTAGAAGGTGTGTTGCCAATGATTGGCGTTGGCATTTCTGATTTTCTTAGCGTCACCGCCGGACGCACGCTCATCCCCATTATCGGTTGGGAAAATCAGTTTAGTACGGTGAACATCAAGGGCACCGTCTATGAAGGAGAGAATGGATTAGTGGAAGGGGGCAAACAGATCTATGCATTTGGAATCAATGGCGCGTGGATGAACGATGTAAACTTCATAGGTCACATCTACGCCGTTGCTACATTTACCGGTAAGCGGACGAGTGTAAGTAGCATCATTCATGCAAAGGTTGCTGGCAAAGACCTTTACACAGTGAACAGTGGCACGTTGGCTAATCCGTTTTCCTTTCCGTTTCAGAATGGTACTATTGGTGTTGCGTTTATGATGGATGTGCGCTTTCCTGAAATGCATGATTTGCACTTTTTAGGCGAGCTTTGGAATGCTGACCTCACACGTCCAGCGCAGAGCGGATTGTTTCTTGGCCTCCGCCAAGCCAACACCGCAGTAACATTTGACTTTGGTCTAACGATTATTCCTGGCCCGAATGTGATTCCCGCCATTGCGATATCGTGGACGCCGTGGTGATATCAAGGCGCGAGATCCGCTGAGGATCTCTTACGTGAGGTGATTCTCCCAACACATCACATGATGTAGCGATCGAGTATCGGACAGGCGTGTGCGCAACTGCTTGCGCAGAAGAAGGACTACGAAACGGACAAACAACAACGGGCGCTCCACCTTGTTGTGGAGCGCCCGCGTTCAAGTTGCCGATTTGTTTGGCGAGATTACTTCGTGTCGTTGATTGCCATCACGTACACAACCAAGCCAAAGCCGATCTTGTTAACGGCATCGCCGATGTTATAGATCAGATCCATGTTCGACACAGGTATCATTCCATGCATGAGGTTGCCAGGGAGCAACATATAACCGATAGGATAGATTGCCCAGCCTGCAAGTGCGAACCAGCGAAGACGCACGAAGGCTGTCTTCACACCAGCATTGTCAGACGCATCAACACGCTTGCGTGCTTCACCCATCCAGATTTCATAGATGATGATTGCCCAACCAATTGTCGAAATGCAACCCCACATCAGGTTCGATGCTGGTTGTACGGCTTCGCCCATGTATCCTGCTCCGAGCATCAACACAGAACCACCGATCAGACGCCACAGCATTGAGGAAGAAGCTCCGGCTGGACGCAGCAAGAGGTAGAACTCAATACACATCAGTGGAACCGTCAGGATCCAGTCGATGTACCGAAACTGCGTTGGCGACGTACCCGTATAGAGCCACACATCGCGCATGTAGAAGTAGTGTACGGCAGCGATCATCGTGATCAATCCCGCCACCAGCATCGATGTCTTCCACTTGTCCGACACGCGACCGCGCTCAAAGAAGAAGAACACCGAGGCGGCAAACATCGCCATATACCCTATAAAGAACGTGAATCCGATGTAATCGCCTGCGGCGAGTTTACCATCGGAGGCTAAGGCTGTGCTTGTACCAAGCAGAGCTACTGAGAGTGAAAGAGCTGCAAAACGCAGGGTAGCAGAGAACATAGGTCCTACCTCGTATTTCAGAATAACCGCTTAGCCGTTAGTCGGCATATCGCAACGTCACAGCATTGTGCTTGACGGCGCGATACAACGAATACTGCTTCTCTCTTCCTGGCGTATCATCACTTAACCATGCGAAGACTTGTTTCAGTTCCCCAACCGCAGAAAGTATGACGTTTCGAACAACTAATCAAGAGTTTCCTACGTGGTTCGGAAGGATATATGTCTGTTTCACCTTTGTGATGAATTGAAGGTTGTTAGTCAACTCGGTCGATATTAGGGATAAAATCGTTATCGCAAACATGGCTATTTTTCCCGCACTGCTATGAATCGCACTACATCTCTGCACTTCCTTGGGGCCGGCGTTGCCGCGCATATCTATGCGATCGTTGCGCGGCGTGTGCTTGGACCTGATGGTCTATGCGTAACCATGCTGGACCGGTCGCATGATGTGCCAGACAGGACACTTTGTGTATGGGGCTCATCATTGTCCGCCATTTCCGCTGCTGCGGTCGCACAGTGGAAGCATGTGCGCATGGGATTTGGTCAATGCTCAATTGGTCTAGACCTAGGAAGCATGGTGTACTGTCAGTATACCGCCGCATCTATCCGCGCCCTTGCTGATGCACAGGTAGACATTGTACGAGAGACCGGCAATGCGGCTGCACCCAATCCGGAGGCAAATGTATCGCTCGATAGTTGTGATCGCGGACGTGATCGCATACCGGCAAGTGTTTCCCTATTACAGCACTTTAGAGGTTGGCGAATTCGCACGTCTACGGCCATGTTCGATGCAGACGTAGCAACAATGATGGACTTCCGTGTAGACCAGTCAGATGGTGTATGTTTTGTCTATGTACTGCCGTATGCGCAGAACGAGGCGCTCGTAGAGTGCACAGTGTTTTCTGCTGCTGTCTGGGATGCTGAACAGTATGAGGTGCGACTGAGAGCCTACATTGCCGACATCATAGGCGCATCAGACTATGAAGTAGAAGCAACAGAGATTGGAATCATTCCTATGACAGATCGTATGCCACAGCGTCTGCATGGCGAATCATGGATTGGCATAGGAACCGCTGGTGGACTCACGAAGCCAACTACTGGCTATACTGTTGCACGCTGCGTGCGGGATGCCGAGCATATGATGATGTCCTACAAGCGAACTGGTGTGTTCTCTGTTCCTCCACTACCCCCCGGACGCTTTCGATGGTATGATCAACTGCTCCTGAGAATCATTCGTGATGAGCCCCATGAGGTGCCAAGAATCCTCTGGACATTGTTCTCGAGAAATCCTGTCGAAAAGATCCTTCGGTTTCTCGACGAGGGGACCTCGCTTACTGACGAAGTGAAGATATTTTGGAGTCTACCGTGGCGTCCGTTCCTGCGCGCAATCATACGACGATAGTTTATCCCCTGACGGCCATCGTGGCTATAGGACTTGGCTTTATGCCAACGGATATCGCCATTCTTCTTGCTGGTATCCTAATTGCTCTCCTAGGGATACCCCATGGGTCCTTAGATCTCCATCTCATGTCTACACGGGCACAACGTCTGCGGGAGCTGGCGATCTATATCGTCTGCATAGCCCTTGTACTCGGCATCTGGCTTGTACAGCCAACTCTCATGCTCGCATTGTTCTTGATAAACTCTGCATGGCACTTCGGTGATTGTGATATCCGCTCTACTACGAGAATCAAACCTCTACTTGCACTGGTCTACGGAACATCTATCCTCATTGTGCTCATTGATCTTCATGATCCAAGCGTCGGTAGAATTCTGCAGACACTACTCGGGTATTCCGTTGATACATCTATGGTGGCCCAGTACGGCCTCATTCGACTCGTAGCCGCGGCGCTGGTGATTGGAGTTCCGCTTGTTGGTTCTGATACGCAACCTGCACGATCTGTGATTCATAGCATGCTCATACTGGCCGTTTCCCTTCTAGCCCCTTCGCTGATAGCCTTTGCATGGTACTTCGTGGTCGTACATTCATGGTCAAGTATGAATGCGCTACGGTATCACATTGATGATGCGCATCCATGGTCTTGGCGCAGGCTCATCATTGCTGCCTCGCCGCTAACTCTGCTAACCTTTGTTGGGATCGGCATTGGATACGTTATGTTCCCTAGCCTCAACATCCTTGCAATGCTCTTTATTGCACTAAGTGCACTTACTGTGCCTCACACCAGGCTGTTTCACAGAGTGTATGCCAGCGATTCTTGAAACCAGTAGCGCTAGCCTGTACGTTCAAGTAAAGGGGCTCACCTGTTGATGAGGGGAACAAAGCCCTTAACTTGCCCCTCAAAGTCATGCGTGTATGACGTTACAACTAAAAAAACAGACTGAAGGGGTGTTTACATGAAGCATGCTCTTTTAAATCTTTCGGAACAGTTGCTCTCCCCGGAGAAGCGGCATCGTATTGAGCGTTTCACGCTGATGGTAGCCATCGCAAGTTTTCTTGTGCACCTTGCTATCATACTTCTCGCTGCATCAGGTTTAATAGAGGCAGATACGTCCTCACAACTTCTAAGCAGCCCGATATCTGCGCTCTATACGCCCTTCTCATTCATTCTTGTTTATGAGGTGTATCTCCTCATCTTCTATCTACCGAAATCTCTCAGCACGTACATCAACAAACAGTACGAGATCATTTTACTCATCATCATGCGCAGACTGTTCAAAGATCTGGCTAATCTGAAGATGTCATCTGACTGGTTTACCCTCAAGTATGATTTGCAGTTTACGTATGACCTCATCTCAACATTGCTGTTGTTCTATCTGATCTATGTCTTTTCTACGCAGAGCAAGCGCCGTTTTACCTCAGCAAACTCGCAAGCGAACATTGACGAGGGAACACAAAAGTATGCCCGTATTAAGAGCATTATCGCATCGGGACTAGTGCCGCTGGTGTTCATATTGGCCATCTATTCATTTGTTGATTGGCTTGTAGGCAGTTTTACAACGGGGTCGTCAACACTTACAGAGTTTCACGGCATTAACAGAGTCTTTTTTGAGCAGTTCTTTACATTACTCGTGATCGTCGATGTAATCCTGCTGCTTGTCTCATTCTTTCATACAGATAAGTTTCATGTCATCATTCGAAACTCAGGCTTCATCATATCCACTATACTGATTCGAATGTCATTCACTGTTGAAGGGGTGGTGAACAACATTCTCGTTGTTGCTGCTGTACTCTTTGGACTCCTGATTCAGCTGATTTACAACAAGTATGAGCAAAGCAACGCAGATTGACCTGCTCCCCAAAGACGCTACCAACTGAAATGATAGTTTGGTGGTCAAAAGGATCTTGAAGCCGAGAACCGCGAACCAAACACGCGGGGGCAGGTTCAGGGGGCGATTAGGCGAGGGGTAATTTTTTTGCTTTGAATATATTATGCTTTAGTTACATTAGGACATGCGTTGGTTTGTTGGGACCACCAAACGTCGAGAGCGCTTCGGCGCAAACATACATTCCTAAGAAAAGTCCACTTTTTTCATCCACTCTTCAGTGCAGGAGTATGAAACACTTTTTCTCTCTGGTTCTGGTTCTTTGCACAACGGTTGTGGTGACCGTCGCACAGGACAGAACAATTAAGGGAACGGTCACAGACAGTGACGGTTCTGCAATCGCCGGGGCTACCATCCAGCTAAAGGGCACAAAAGGCGGTGCCTACTCAAAGAAGGATGGGTCGTACACGATCAAGGCTGGCAGCACGGGTGCTACCCTTGAATTCCGATCTATCGGAAAGCTGTTCAAGGAAGTTGTTCTCGGGACAAGCGACGTCGTTAACGTCTCGATGGACGACGACGAGAGTACAGAGTCGGAAGTAGTTGTAACTGCTATCGGTCTCGGTCGCTCAAAGAAGTCGCTGGGTTACGCTACCCAAGAAATCAAGAGCGACGAAATCATCAACTCTCGCGAGACGAACATCGTAAACGCACTCGCATCTCGCGTAGCTGGTGTTCAGGTGAATAGCTCTACGGGCGTTCCTGGTGCTTCATCATACATCCGCATTCGCGGTTCAGCATCGCTAACGGGCAATAACCAACCTCTGTTCGTTGTTGACGGTATTCCGATCGACAACTCGCAGGTCGCTTCTGAGAATACGGTTGCGTCGGTCGCCTATTCCAACCGCGCGATGGATATCGACCCGAATAGTATTGAGAGCATGAACGTCCTGAAGGGACCAGCCGCTACGGCGCTCTACGGTATTCGTGCAGCTGGTGGTGCGATCATCATCACAACGAAGAAGGGCAAGGCAACAGAAGGCGGAAAGATCAACGTCAATGTCTCTGGATCATGGGCATTTGACCAAGTCAACAAGTTGCCGGAACTGCAGAACCAGTACTCACAGGGTGCTGGAGGTCGGTATGCATTCAGCACTGGCGCTTCGCGCTCGTGGGGTGCAAAGATAGACACGCTCTACTACGATGGAAACGCGAACTACAAGTGGGATCGCCGTGGTGCCATCGTTGGCAAGTCAAATCCAGCAGCTCAGACGCAAGTAACGCCAATCAACAACTACGATTCGTTCTTCCGTACGGGTCTTACACAGAATCAGTCAGTAACACTCTCGGGTGGTAGCTCAACAGCAAACTTCTTGCTGTCGTTCTCGAACCTTGTTGCTGACGGTGTTGTGCCTAATTCAACATGGGCACGTCGCAACCTGAAGCTCAGCAGCAGCGCTGTCATCGCACCAAACCTCACAGCTTCGGCAAACATCAACTACGCAAACTCTGGTGGTACACGTATCCAGCAGGGCTCAAACGTATCTGGTGTAATGCTTGGGCTCGTTCGTACCCCGCCAACATTCGATAATGCCAATGGCTACGGCAAGGACGCTCTGAACACACCAGGGGCGTACATGTTTGCAGATGGTACACAGCGTACATATCGTGCAGGTGCTGGCTACGACAATCCGTTCTTCACGGTAAATGAGAACCCATTCACAGATAACGTGAATCGCGTGTTTGGTAACATCCAACTCGACTGGGGCATCACGAAGGGTCTCGACCTGATGTACCGCGTTGGTATGGACTACTACAACGACCGCCGTGAGCAATTCTTTGCAAAGAATGCCCGCACATCCCCATCAGGTCGCAACTTTACAGATGAGAACAACCTCACAGATATTACGTCGGACCTTATCCTGACGTACAATGTGGACCTCACTGATGATATCCATCTCCAGGCACTTGCTGGACAGAACTTGTACTCGAACAACTTCGCGTTCAGCTATGTGCAGCGTGATGGTGCTGGTGCTCTTGGTCAGCCGCCACCCCCACTCTATGCCTCAACGATTGCTTCGTCAAATAACACTGGCAAGCACACGATGGCCTACTATGGCGACATCCGTCTCGATTACCGCGATGCTCTCTTCTTGAACATCACGGGTCGTAACGAATGGTCAACGACGCTTCCAGAAGCAAACAACTCATTCTTCTACCCATCGGTATCTGCTGCGGCAGTTCTTACGGAACTCGTCCCTAGCATGAAGAGCGATGCTCTCAGCTACCTAAAGGTGCGTGCAAACGTAGCTTCAGTTGGTAAGGATGCTCCATTCGGTGGAACAATCACTGGCTACTCACGCGGTGGTTTTGCTGACGGTTGGACGAGTGGTATCACATTCCCATTCTCAAGCGTGATTGGTCTGAGCCGCAACGACCTGCTTGCAAATCCAGATCTTAAGCCAGAGTCAACAACATCATACGAGTTGGGCTTTGACGCTGCCTTCCTTGATGGCCGCATCACACTCGACGTTAACTACTACTACCAACTGTCGGATAATCAAATCTTTGCCGTGCCAATCGCTTCGTCAAGCGGCTACAGCTCACAGCTGAAGAATGCAGGCTCGATGAGCAACAGCGGTATCGAAGCTGTTCTTGGTATCACACCGATCAAAACAGCAGACTTCAGCTGGAACATGCTCTTCAACTTCACACGCAACGTGAACAGGGTTGAGAAGCTTGCACCTGGCGTTGACAATATCTTCCTCGGTGGTTTCAGTGGTTCGTCAGTTCGTGCAGTTGAAGGTCAGCCATACGGCTCGATTTACGGCTTTGGCTGGGCACGTGACGCAAGCGGCAACGTACTGATAGACGACGATCCAAACTCGGACAACTACGGCTACCCGATCCTCGATACAGAAGAGAAGTCATTCGGAAACTTCAACCCAGACTTCCTTCTCGGTATTCGCAACACATTCACATGGAAGGGCCTGAGCCTTGGTATCCAACTTGACATTCGTCAGGGTGGTGTGATGTGGAACGGTACACGTGGCGCTCTGTACTTCTTTGGTACACACAAGGAAACAGAGAGTCGCGAAGGCAACAAGGTCTTCACAGGCGTTAAGGCATCGGATGGTGCTTCAAACGACATCGAAGTACCATACGGTGAGTCATGGCTGTCGCTGGGTAACGGTAACGGCTTTTACGGTAGCAACACCGAGGACTTCATTGAGGATGCTAGCTGGATTCGTTTGCGCGAGCTCACACTCTCGTACGCAATCCCAACAGAGATCATGGCAGCGACACCATTCAGCGGACTTACGGTTGCCTTCACGGGCCGCAACCTCTGGCTGAGCACACCATACACGGGTGTCGATCCAGAAACATCGCTTCTTGGTGCATCGAGTGGTCAAGGTCTTGACTACTTCAACATGCCTGGCACAAAGAGCTTTGTCTTCTCGTTCAATCTCAATTTCTAATCACCCGCACCCAAGAAACATTTCAGGACATAAAACCATGAGAAAACTCTTTTCCATTGGGCTTTGCTCCGCGTTTCTCGCTGTGTTTACGGCGTGTAACTGGATCGATCCAGAGCTCAATATTGACCCGAACCAGCCGGCTACGGCAGCGTACAATCTCGTGCTGCCAGTAGCCCAGGCATCAACAGCATATGTTCAAGGTGGTGACCTCGGCCGATATGCAAGCGTTCTCACGCAGCATAACATCGGATTGGATCGTCAGCATATTGGCATCTACAACTACCAATTCACAGAATCTGATGTGAACAACGCATGGGACGGTCTCTACTCTGGTCCACTCAGCGATCTCAAGATCCTGATGGATCGTGCAGAGGCAGATGGTGCAACGAGCTATCTCGGTGTGTTCCAAGTGATGGTCGCTTACAACATGGTAATGGTATCAGATCTCTGGGGAGACGTCCCTAGCAGCGATGCATTCCGTGGTGCAGCAGCAACACAGCCGAAGTATGACAAGCAAGATGCTGTTTACGCTGCAATGAATGCGCTTCTCGACAAGGCCATCACGAACCTAACTGCTACAGCCAGCGTGCTGAAGCCAGGTAGTGATGACTTTATCTACGGTGGAAATCTGTCGAAGTGGACGAAGGCTGCTTGGGCGCTGAAGGCACGTATGGCCATCCATCGTGTCAAGGTCGATGCGGCAGCTGGAGTAGTTGCTCTTGATGCTGTAAGCAAGGCAATGGCTAGCAATGCCGACGATATGCAGTTCTCGTTTGGTGCAGTTGAAACAGAGGGTAACCCTTGGTATCAGTTTAACACGCAGCGTGGCGATATCGCAGTTGGACCAAAGCTTGCTGAGCTGATGAACGCTACAAGCGACCCACGCCGTCCGTTCTATGGTGTACCTGACTCAACAGGTGCTCTCAGTACGGAATCAGCAATGGGCGATTTGTATAGCGCAATTTCTTCAGCTGTCCCAATGCTGACGTACACTGAAATGAAGTTCATTGAAGCCGAAGCAAAGTCACGTGTTGGTGATGGCCCTGGTGCTCATGCCGCATATGTAGAAGCTGTTCGTGCATCGCTCGAGCGTTCAGGTGTAAGCGCAGCGGATGTCACAGCATACCTCGCGCAACCAAGCGTTGATCCAGGTGCTGCGAACCTTACGCTCGCAAACATCATGACGCAGAAGTACATCGCAATGTACACGCAACCAGAGTCGTTCTCTGATTGGCGCCGTTCGAGTATTCCTGCGTTGACACCAATATCTGGAAGCAATGTACCACGCCGTTTTCCATACGCCCAGTCAGAGCGTTTGTACAACGGATCGAACATGCCCCTAGGCCTCACGATCTTCGATCGCGTGTGGTGGGATGTGCAGTAAGTAGCACGTATTGTAAATGACAAACGGCCCAATATGCAATGCATGTTGGGCCGTTTATGTTTTCCTCGTTGTTCGTTACAAACGAACGAAGTGAATCATATTTCTGGATGAAAGATCGTCCATGAAGGAACATTCATCGCGAACCATGCGAACAACGCAGCGATGATCTACCAACGATACACGTGTAGGCATAAAAGTCAACCTATGCAACCGTTGTGTGGCGCAGGCTTGATGGCACACGCACGAGTAGATCTAGGGCGGCTGTTAGCGTCCGCCGATACGGCCTTCGATGCGACCTGTGGCTTTTGTTGATTGCACCTTGATCGTGCCAATCGAACCTTGGATCTGTCCCGCCACATTCCACGTTGTAGAATCAGTTGTGAACGTGTGTTGCCACAGTGTTTCTTCGTTTTTCATCACCGACACAGTTACGCTCCCCGAGCTCAGGCCCTTCGGGCTGCTCATTGTTACGTTGTGCTGTGTTTTTGATGGCGTGAAGATGAACACAGAATACGACTTCAGGTAGGTGCTGTTAGCCTTCCAAATGTCGACGTTTACAGTATCACCAAGCTGACTGACCACTGTTGTATCGGCTCCTGTGACGCCATTGTCTGGATTCGGATCAACGGGATTTGGATCGGTAGTTTCCGAGCAAGCAACGAGTGCAGCTGCGGCGAGGAGCGTAAGTAGATACAATTTCATGACGCAATATTACAGATTCCATGAACTCTGACAATGGCCCCGGCATTGGCAGCATTCATGGAATACCATATTTGGGCACCCCCACATACACAAAGCCCCTTGCAAGACAAAGCCACGATCCCAAGACTGTCCCTTATAGACCTATTTCATCTGTATCACCCTCTTGCTGGTAACTTTCTAGCCCCCCAAATACCTGTGACGGACTCCTGATTGTAAATTCAATCAACAAGGGAGTAGACGATGGGAACACACCGGCGCTGGAGCAAGGAAACAAAGCTTGCGATTCTTGAAGAAGCAGAACGCAACAACAACTTCGAGGTCGCTGATTGTGAAGCAGTAACGTAGTTTGGAGCATGCTCTCGTTTCTCATACTAGCCGTAATGTCCATGACCTTTGAGACAGAACCACGCGATACCGTGCTGGTTCGCATTCACGACGTTGTACCTGATCTGCTGACCGACGTTCGGTACGCTACTTCTGATAACTTCACGAAGCGCATCCTCTACACATCGGATACGCTTTATGCTCGCCGTACAATGGCAGAGCAATTGCTCGTGGCTCAGCGAGACGCGCGTTCACGCGGACTCCAACTCAAAGTCTACGATGCATATCGTCCGCTCAGCATTCAGCGGTTGATGTGGAGCATTGTTCCTGATGAGCGATATGTCGCAGACCCAGCCAAGGGATCACGGCACAACCGTGGGTGCGCGCTCGATCTCACACTCTGCGACAGCACCGGTGTTGAGCTCAACATGGGAACCGGCTACGACGAGTTCACAGAGCGTGCTGCGGCAACATATCTGGATCTTCCCGAGCGTATCATCGCGAATCGACGATTGCTCGAGCAGATCATGAATGCAGCTGGCTTCGATGTGTTACCAAGCGAGTGGTGGCACTTTGATCTTCGTGGATGGGAGAACTTCGCCATCCTGAACGAATGATGCAATACATCACGCGCCATATGCTTGCGCTATACCCCGATACAAGTGCCGTACAATCAGCAATCACGTTGAACTGGACACGCTCTACTATCACAAACACTGATTACGATTTCCGGCTTCGATCAGGCAATGCCGAGCCACTTCCAACGCTTGTTGCCATCAATCTTCCTGTGCGATTGTTTGGTTCACGATCTCTCGTATTATCGTATCTCAAGCGTACAGATGTATCGCTCGATCTTGACGGCACGGCCACCAGCAAGACAGGTCCGATGACAGGATATAGTGTATCGGGTACGATTCTTCGTGATCTCAACGACTCGTGGTTTGGTCTTACATGGTCGCGCACACTCGATCGCGTTCATGCCGTTGGAATCACGACGTATGTCTCGACCGTAAGCTCGGAGTATTCCTCGATTCTCACGTCTGCCACACTTACAGATGGTCGAGCTGAAACTGCGAGCCTTACCGAGTACGAAGTGTACGGTACAGCTCGTGTGCTTGCCAAGCTCGGATACTATTACGACGGCCATCCCGTGAGTATCGGGGTTACGATCACGACACCTGCGTTGCATGTCCTCACCACACGCGGAGAAACGCGTACCTCCCAATACGCGCAACGTGGAGATACTATGTCGGTTCTGTATGGTGATCGTCAACAGAATCTCTCAGCAGAACATCGTACACCAATGTCGATTGCCGCAGGTGCAACCTGGCGCAGCGAGACAACATCGATCTACTTCACAGCGGAGTGGTTCTCTTCACTGGATCCTTACAAGCCCCTTTCCCCCGCGCCGTTCCGATCGATCATTCCTGATACGATGTTTACCTATGGCGAAGTCATCAACCGATATGCAGTCATCAACGTGGCTGTGGGAATGAAGACGAAGATCTCAGAGCGTACATCGTTCTACGTTTCGCTGATTCGTGATGGATCATTCCTCCGTACAGAGGATACTGGATCGAATGCCATTGTGAACTTCGATCTCTACCATGGTACAATAGGTTGGAACTTCGCGATCGACCCGCTCGAGATTACTGTAGGGGGAATCGTTGGTGGAGGTTTTGTCGACAGTGCTCCCCCATCTGAGTATGCTGCCTACATTAACCTTGCACCCGGCACACGTGTCAATCGACAACTCCTTCGCGTCGGTGCAATTCTTGGTATCGTTGCGAAGCTCTAAATGCGAGCGCTCGTCATCATCGCTGTTCTACTTGCATGCATATCGAGCATGTCTGCACAGCACGACTCAACACGCATTGATCCTCTGCGCGTCGGCATAGTTGCGGGAGCGACTGTCGGTGGCTTTGTCGCTGGACACGGCATGCTGAATGATCTCTGGTGGAAGGGCGAACGTGTTCCGTTCCATATCAACACGTCGCAAGACTATACGTACGCATTGAACGCCGATAAGTATGGACATGCTACGTTCGCCTACATGGCTTCAACGGTGTATGGTGATCTCATGCGCTGGTGCGGACTCGACTCGGGGTCTGCTGCATGGTGGGGCTTTGGCGTAGCAATGACCTATCAGACCTACATCGAGGTGCGTGACGGATTCTCTCGTGACTATGGGTTCTCGTGGGGCGACATCGGAGCCAACACCGTTGGCGCTGTGCTGCCTGTTGTGCAGCATTACGTTCCATCGCTTCGCGCTATTGACCTGCAGATTTCCTTCTGGCCTTCCAATGCATTTCGTCAAGGGGCATATAACGCCATCATTGACGACTACACGTCAACCACGCACTGGCTCGCGATGAATGTACACGATCTAGCACCGCGCTCGGTGCAGCAGTACCTGCCACCTTGGATCGGCGTTGCCATTGGACACTCAGTGCGCAATCTTGATGGTCGTGGAGGGGGCGAGCATGTTGTTGTCCTCTCGCTCGATTGGCAACTTCATCGGATTCCCAACCTCCCCACGTGGTTGCGTGATATTGCTCGTGTGTTGCATTTGTATCATCTACCTGCACCAGCCGTGCAGATATTGCCTAATGTTGTCTGGTACGGACTGCGGTTCTAATGATGCACTATCAAAGGCGTCCTCATGCGTGCACTGGTGATACTTGCAATGCTCGTTGCAATCGAGGCACACGCGCAACATGCAATTCCCTATCCGACGCTTGTTGGTGACTCAGCCACACGGTATCGAGTCTATCTCGATCCTGCAGGTAGCGATGCAAATGATGGTAGTCGCGCCGCGCCCGTCGCATCCTACACAGGTGCGATACGGCGCATGAAAGAACGTACAGCTCTCGATACAGGTCGTATCGGCTGTGCGTTTCGTTTTCTGTCGGGGACGTATCGACTAACGGAACCATTCATCCAGATGGCAGGTGATCACCGTGTTGTGGGAACAAACGGTGTGCGATGGCTCGAACTCAGCTTCGAGGGTGAGGGCGACGTCGTGCTAGATGCTGTCGACGTAAAGATGCCCGCTGGACATGGCGTGATCACAACATCTGGTTCAGGAATTGAACTTGTGAATCTCACCGTACGACGAAGCGACCAGTTCGGCATTCGTCTCGGCACGGGATCACGTCGCTCAACTAACGTTCTAGTGCGTAACGTCACAATCGACTCTACCTATACACATGGCATTCTCATCGGACAGGATGGGTCGCCAATTTCCGATACAACGGCAGTCGTGAACTGTCGTGTCCTAAACACCAACACCATGAACTATCGAGGAAGTCTCGGTCAGTTCGGCAGCGCAGTTAAGCTCTTTGGCGCTCGTGATGTCACCGTGCGCGAGTGTTGGATCGGTCGCAACTGGGGCGAGGCTGTTTGCATCAACAACAGTCGTCGTGTGCTTGTCGAGGGTGTAACGATTGAGGACAACTGGGCGCCCGGCGTGTACTGCGATGTGGCAGACAGCGTCGTGATCCGGAACAATGTGCTGCGATCACATAAGGACACCACGATGTTCCCGCAGGGTCGGCGTGGCATGGTTGGAATACTGATCAGCACTGAGGCATGGACAGGTGCAATCACTGATTTTCGAACGCGGAACATCGATATCTACAACAACGTCTTCATCAACATGGCTGGATGTCTCGATATCTGGGAGGGCACGGTGTCCTTCCTTCAACGACAAGTGATCGAGAACGTCCGTTTTGCACACAACACATGCATTGGGATGTGGACGACCGTCGGCAACACATCCACAGCATTTGTGAATGCCGTGTATTCGCAGCCCTTTCCGAATAACCGTACCATTCGCAACATCGTTGTTGCGAACAACATCTTCAGCGTCGATCCAGCGATCGTCATTCCAAGTCGCTGGGTTCGTATACCTGTTGAAGCACGACCAGCAATTGCCTACGCGAGTAACTACTGGGTTGCATCCGTTCCAGGCATCGAGTCAACCAACAGCAACGTCATTGCATCGTGGTTGCCAACCTCGGAGCCTGCATCACTGTTTCCTGAGGTTACGCCGCAACTCCGTGGACGTGTAACGCCTCAAGCAGGCATTACAACTGATGCACGAGGTGTTGCGCGGGGCAACGTAGAAACAAACGTCGGAGCGTTTGAAGAGCGCGTCGACGTAAGCGTTGTGGAAGAAGATGCGAAACACGCGCATCGACGCATTCACCTCGTGGCAGGTCCATCGCTCTATCTCCATTCAGCGCCCTACATCCGTCTTGTGGATGTTTTCGCACTTGATGGAACACTGCTCTTTACGCGGCAGCTGGACCCGCATGCCGAGCACCTACTGCAGCTTGTAGATACGCGTCTCTCGATTGTGCGTGAGCGGCCCCGTTAGCAGCAACCAGCTCCTGGAGAGCACGTTGCCGCGGACTTTTCACCATAGACCGTGATGCTCAGAATACCTGTCTGTCCGTCACGCATCGTGGCGATCTCTTCTGCGGTGAGGTAGTTCGCAAGAATGTCATCAGGCAGTTCAATTGCTTTCTGCTTCTGCACGGTGATCGTCGCAAAACCAACGTCATGCAGGTGTTGTAGATACGTTTCAATCTGGATAGCACCAGAGACGCAACCAGCATACATCTCGGCGTCGTTGCGGAGTCCGTCTGGCAGTTCTCCGCGCAACACCACATCGCTCACGCTGAAGTGACCGCCAGGCTTGAGGATGCGAAACATCTCTTCGAAGGCACGACGCTTATCAGGGACGAGGTTCAGCACGCAGTTGCTGATGACGACATCAGCTCTGTTGGCAGCGATGGGAATGTTCTCGATATCGCCGAGTCGGAACTCAACGTTATTGAAGCCAAGCTTGTCGGCATTCTCGCGTGCTTTGTCGACCATCTGCGGCGTCATATCGATGCCGATCACCTTCCCCGATTCACCAGCAATTGCACGTGCGACGAAGGCATCGTTGCCCGCACCTGAACCGAGATCGACAACAACGTCGCCCTCATGAATCTGCGCGAACTCTGTTGGTACGCCGCAGCCAAGCGCTAGGTCGGCATCAGCGAGGTAGCCCTTCATCTTCGAGTAGTCTTCGGCGAAGATCGTGTAGTCTACGGTTGAGCATTCACCGGCACCACAACATGATGCGGCATTCTGCTCCTTCGTCTGACCGGCAATCTCGCCGTACTTCGTACGGACCATTTCTTTGATATCTGATGCTGTTTCCATGGTGTCAATCCTTTCGTTGTGCGACCAACTGAACCGCAGCACTCATGCCATTATGGAGTGTGCCTTCATGGATCATGCGTGTGCGCTCGTCGCACGCAATGACGTGCAGCGAAGTGAAGTCGTGTCTGAGCTGTACATCCGACATCATCAACTCGGGCACAGGTGGACCGCCCGTCTTGTGCCTAAGCTGATCCACTGTATACGCCTCGAGGATCACAACGCCACCGCGACGAAGTGACGCAGGAATTGCGGCATGAAGTCGTGTGCGGAGTTCAGGCGGGAGGTGACAGAATATCGACACAATGGCATCCCATTGGTCTACACCGAAATCGAAGTCAGCTAGATCTGCATGCACGGTCGTAATCGAGACCTTCTGTGCAGCAGCGAGAGCATTTGCCTTATCCAGTCCAACGCGTGACGCATCAACGCTGGTTACGTCGAAGCCATGCTCTGCCAGGTAGACACCGTTGCGTCCCTCTCCATCTGCGATACATAGCACGCGTCCACCGGGAGCGATGCGATGCATCTGCTCACGCAGATAATCGTTTGGCTCGGTCCCGTACACATACTCTGCCGCGGAGTACCGTTCATCCCACGGATTGCTCATGTACAATGATACGAGTGGTTATCAACAAAGCGACTGCGGCCATATCCCGCAGGGGATATGGCCGCAGTGCCTTAGTATCATGTGTAGATCAGAATGAGTACCTGACGCCTACTTGAATCTGGTAGCGGGACAGCAAGTCGTCGTAGCCGAACGGATTCTTCTTGTCCGTATAGTTAAAGATCGGTGTACCAACCGCTGCATTGGTAGCGCCATCTTGTACCATTGTCGGCGTAACCAAGCCTTCGAATCGAAGAAGCAAGTCGCGGTTGTTATTGACCGTTTGTACGCGACCCCATGTGTTATTCACAAGATTCAGGAAGTTTATGCAGTCAACAGTGATCTCGAGGCGAT
This sequence comes from Ignavibacteria bacterium, assembly GCA_947495975.1. GTDB lineage: Bacteria > Bacteroidota > Ignavibacteria > Kapaibacteriales > Kapaibacteriaceae > UBA10438. The sequence goes on along the minus strand of CANMBE010000009.1, from coordinate 3,710 downwards.
GACCGTCAACAAACGGATTCGGAATCTCTTGTGCAAGGCGCAGATCAAGTTGATGCACAAACGGCTCACGAGCTGAGAAGCGTTCGGCGACTTGACCACGGATGGTTGAGAGATATGGATCGCGCTCGATGTACGAATTGAACTGCGAGTATGTTGTAGCTGAGCCACGAGCAAGCGAGTCGCGACGATTTGCACCGCTACCGAGCGTTACCACGCGACCAAGGAGAATGTCGCTGTTGTCCTTCGGTACGTACATCAGATCGTTTTCCGTTTGACCGTCAGCGTTCAAGTCACCATCGTATACATACGAGAATGGTCGACCTGAGCGAAGTTCATAGAATGCGCTGATCGTTGTCGCATAACCACCACCATACTCAAATCGCTTACTGAGCGACACAACGAAGCGGTGTGGAATGTCGAAGAGTGATGGCGTCACTGGCAGTTCATTCGGATTGTCTGGCGTATGGTTGAAGCGCCACTGAGAGATTGCCTGCGACGACAGACCCGAATTCTGATCGAATGAGCGACCGTGGGTGTAGAAGACACTCGCGAACCACCCGCCCACAAAGTTCTTCCTGGCCTGAGCAGAGAACATGTAGCTGTACCCTTGCGAGGTGTTATCGAGTTGGATGATGTTCGTGAACGGACCGCTTCCGAATGAACCAACCTGTGTACGTGGAGATGTGTTGCGTCCGCTATACGTGCCATATACACCACGACCACCTGGCAAACGTGATCCCAACGCTGTTGTGTCGCGACGATCACCAAGATTGATATCACGGTAGTAGATATCGTTGATGTTCCGCGAGTAGAGACCTTCGAGTGTGACGAAGAGTCCATCCATGACTTCCTTATCAACAGCAGCATCAATACGAAGCGACTGTGGCATCTTGAAGTCAGGAGCAGTGACGTTCAGTTCTGTGATGTTACCAACACGCTTGTAGAAGCTTGAATCAAGTGGATTGAGCGTCGGATCAAAGCGTAGTGTATCGGTTGACGTCGTGCGCACATCGAGACGTGCGACTTCGACACCGGTGTTTGAGTACTGGTTCGAGATCCAGACAAATGGAACACGACCAGTGAAGATGCCGATACCACCGCGGATCTGCCATGGCTTCTCATCATCACTCGACCAGTTGAAGCCGAGACGTGGCGAGAAGAGTACTGTGCTTCCAGGAAGAACACTCGTATTCAGACCAAGTTGCTGCCCTGCCAGTGCCGAAGATGCATTGTAGCGGATTGTGTCAGCCGTTGGATTGTACGATGCCTTGTCGAAGAACAGCGGCATGTCTGCGCGCAGACCAAGGGTAACGCGAAGGCGGTCGGATACTTCCCATTCATCCTGCACATAGAAGCCCAGTTGCGCTGTCGAGAAACGTGCTGCCCAATCCGGAGCAAAGCCTGGACGTGCAAATGAGTACTGGAGACGTGCGCCGATACCGTTACGGAAGTCATTCAACGAATTAAAGCTCCACGTTCCTGCATTATCGCGAATGAACAGGTTCTCAAATGTGAAGAACTCATTCTGCGTACCGAGTGTGAACGTATGCGCGCCCATCGTGTACGTGAAGTTATCCGTGATCTCAATTACGTCGGTGCTGAGGCGATTGCGAAGCGAGAAGTTCTCTGCACCAGCGCTGATGTTAATACCTGTGATGCGAGAATCCGAGATCGAGATCGATGGGAAACGATCACCAGCAATGTCACGGAAGTCGCGAATCGTCGTGTATCCAACAATCACTTCATTCGACATCTCAGGCGAGAGCGATGAATTCAATTGCAGCACTGTGCTGTTTGCCTGACTGTTGAATGTGTAGAGGCGATTGCCGAACAGCACGCCTGTGCGTCCTGGATTGTAAATGTCATCGCTTGCGTCAACGAAGTTGTGACGGAGCGTGAGACGATTCGCATCGTTAATGTTCCAGTCTAAGCGTCCAAAGATCTTTGTGCTTGGACGGTTGACTTCCTGATTGTCAAGAACGCCAGGATTGTATCCGTAGCGTGATTGGAGAATCTCACCAACTGTATCTGCAATCGAACGAACAAGTGGATTCAGGGCGCCATTCTGCTGGAAGGCAAGTTGTGGCCTTGGCTGCGTACGGCCCGTCTTCTCGGCGTTCAAAAACATAAACAGCTTGTCTGGGATGATCGGTCCACCAACACGAGCACCAACCTGATACTCCGAGAATGAGGAGAACGGTGTGCGAATCGTTGTATCACGGTACTCACCGACAGGTAATGCTGCACCGTCTGTTCCGCGTGAAAGATAGTTTGTCGACACAAGGTCGCCGTTCATATTCTGATTGCGGAAGAAGCCATACGCAGAAGCTGTCCACTTGTTGGTACCGCTGCGAGTTACAGCGTTGATACCACCACCCGTGAAGCGACCCTGACGTACGTCGTATGGAGCTACGAGAACTTGAAACTCTTCGATAGCATCGAGAGAAATCGGTGTGACGTTCGCACTACTTCCTGGTGTTCCGTTTGATCCCAAACCGAACAAGTCATTGTACTGCGAACCGTCAATTTGAACGTTGTTGTAGCGGTTATTGCGACCACCGATTGATGTGCCGCCCCCTGCCGAAGCAGATTGTGGCGTAAAACGCACAAAATCTTGGAAATTCCGCGAAATCGTCGGGAATGCTGCAATCACACGGTCATCAATCTCAGTTGAAGCACCCGTACGACCCGATTGGATTGTAGACTGTGCACCAACAACTGTGACGGTCTTTCCTGCAACAGAACCTTCACTGAGGACCACGTCTATGCGGCGGTTCTCACCAAGTTGAAGCTTTTCGACCTTAAGCGAAAAGTCTTGCTTACCAACGAGCTTCACGGTAATCGTGTAAGGTCCGCCCACACGCAACGACGTAAGCGTATAGCGTCCATCCTTACGAGCGTATGTGCCAACAGTTGTCTTTGTTGGCTCGTGAACTACTGTGACTGATGCGCCTGCGAGAGCTTGTCCACCCTCGTCCTTCACAATACCATAGACACCGGCGGTTGTTGTCACCTGAGCTTGCACACCTGTGCACGCTAGGACCAACGCAAGAAGAAGTACCCCAATTCGATGCATGTGCATCCCCCGATGAAATGCGAAAAACTGTTTCACAAAATTGGGGCGTAAGCTCGGGATTACCTTGTCTGTAACGGAATCATAATCACTCGCAGGCGTGCTCTATCGCACCCCACAAATCAACGCGCCATTGCAGGGCCTTACGTGCTGCCTCACCCGCTTCGGCGAGTCGTTCAGGATCGGTACCGCAGAGGAGTTCCACCATACGGATGGCAAAAAGTACAGAACACAGGTGAAACAATGGCAAACAAATGAAAAGCCCCTTACGCTGAAAGTGCTGTAAGAGGCTGATTCTTAGGATATTTAGCGCAAATAATCGAAACGATTAGAAAACGCGGGGTGGTCAGGGAGGGACTGCAACCCTAGTCTGTAGAGCCTATGGGATAGGGGATGCAAAAAGGGTGGTCAGAAAAGGGTGGTCATTATCGTTATACGCGCCACTTTGTCAGCTCTAAAGGACCATCCAAATTGTCACGTTTGTGATGGAAATCACCACGTACCGTGCAGTCTGAAGTGAAGACATTCCTCTTCATCAACCTCGGGTTATCAAGAACTCAAACACGGATCTCCTTCGTCAAAATGCCGCCCAAAAAACAACAACTGAAAACCTTTGTACTTGTGTCTGCCTCTTCGG
>CANMBE010000008.1 GCA_947495975.1 Ignavibacteria bacterium | reverse complement strand
TACTTCAGTACAATTTACACTTCTGCCGATATCAATTGCCCCGCAAAGTGCCGACGCCATTTTTTGAGTTCACGGGGTGGTATCTGACTTCGTCGATACCCCCTGCGGCGAGTCTGAGTTAGCGACTATTTCTAGAACGTTGCCATTCGTTTCACATTAGTCTAAAGTGACGTTGCGAGCGATAAGATCAGTTCTTTTTGATACTGTCGCATGAATCTCACTTCGTAACTCTCTTCACACTATCTGAAATCACAGTATTCAGTAGATCAAGATCTACATCATCGAGTGCCTTAATGTAAAGACAGGACTTCCCAATTTTATGTTTGCCGAGCAGAGCTAGTGACTTCTCGTGATGCTGAAGTCCGTCCATGAAATACAGGCTAAGGTGTGCTTTGCGTGGAGAGAATCCAATGATGAACCAATCGATCTCTCTGCCAGAAGCATATGTGCAAATCTGTGTACCGAACCCAATGATGTTGGCGCCCCATAACTTGGCTGGAGCCTTAGTGGCTTGTGCCATGAGATCGAAGAGGTGTAAACAATCAGCGCGCATTCCCTCATCGGGAATGCGCGCTAAAAAATCAGTTACAGATGAATCTGTTGCTTGCGTTTTGAGATGAGCTTTTGCCATGCCCCTTATCCCTTAAAGTCGAATTCTCCCATGTTGACTCCACCGATCCAACGGCGACGATCGAAGGTTTCGCGGTTCTTGTTACAGACGATCTGGAAGGCGGTGGAATTACCTTGCTTGGCAATATCTACAGACCAACCGAGGAAGATCTCCCAACAGCGATACCACCATTGACCGTACTCATTGTACACTGCATCACGGTTTACCATCCAATTGTCATACCATTGTTGGATGGTCTGTGAGTAGTGAATACCCACGTTTTCAACGCTGTGAATTTCGAAGCCGGCCTTTTCGAGACGAGCTACCACAAACGACAATGGCATGCTAGCATCTGCACCGGGGAAAACATATTCGTTCATATAAGCGCCCCAGATGAGCGACTCTTTATGAAGTCCGGCTTTTAGACCAGCGATTTGAAGGTAGAACAGTCCGTCGTCCTTCAACAATCCATGAATCTGATTCATGAAACGTTGGAAATATTTTACACCAACGTGCTCAGCCATTTCGAGACAGGTAATCTTATCGTACTTGTCGGCAGGAATGGCACGATAATCCATGCGGAGACAGCGTGCAGTGTCCTTTACGCCCCAATCAGCTATCTGTGCATTGCCATGATCTACACCAGCTTGAGCAATGGAGATACCTGTAGAGTCAGTGCCGAAGTACTTCGCTGTGTGGGCAACCAACGTTCCCCATCCGCAGCCGATATCAAGAAGGCGTTCGCCCTTTTGGAGCTGTAGCTTCTGGCTTACGAGGTTGAGTTTGTTGTCTTGCGCTTCTGTGAGTGTCTCGTTGCCGTTCTTGTAGAAGGCAGACGTGTAGATCATACGCTCGCCAAGGAATCCCTTAAAGAAGTCGTTACGGCGATCGTAGTGATCACGAACGATACGCTCGTCCTGCTTCTTTGAGTGAATGGCCAGCTGAGGGATGAACTTGTTGAACACAAATCCGATGTGATGGCCTACAATGTCGTAGTTGAAATACGTGTTGCGATTCTGCATCAGCAATTGCACATCGATCGTCACGTCTACACGGCCGTTCATGTAGTCTTCAATGAAGTTCGTGATCGGGGTCTTTTGGCCATTCTTGTACCTAGACGCCACCTTAGGGTCGCGCACGACAATAAGATCCAGAATATTCTTTGACAGCGTGACTGATTCCGCCATGTGAGGCTTTCTCTAAAGTTTATTGATTTTGCGTATTAAGCTTTCAAGGTACGGGATTCTGAACTTGAAACAGTCAAAAATCTCCCAGAAAGCTACTTTACGCCCCAATGTCGTACTATAGCGACTTCGTTATTTTATCTTTTAAATAACAGCTGATGTCTCTAGCGCAAAGGAATCCAATGGCTACCATTCACCAAACAATCGAAACAAACAAGTCTGTAGCCGAAATGCGGCATTCTTTGGACGAAAAAGTACTTCATCGGACAGACGTAACGTTTCTCCTCGATGAGCACTATTGGGATGGCAACGTTTTGCATGCAAAAGGAAAAATGGGAACAGGAACGATAACGCTTGAGGACAAAAAGGTTATTCTCGACATCCATTTGACCCTGTTTGGTTCGGCTGCAAAAGGGGCAATTGAGCAAACCCTTACAGACCAGATGAAGAAACTTGGACGCTGATGTCATTCGTTCACCTACACAATCACACTCACTTTTCGTTGCTCGACGCCGCAGCAAGTCCACAAAGTCTTGTTGATGCTGCTGTTGCGGATGGTCAAAAAGCACTTGCCATCACAGACCACGGAGTGATGTTTGGATGTTTTGAATTTTATAAAAAGGCGAAGAAAGCCGGCGTAAAGCCTATCATCGGCTGTGAAGTCTACATCGCCGTTAAAAAACATACTGACCGAGAAAAAGTTCAAGATGCTGGCAAGAAGCGCAACTACTATCATCTTGTACTCCTTGTAAAGAATGAACAGGGGTATCGTAATCTCATCAAGCTTACTTCTATTGGGCATACTCATGGGTATTACTATAAGCCCCGTATCGATATGGATCTGTTGCGGCAGTATCATGAAGGATTAATTGCTACGTCGGCATGTCTTGCTGGTCCAATCAATGCTCCTATGCTTGCCGGCGACATTGGAACTGCACGCCAAAACGCAATAACCCTGAAGGAGATATTTGGCGATGACTTTTATATAGAACTCCAAGATCACGGACTACCTGAGGACAAGCACGTCCTTGAATACGCACCCGTTCTTGCAAAGGAACTCGGCATCAAGCTTGTAGTATCGAACGATGCACACTACGTTAAAAAAGAAGATGCAATTGCGCACAACGTTTTATTGCATATCAACAAAGACGCTTCTTTTGCGCGAGACGGACAATTTGACGTACGGACTAATCTGCGATACCGTGTTTCTGAGATGTATCTCAAAACACAGAGGCAAATGAAAGACCTCTTCAAAGATTTTGCTGAAGGCATTGAATCAACTGAAGAGATTGCAGACAAGGTAGACCTTACAATTCCAACCGAACTTCAGCTTCCAAAATTTCCAATTCCGGAAGACAGCGACGCTACAACGCTCGAAGACTACCTCGAAGAACTAACTATGAAGGGGCTTGAGGAACGCTTTCCGGTTCTCTCAAGTGAGATACTTGACCGTGCAGGGTTTGAGTTAACGGTAGTAAAGCGGATGGGATACGCCGGATACTTTCTCATCGTATGGGATTTTATTCGAGCCGCACGTGCAATGGGTGTTCGTGTTGGTCCAGGTCGGGGATCTGCCGCCGGTTCTATGATTGCATATGCCTTACGAATCACAGACATCGATCCACTGAAGTATGACCTTCTCTTTGAGCGCTTCCTAAATCCCGATCGTGTTTCGATGCCGGATATTGACGTAGACTTCTCTGATGACAAAAGAGAACGTGTGATTGACTACGTTAAAGGAAAATATGGAGCTGAATCAGTAGCTCAGATCATCACATTCGGTACACTCTCATCACGAGCTGTGTTGAAAGATGTTGGCCGAGTTATGGGCATTGATCTTGCAACAATCAATAGCATCACGGATAAAATTCCTGTTATTCAAGGTAGAGTTCATTCGTTGAAAGAGGCTCTAGCATTGCCGGAGCTGCGGTGGCTAAAGACAGCCGAAGACCCACGGCTGAAAGACATGATAAGCTATGCTCTCACGTTGGAGGGCTTTGCGCGCAATGCATCACTTCATGCCGCTGGTGTAGTTATTGCTCCTGGGCCAATTTCTAACTTTGTGCCTGTGTATAAAACGCCTACAACAGAACCGGCAACACAGTATAACATGAAGGACCTCGAAGAGGCAGGCCTTCTAAAGATGGACTTCTTGGGACTGCGAACGCTGAGTATTATAGACGGTACACTTGATCAGATCAAGCTGAGCTACGGTGTTACGATCGATCTTGATACCATCGACTTTGATGATAAAGAGACGTATGAGATGTTTGCACGAGGTCAGACCCAGGCCGTGTTCCAATTTGAGTCTGATCCGATGCAGAAGGCATTACGAGAGCTCAAGCCAACCGTCCTTGATGATCTCATAGCGATGAATGCCCTCTATAGGCCAGGTCCAATGGGTAATATCCCCGAGTTTATTGACCGTAAACATGGACGTAAGCCAATCGAATATCTTCATCCGCTGATGGAGTCAATCCTTGTAAAAACGTATGGTGTGATTGTCTATCAAGAGCAGGTGATGCAACTCGTTCAAACACTTGCTGGCTTCACACTTGCTCAATCCGACGTTATGCGTAGAGCGATGGGCAAGAAGGATGAGAAGTCGATGGCTGAGCAGCGTTCACGTTTTGTAGAGGGGGCTAAGGTTCACGCTTCAATAAGTGAACAACTTGGAACTGACATATTTGACTTGATCCAGAAGTTTGCTCAATACGGATTTAATAAATCACACTCTGCGGCATACGCTTATCTCGCCTTTCAAACTGCTTGGTTAAAAGTACACTACCCAGCAGAGTTCCTTTCAGCAAACATGACCGCCGAGCTCAATGATCAGGATAAGATTGTTGCACTCATAGATGAGTCTAAGAGGTATGGCATAACGGTACTTCCACCCGATATCAACAGATCTATGGCAACATTTGTTGCTGACAAGAATTCGATCTACTTCGGAATGGCAGGAATTAAGACCGTTGGCATTTCTGCTGTAGAAGCAATTGTAGAATCGCGGCAAGATGCCCCCTTCACATCGATGTTTGACTTTGCAGCACGGGTAGAAAAGAAGGTCGTTAACCGCCGTGTCCTAGAGGCGCTTGTTTGCTCTGGCGCATTTGATTCGCTACGTCACGGCCACCGCGCTCAACTGTTTGCCGTCATCGATACTGCGCTGCACTACGCATCTCAGGTGCAAGATGACGCACTCTCACACTCTGGTGGCTTGTTTGGCACGGAAGACATTGAGCGTCCAAAAGAGCCAGCACTGCCTACCCTCCCTGAATGGCCTGAACGAGAACGCCTTCGTAAGGAACGCGAATATCTCAACTTCTACATCTCTGGTCACCCTTTGCAGGAACATGCTCTTGCCGTGCAATCCTATAGTACGCTTTTGCTTTCACGTGTAGATGTAGACAAGAATGGCACTTCGGTGCGGCTGTGTGGACTCATAAGTGATGTTCGTACCAAACTAGATAAACGAGAAAATACTTTTGCCATTCTCAAAATTGAGCAATTCAATGGATTTGTTGAATGCATTTTGTGGAATGAAAAATATAAGGTGTTTGCTGAGCTACTGAAGCCAGATACGGTTGTTGTAGTCATTGGAAAGTGCGAGATCAATGGAGATTCAGTGAAGATGGTGGTTGATGATATGCTCACATTAGAGCAAGCAGAGAAGCGCTTCGCCAAAGGCTATGTAGTGTGTATTCGTCCAGAGCATGTCAGCAATGAGCAGCTAGAACTGCTCAAAGAGAAATGTAATACCTCAGACGCCGACAACAGTCTTTCGTTCGTTGTTATGAGACCAGACGGAAAGAGTCAATATTCAACAATGATGAAGATCAAGACCTCTAAAGAAAACACATCATTCTTGTGTTCTACGTTTGGAGAATCAAATGTACTCATCGATACTGATCGCTAAACTTTAGTACACCGGGACGTCTTCATGCCTCAGATTCAGTGCGCTCTTGGAATTGTCGTTGTCCTTTTCATTACGTGGCTGTGGTCATCATCACGACGTGATATCGTGTGGCGCACAGTCATGTGGGGGCTCGGCATCCAGCTTATCTTGGCACTACTCGTTGTAGTCTTTCCGCCAGGTGTTGCCTTTTTTCAATGGTTCGGCGCTGGTGTAACCTGGTTTCTGAGCTTCGCTACAATCGGAGCGTCCTTCTTGTTTGGGAATCTCCCATTGGCATCTGGGCAAGCGCTTGTTGGCTTTCAGTTTGCAATCACAATAACATCTGTCATCGTTTTCTTCTCCTCATGCATGGCAGTACTGTATCACTACGGTATCATGCAAAGAGTAGTTCGTTGGCCGGCTCGCATCCTTGAACGTACGATGAAGACCTCACCCATTGAGTCTATCAGTGCCGTTGCTGAGATATTTCTTGGACAGACCGAGTCTCCCCTTCTTGTTCGACACTATATCCCCTTCATCTCATCCTCAGAGCTCTTTGCACTGATGGTAGGAGGCTTTGCAACAATCGCAGGCTCAACAATGGGCGTCTATGTTGCGCGTGGAATTAATGCAACCGACCTTATGATAGCTAGCATTCTAGCCGCACCCGCGGCACTTGCATTGGCAAAGATTGCAGAGCCAAAGGCAAAAGCGTCAGTAGATGTTAATGAGCAAGACACAGTGCTTCTTGATCCTGTCATTCATTCGGATAATGTTTTAGATGCGGTTGCACATGGGGCATACGACGGAGCGAAACTTGCACTAAATGTGATAGTAGTGCTGATTGCTTTTAAGGCAATTATTGCTTTCTTTGATGCCGTTATGGGCATGGGTGCCATGCAACTAACTTCATTGGGAGTGGATGGCTTTCCAACCTCAATAGAACAGGTGCTTGGGTGGATATTTCTTCCCTTTGCTTGGCTTACTGGAATTCCGGCAAATGAAGCACAAATATTCGCTTCATTGTTAGGCACAAAGATCTCAATGACGGAATTCATTGCCTACGATCGTTTAGCTACGCTTATATCTCAGGGTGAACTCAGTGAGCGCACCGTGCGCCTGACTACAATCGCACTTTGCGGCTTTGCAAACGTAATGTCGATCGGCATTCAAATAGGCGGCTATGGAATGATGGCGCCCAATAGGCGTGCCGAAGTGGCGCGCTTTGGTTTTAAAGCAATGTGTATTGGCGCACTTGCCAATCTCTTTACGGCTTGTGTAGCTGGACTCTTTATCTAGACTTACGGGCTCTTTGCATAATCAGCCGAGTAAGTTCTTCCTGAAATCTCGCCTCAAATGCTATGTAGGCCGCGTACTGCTTTGCAGAAAGCAGCGGTCTTAGTTCAGCATGTCTCCTATTCACTGCGTCTTCTAGCCCACGCATTGCGGCTAACACGGATTCAGTTTTTGCCTTCAACGTTGCATCGTCTGACTGCGACGATGTTGCTTCACGCAACTCAATTGTATTGCGTTCGATAGTGCGTCGTGCAGAGAGTACTATTCTTTGCAAGCGATTGTAAGACGCAAAAAAAATTTCAACCTGATCGCCTTGCAGATTCAGCACGTCGAGCAGTCTCATTTTTCTGAGGTCTTCAATCTTCTGAACCATCTTTTCGCGAGGTGCAGGACCATCGAAGTCATCGTCCTGTGCCCAAACGTTTGTCAGCAGCAGGAGCGATAAACCAAATAGACGAAGGAATCTATAGACCATTTTTCTGCTCCGCAAACAGATTGTCTACATCCGATTCTTGAAGTATCCATAAATCCGTAGACACCATCGATTCAGATATTGTTGATATGAGCTGATCTTCCTCTGCATCACGAGCAATTGCTGCTACATCCCGTGAACCGATTTTTGCAGTCACAGTAATTCCTTGATGAGGCACATACTTCGCCGCTAGTGATGAAATCTCTGCAATACTATTCGTTGTCAGTACCTGATTGGTTCCACTTGTGCTTGTGCTTTTGCTTGCGACTTGTGATACAACGACAATCGGTTGTGTCTGTGAGTTAACGAACACCAGAACTGCCACCAGCGAAGAAAGAACAAATGCGGAGGTAGCATAGACTGCATACCTGCGACTTAGCGTAGTACCTCGAAGCTTCTCATGGACATGTACACTAAGATTGCGAGTAGCAATTTCAGAAGCACGCGCTACGTTTTGTGTATGAATGACAAAGACCTTTTCAAGGCCTACAACAGTGCTAGCATCGTATTCTTCATTCAAGAGAGCTCGCAACTCATCTTGAGGCGATACATTTTTTTTACGGTCGTTCATTTTCAAACCACTCCTCGTAATAGTCACTTGTGCGGATTGCAGCAGCAATCTTCTTTATTGCCCAGTGATAGTTGGCCTTGAGAGCCCCTTCACTTGTACCAGTCAATTCGCTAATCTCTTCGTAAGAAAGTTCATCGTAGTAACGCATACAGAACGTTTCGCGCTGTTTGGTTGGAATCGTTACAAGAACGGCCTGAAAGTAGATATCAAATTCAGATTGTTCAGCGTGGGTTGCAGGCGAGTGTTGCAGTGCCGCTACATCGCGCTCCCCTTCTCCCTCACCTATTGCAAAGAAACTTAGGAATCTTTTCTTTCTTCGCATGTTCAAGCAAACATTGACTGTGATTCGGTACAGCCATGTCTGAAGCGTACTCTCTCCCTTGAATTCACCAAGCTTTTGCGAAGCACGGAGAAATACTTCTTGTGCAGCATCTTGCGAATCTTCATTGTGATTGAGATGGCGGTATGCAACGCTATAGACAAAGCTCTGATGTTTACGCACGAATGCCGTTACCGCACGGTCACGCTGACCCGTCCGGTATTCATCGAGAATGTCAGCGTCGTTCTCCAATATGAGTGCCATGCTGCTCACAGTTTTCCTGTCTAATCCATCAATTTAGCAGACCTTGGTCTCTTTAGAGCCCTGAAGGTTTAACTCAATTGGGGGCTGATTCTTTTATTATGGCCTGATTGAAATCAGGCCAAATGGAAAATCACACGCGTGCCTTCATCCAAACCTTGCTTTTTAGGACAAGCCACGCTACGATTGCGAAAATGATGTAACCAATGGTAATGCCTATCCATATGCCGGTGGAGCCCAAATGTGTGCCGTGACTAAGAATGTAACTCAAAGGTAGTTGCAGACCAAGGATACACCCAGACGTAACCAGCATTGATATCACTGATGATCCAGCGCCCGACATAACCCGCACGGTGATAAGACCAGCAGCAAAAAAAACATAACCAAATACTGTGATATGCAGATACCGTGTTGCTTCGTCAATGATGGACGGGTTGCGTGAATAGAGCTCAATAAATGATCTGCCAAAGAACCAGACAATCACAGCAAGACTAACCATGAGAATTGTCATCTGTTTGATTGCACTACGATGAAAACCAAAAACTCGTTCGGGCTTTCCGGCGCCGAGATTCTGTCCTGTTGCTGTCTCTACCGCAATACCAACAGCAAACACACTCATGAACACAAACATGTCAACATTGAGACCTAATGTATACGCGGCCGTAACCTGCGTTCCATAGCTGCTTACGATTGTGAAAATGACTGCTCTATTAAGGCTAACGGATAACATTTGAAGCGATGCTGGGAATCCCTGTTTAGCAATCCGCTGGAGAAGATCAAACTCTAGCTTGAACTCAGAAAAGTCAAGCCGCATATTCGTTTTGCCTCGCAACAATGCAGTGAGTGCAATGGCAGTTCCGCTCATCTGCGATAGTGCAGTTGCAAGGCCTGCCCCCTTCATTCCCAATTCTGGAAATGGACCGAAACCAAAAATCAAGAACGGGGCGATTATGGCGTTTAGGATTACCGTAGTAACCAGAACCATCATTGGAAACATTGCATTACCGGTAGACCGCACAATACTGAACATCTGAAAGTTCAGCAGGTTGCACGTAAACCCAATAAGCAACATTCCGAGGTAGGCCGTGCTTAGTTCGGCAACCTCAGGCGTCATGTGCATCAACACGGGAACAAGCGGCATACACAGGTAGACTGCTACGGTAACGACGGAAGCCATCACCGCCATACCCACAAGAGCCTGCGTGGCAGTTCGGGAAGCCCCCTTGTGATCACCTTCACCAAACCGGCGAGATACAATGATTCCAGTACCAACAGCAAAGCCGCTTACAAGGGTAAACAACAAGAAAACTACCTGATCACTAGATCCAATGGCTGCAATGGCCGCGTCTCCTAGTCTGGAAACATAGAAGCGGTCAATGAGCGAATAGACCATATTGACCACGAAGCTAAAGGCCAAAGGAATGGCAAATAACCGCAGTGAACGGTCGATTGGGTCATTTATGAGGTCAACACGTTTTCGCGCAGATGCGGAAGCAGACATAGATAAATCGGCAACATGAATGTTTCGTAATGGTGTACCAAACTACCACTCGCTATGTTTGATGTAGTCATAACACACGCAACAAGATGTTCACACTCCTTCTTCTTTCGGTAATCGTCTATACAGCTCGGTTGACCTTCTTTCTTGTTGGTCAGCTACGGACGTCCGTAGATGCAGTTGGTCAACTCTCCTACCCAATGGTAAGCGTGATTGTACCCGCTCGCAATGAAGAAACAAATCTTGAACGTTGCATCGCAGCTCTTTCCGCTAGTGAGTATCCTGCAGACTGCTTTGAGATAATCGTTGTCAATGATAGAAGCGAAGATTTAACTGAATCTGTGCTTGATGAACTAGCAGTACGTTACCCCATGGTAAAGCCGTTGCACCGGCGTGATACTCTTGATCATCCAAACCTGAAGGGTAAACCAGGTGCCCTGCAACACGGAATTGACTGCGCAAATGGCGATGTGCTCATGCTTACAGATGCTGACTGCCTTGTCCATCCTAAATGGATTCTGCACATGGCTCAACCTTTTGGTGACCCCACAGTGTCGCTGGTATGTGGCTTCACTGTCATACGCTTACAACGTTTGTTTGATAAGCTTCAAGACATCGAGTGGCTGTATACCCAAACGATGGCAAGAGCAGGAATTCAAAATGGGATACCGCTTGGTTGCTTTGGAAACAACATGGCAATCAGAGCAACAACCTTCCAAGAACTGGGTGGATATGAGACTATACCATTCAGTATAACCGAGGATCTTGCACTTCTTCAGGCAACTCATAAAGCCGGCAAAGAAATCCGATACCTATGTTCGAAAGAGGTAACCGTAGAGACTCTGCCATGCGAGACACTGGGAGAATATTTGCGCCAGAAACATAGATGGGTTCGTGGTGGAATGGCTTTGGGTGCCAAGGCTGTTACATTCGTCACCACTGGCGCTATCTATTGGATTGGCCTTATCTGTAGTATCGCTATGCATCAATGGTATTGGGTAGGGGGCTTTGTGTTGCTACGTGTTGTAGGAGATGGTCTGTTGGTAACCACATCAATTGTGCGCATGAAACGCTGGCACGTCTTGCCTGCCGTTACCCCTGCAATTCTAGCTCTGCTGCTTCTTGAGCTTCTTTTGCCATTTATGACACTTCGTAAACGTATTGTTTGGAAAAATCAAGTGTTTCGTCAGTGACGAGTGGCAAGCTCAACCAGATGCAGAATAGATGTGTATCGAATGCCTGTTTCTCTCATGAGAGCATTTTCACAAAGCGCATTACAAGACACACCCAAAGAAATGCCTTCTGGAATTTCACGTGATTCTTCTAAAAGCGCAGCGTGCACGAGTTCTGGGAAATGGATTCCTCTGTCCCCGCCCATTCCGCAGCATGCAGCCGAAGGTGGCTGGTAAACCTCTCGAGAACATGCTCGAGCTACATCTATAAGTCTAGGCGTTAATCGTAGCTTTTCAACTCCACATCCAGGGTGTACAACAACATTTTGGAGCGGACTCACAACATCCAGGCGTTGTAAGATGATTTCAGAAAACGCAATCTGATCTATAATCTTTATCCCCCGCTCACTAGCTGCATCTCTTATCGCCGCTGCACAGGTAGACGCATCGAGGAAGACCGAAACGTTAGCCCCTTGTATCACATTTAACATGTGTGTGACCATTGATGCTGAAACATCGTGCGCTTGCTGCGAATATCCCTTGGAAGAAAAAGGCTGGCCACAACAGAGGGAATTTGAATCAATCACCTGCAAGCGAACGTTGGCGCGCTGCGCAAGTGTAGTGATGACCTCATCAAGTGACAACTCACCATCTTTCGCACCAAACCATTTGCTTGGACACGTTTGGAAATAGAAGATCTCAGGAGATTCAACGATTGTGGCGCGAGCTCTATGCGATGTGCCATAGCGGCGCACTATTGATGTTGCCGTGCGCGCAATAAAATTAACGAGTCGCATGTTTCTCGACAGCACATGTGCGAAGGAACGAACGAATCTATTCGTTCTCTTTCCACGCATGGAAGTGATCATGGCACCAGTGTCAATCCCTACTGGACAAACTGTGCCACAGATTCCATCAGTAGAGCAGGTCTCTATACCGTCATAGACAAATGCAGCGTCAATTTCTTGAATGATGCTTGGGCTATCAACATGAAGAACCCGTTCACGTTGCAAAACAATTCGCTGACGTGGTGTAAGAGTGAGTCCTCGGCTTGGACATACGTGTTCACAAAAACCACATTCAATGCAGAGATCAACCGCCGGTTGCCCAATCACCGGTAAGGGTTTGATGTTTTTAATGTGAGCGCGGGGATCGGTATTGAGAAGAACGCCTGGGTTGAACATGGAACGCGGATCGAGCAGTATTTTTATGCGATTCATGATTGCATATGCTGCAGAGCCCCATTCCATCTCCACAAAAGGAGTCATGTTCCTGCCTGTACCATGCTCGGCCTTTAATGAACCCTGATACTTGTTCACTACGATATCAGCGATTTGCTCCATGAAATGGACGTATCGATTGATTTCAGATTCACTCTCAAACGATTGATTGATCACAAAGTGAATGTTACCGTCTTTTGCGTGACCAAAAATGATGGCTTCACTGTAACCGCATTCTTCAAACAATCCACGCACATCTTTCACGAGCGCAGCAAGGTGATGAGATGGCACTGCAATATCTTCATTGATCATTGTAGAACCCGCCGGTCTCATGGCCCCAATTGAAGGCATGAGCCCCTTCCGCAACTTCCAAATGATCGCCTGCTCATGAGGATCTTTTGTCCAGCGAATTGCATGATCTTCTTCGGGCGGCTCAGCATCATGAAACTCAACCAAAAGAGCGGCAGCCCCTAATGTGTGGTTTCGTAAGTGTTCAGGTGTTGTTGGAAGATGTGCGAATGATCGTAGTGAGGCATCGTCCATGATCTCTACTGCAGCAGCGCCTGCATAACTCCAATACGCAACTACGTCGCAAGCATCGTCTATTGAGTCATAGAATATCAAAGCGGTAGTCTTGTTCAACGCGTCGGGGATGGTACGAAGCGTAACGCTTTCAATGAAGCCAAGTGTACCCTCACTGCCTATCAGCAACCGTGCAACTATTCGTGCCGGATCTTGCTCGTCTACGAGTGCGTTGAGTGAATAGCCAATTGTGTTTTTAATCTGGTACTTACGGCGAATAGTAGCCAACAATTCGGCATCTTCAAGAACATCTTTTCGAATTTGTAGGAGTTCTTTGTGAAGACGCGGACAGGCTGTTTGCAGATCGCTATCAGCATTGTCATTGGCGGTATCAATAACAGTACCATCAGCAAGGATGTACGTCATCGAATCGAGTGTATTATAGCTATTCTGCTTAGTACCGCAGCACATGCCACTTGCATTGTTGGCAACAATTCCGCCAATCATTGCGGCGATTATTGATGCAGGATCGGGACCTAATTTCCGGCCATAACGTTGGAGATTCGCATTCACCCTTGCGCCTGTAATGCCCGGTTGCATACGCACGCGCAATCCGTTATCGAGAATCTCAATGTCCTTCCAATCCCGTGAGAGGTCTACCAGGATACCTTCCGTAACGGCCTGACCAGAGAGACTTGTACCTCCAGCGCGGAACGTTAGATGACGGTTTGTTTGCGCGCACCAGCGCAACAGTGCCTGAACATGCTCGCGTGTCTTAGGCCGAACAACAGCTTCAGGAATGAGGCGGTAGAGCGACGCGTCATGAGCAAATGCGAGTCGGTCTATCGTTCGCGTGGTAACGCGTTCTGCTCCCAACAGATGCCGAAGCTCATCCATATATTACACCTGAAAGACGCCGGTCTTTAACTCAGGGAGTGCCTTTTGATGAGAGGCAACTGCTATGCCCCTTGAAATAACTGCTCTTGTTTGTGTTGGCTCAATGATTCCATCTACCCACAGACGGGATGCAGCGTAAAGGGGTTTTGTTGTGGCTTCGTACTTAGCCTGTACTTCTTTGAGAAGCTCTTGCTGCTTTTCTTCAGTCAAGACTTCGCCTTGCTTCTCAAGAGCAGCTACTTTAATTGTTAGCACGGTCTTCGCCGCTTGATTGCCACCCATCACTGCAATTTGTGCTGTTGGCCATGCATAGATAAGCCGAGGGTCAAACGCCTTACCACACATCGCGTAATTACCAGCTCCATAAGAATTGCCAAGGATGAAGGTAAACTTCGGTACTATACTATTGGCAACGGCGTTTACGAGTTTTGCTCCGTCCTTAATAATCCCACCCTGTTCGGCGCGGGTGCCAACCATAAAGCCCGTTACGTCCTGCAAGAAGACCAACGGTATACCGCGTTGATTACAGTTAAGTATGAACCGCGCTGCTTTATCAGATGAGTCCGAATAAATCACACCACCAACTTGCATTTCCCCTTTTCCGGATCGAGTAATCTCTCTGTTATTTGCTACGAGGCCTACAGCCCAACCATCAACTCGAGCATATCCGCATATAATGGTCTTGCCGTATCCAGCTTTATATTCATCAAACTCAGAACCATCAACAAGGCGAGCAATGATCTGTCGAGTACTATATGGTTTGGCCCGGTCAGCTGGCATTATGCCGTAGATCTCTTCTTCTTCATAAAGCGGCGGACGAGGCTCAATGCGAGAGAATAGATTTGAGCGGCCTTTTGAGGGGGCGAACTTGTCTATGTGAGATCGGATGAGGTCTAATGCCTCATCATCACTATCAACTGAATAATCTACTACTCCGCTAATGGTGTTATGCATCGTTGCGCCACCAAGCGTCTCGAGTTCTGCCTTTTCACCAATTGCCGCTTCAACGAGAGCAGGGCCTGCCAAGAAAACGCTACCTGTACCATTTACGATAATTGCTTCATCACACATGATGGGTAGGTATGCTCCACCTGCCACGCATGGCCCCATGATTGCAGCTATTTGGGGTACACCCATGGAGCTGAGCACTGCGTTGTTTCGGAATTGACGTCCAAAGTGCTCTTTATCGGGAAATATCTCGTCCTGCATCGGAAGAAAAACACCCGCGGAGTCAACAAGGTAGATGATCGGCAATCGGTTCTCAATCGCGATTTCTTGCGCTCGCATGTTCTTCTTTGCAGTCATTGGGAACCATGCCCCAGCTTTCACCGTGGCATCATTGGCAACGATGAAACACTCGCGATCATGAATGATGCCAATGCCAGTTACAACACCTGCCGATGGACAGCCCCCTTCAGCTTCATACATGCCATGGGCTGTAAAGAGACCAACCTCTAAGAAGGCGCTACCCGCGTCCACGAGGCGCGTGATACGTTCACGAGCCGTGAGTTTGCCTTTTGCCTTATGGCGTTCAATTGATTTCTTGCCACCACCCAACATGACTTGTTGAGCCTTTGCTTCTATGACACGTGCTAATTGCTGATTTGCATCAGCATTGGCCTCGTAGACCAAGTCGTGCGTGATGTTGGATCCAATGACGTTGGCCATGCCGGTCTCACTCAATTGGGTCTGATACAACAAAGGCGCCCCACTGGAACGCCTTTGCTAACATTTTTAAAACGTTATTACTTGCCTTGTGGCGTAGTTGTAGGCGTTGGCGTTGGTGTTGGTGGAGTTGGCTGCGTCTGTGGCGCTTGCGTTGGAACCGATGGAGATGCAACAGGAACCTCAACACCTACAGATATCGGAGCCCGCTCAGTACCACCCGAAGAAATAAAGAACTTGTTGACAACAATGGAAACAAGAACCAAGCTACCGAGCAAGATCATCGTTGCATTCTGAAGGATGTTTCGCGACTGTCGCACACCAAGCAAATTCGACATCTGACCACCGAGCCCACCCATGCCGGAGATCATATCGGCCTTACCTGGCTGTACTAAGACTATGAGGATCAATAGAATCGACGCAATGATTGTGACGATGCTGAGTAGGATTTCCATGTCGGCTCTGTTATTAGTTTCTTGAGAACTACAAATATACCACTCGCAGTCCTCATGGGCAACCAAGACCTAGACAAAGTGGTGCCTGGAACCGCATGCCATTTTCACCGAACCATACGAGGAAGGTATCATAACGGTCGCCATTCTTTTTATAGTATTGGCTCATTTCCGACTTGTCTCCATAGCCGTAGAGCCACCACAGGTATTCTTTGAGCCTACCCTTTTCTTGTAGTTCAATATTCCAGGCTAAAACATCGTTCTTGTAGGTCTGATCATAACCAGATTTTGACCAGGCACGAATAAATCGGTAGCGCAGGTCAATGAGTTTTTCAATTGACAATCTTGGCAGGATTGAATCTCTTGGTATAAACGGTTGCGATGCAAGGGCAATGTTGTATTCGAATGCAACAGGAAATGACATCTGTGCTGCACCTCTTGGATCTGGCTTCTCAAGTAGTTCGTCAGAACAGAAATTGATGGGATCTATAGCGTCACCAAGACGCATTGACCGGTTCCAAGACTCATAGAGCAATCTCGACATGTCTCGCGTTCTTGAGGTACCACGCTCGAGATTGAGAAACGCCTCTCCATAAAAGATTGTCCACAGCTGGTTTTTTGTTTCGGAATACGACTTTGCAAGCCAATAATAACTCGTTGCAAATCGTGGTTCTGCAACGGCCCCTTTCCTCCACCATTCGTTTGCTTCGTTACGATTTCCCTCAACATAATATTGTTGCCCCATTTCAAAATGAAGTCTACCCGAGGAAGGAAACTTCTTCAGGCCTGCACGGTAGAATTTCCGAGAGTTTGTGGTGTCCTGAAGAAAGTCATAACAGTTGCCCATTAACTGATATCCCCTATCTCTGAGGCTGGTATCGGTATGGACAGGGCCAAGAGTCTCAATTGCTTCCGGATAACGCTTTGTCATAACGAGGCTAACTGATTTTTCGTAGACGTACGGGACGTAATCAGGCAAGTATTTTAATGCCTTATCCCATGCTTCAATTGCGCTCTCTGGTAGATTGGCGTCCATGAACTCAATTGCGCGACCTGCCTCTTCGTCTGCCTTTACGGGGTTACGCTGAGCAAGAACGGAGCTAGACATGACTGTGCATAGGAATAGCGCAGCCATGAACGATCTTTGCACTCGAAGAGTTTTTGTCAAAACTGACATGTAATTCCTTTGATGTCTCAACATTACGCAAGAGCTGCAAGTTTACGATGACGGACAATCAGTTCAGCACGTGTACATCTATGCCATTCTCCACATGGATAAAATGAAAATCCGATTATTAACTCTTTGTGTCTTCGTTGCTGCATCTAACCTACTTTCTGCGCAAAACAGTCTTCTGTGGAAGGTTACGTCACAGTCAGGGTCAGTGAATCATATTTTTGGGACGATTCACCTACAAGATTCCTCGGTGTTTCGAATGCGAGATACTGTTTTAGCGCTTGTTCGGACCTGTTCAGTATATGCATCAGAAATGGAACTAGATTCTGCGGCTGCAATGATGACGCCAAGCGTTTTGTTTCTATCGAATTCTACTCTTTACGATTTGTTGGATTCAACAAAGGTGAATAGGATTTGTTCTATTCTCAACCAGCGAATTCCAGGAACGTCATTGCTTTGTTCACGCATGAAGCCAGGGGCAATTGGAATGCTCGTGTCCTTTGGTGCTATGGAAAAAACCGCGCCCGTTGCCATGGATCAGCTGCTTTGGAATCTCGCCAAGCGTCACAGCCCCACAATGGTAGGACTTGAAACCCTGAACGAACAGATCGCAGTCATTGACATGATGACGGCAGAAATGTTGATTGAGCACATTGAAAACATTGCAACCGAAGATTCACTCGCAAAGGTAATGCCTCTTCTGTATCTACAGGAAGACCTTCAAGCATTGGCTCTCATCAGCCAAGACACAACAGAGGCCTACAGTGGAATGAAAGAGGTCCTCAATGATGACCGCAACGTTAAAATGGTATCACGAATGGATACGATTCTTAGAGAAGGCAACGCATTCATTGCAATAGGTGCTCTTCACCTAACGGGAGAGAAGAGTGTGCTGCGCTTACTACGTCTGCACGGCTACAAAGTAGAACCTGTCTTTGGCGGAACACGGTCACAATGGGTAACGACAGGCATCGAATAAACGCCATCAAGACCACGAGAAGAAACGTTACGCATACGGACATGCCACAAGAGCCCCATTATCCTTTGCCAGAAGTTGCGGAACGTTCGCCGCACACTCTACTTGCGCAACTGGACAACGTGTGCGGAAGCCACATCCAGACGGCTTATTGAGTGGTGTAGGTATATCGCCTTGCAATACAACACGCTTTACATTCTTGCGCGTGGGATCTGGCACTGGTACAGAGGACAACAGTGCACGAGAATATGGGTGAACAGGATCAAAGTAGACTTGATTCGCTGTACCAAGTTCCACGAGGTTACCAAGGTACATAACTGCGATACGCTTTGAAATATGGTAGACCACTGATAGATCATGTGCAATGAAGAGATACGACATTCCGAACTCTTTTTGCAAGTCTTCCATCAAGTTGATCACTTGCGCTTGCACCGATACGTCAAGGGCAGAAACTGGCTCATCGCAAATGATGAGGTCAGGGTTAGTCGCCAAAGCGCGGGCAATACCAATACGCTGGCGTTGCCCACCAGAAAATTCGTGCGGATACCTGCCGGCATATTCCGGCTGGAGGCCAACACGCTCAAGAAGCCACATAACCTTGTCATCAACTTCCTTCTTTGACATTTCAGGGTTATGAATTTCAAGGGGCTCTGCAATGATTTGTTTTACTGAGAGCCGGGCGTTCAAAGATGAATACGGATCTTGAAAGATCATTTGAATCTTAGAACGAAACGGAATCATATCACGCTTCGACAAGTGTAAAAGGTCTGTACGCTTGCCATCCTTGTCTACGTAGACTACCTCTCCATCTAACTCCACACCAGGTGCAACGTGCTTGAGGATGTTAATCAGTGCACGACCAACGGTGGTCTTACCACAGCCAGACTCTCCAACAAGCCCAAGGGTCTCTCCGCGCTCAATTGTGAATGAGACACCATCCACTGCATTGACACTGCCAACTTTACGCTGCAATATGCCGCCGTGTACAGGAAAGCGCACGCGCAAATTCTTTACTTCTAGAAGAGGTTCACTCATTGAACACCGCCCTGAGGAATAACCAGGTGACACCGAACAAAGTGATCAGGTGTAATCTCAAGCAATGGTGGCTCAACTGTATCACACTTTTCAATTTTAACGGGACATCGCGTGCAAAACTTGCAGCCAATTGGAAGATTCATAATGCTTGGTACGTTACCAGGTATGGCTTTGAGACGATTGTGGCCTTTCGATTCCATATCCGGTCGTGGAATTGAGGCCAGGAGACCAACGGTATATGGATGAAGTGGCGTTGCAAAGAGTTCTTCCACCGAAGCAACTTCCTGAATCTTACCACCATACATTACAATCACACGCTGACACATCTCAGCAACCACTGCTAGGTCATGCGTTATCAAAACAATCGCAGCATCTTTTCTACGCTGCTTGAGTTCTAACATGAGATCTAGAATCTGAGCTTGAATTGTTACGTCCAGCGCTGTTGTTGGCTCATCAGCAATAAGTACGGAAGGATTACACGCAAGGGCAATGGCAATCATCACACGCTGACGCATGCCCCCTGAAAATTGATGCGGATAATCGTTGATCCGCATTTCCGGATCAGGAATTCCAACGGATCGCAAAAGGTCAATTGCTTGAGCGACCGACTCTTTCTCTGAGATCCTTAGGTGAGCTTGAAGAACTTCCGCTATTTGCATGCCAACGCGAAATACTGGGTTGAGAGACGTCATGGGCTCTTGAAAGATCATCGCAATCTCTCGTCCCCGAATCTCATACATGTCTTCGTATGATAGTTTGACGATGTCTCTACCCTTAAAAAGAATCTCTCCTCCAACAATCTTCCCAGGAGGATCAGGTATGAGTTTCATCAAAGAAAGCGCAGTCACAGACTTGCCAGAACCGGACTCGCCAACAATACCAAGCACTTCACCCTTATAGATGTCGAACGAGATACCATCAACGGCCTTGGCCATCGTCCCTTCAATATTGAAGTACGTTTTGAGGTCCTTGACTTCTACGAGTTTTTCATTAGTCACTAAAAGCACCAATTGATACGTGAGAAGGGGGCGTATCTATCGCAAACGCGAAAACACTTTTGGATCGAATGCTTCGCGAATCCCTTCGCCAATAAACACAACAAGCGTAAGCGTTAAAAACATTGCACCAAACGGAACAACAACAAGCCAATAGCGTGTGATGTTCTCTAGTCCTACACTAATCATTTGACCCCACGACGGTGTTGGTGGAGGCATTCCAAATCCTAGGTAGTCGAGCGAAACGAGAGCGCTTATACCACCAACAAGCGCGAAGGGGAAAAATGTGATGATCGGAACAAGCGTGTTAGGCAGTATATGCTTTACAAGGATTGATCGCGTTGGTACGCCGATTGAAACGGCGGCCGCTACATAGTCTCTCGAACGCTCTCGATAAAACTGGGCGCGCATCTGCGTTGCTATACTAAGCCACAAAAAGATGACGAGTAGGAATACAAGTAATGAAAACGTTGGTGTTACAAATGAAACGATGATGATGATAAGGAAGAGAAATGGCAGAGCTGACCATATCTCCATGAATCGCTGCAAGGTTAGGTCTGTGAATCCGCCAAAATATCCCATCACTGCGCCAAGAGGTATACCGATGAGGTATTCAAGAATCGCAATCAGGAGTGCAAATGACATAGACACTTGGAAACCATACGTCATGCGTGCCAAAACATCTCGTCCGTTGTTGTCGGTCCCAAACGGACGTACGAGTCCATTCCCATCGCTCATCATCGGCTCAACAAAACTCTCATTACCGTCAACACCTATATCCTCGTTTGGACCAAAAGGATAAAGAGGCATGATGATATAGTTCTCGGAACCACTTGCTTCCCACTTCTCTTGAAGCAGTCGATAGTTCGCTTCGCCCTTTACACCAACTTCGCCATATTTTTCTGCAGGGTCAAAACTAGAGGGAGCAATTCCACCTACAAGCGGAATCGACGCCAGAAATCCGCGTAAGGCTGGTGAAGACCACTCACCCTGATAGCTAACCAGCACGGGCATATTGCTAACGAGTAGCGGCAGGAAGAATGAAAGTACATATCCACCAAGCAGAAGGATCATCGAATAATACCCTCTGCGCATCCCCTTGAATTTATTCCAACGGCGCTGATTGATCGAGAGTGATGTTGTTGCTTTTGCCATAAGATCAAGAGAACCGAATGCGTGGATCAACAAGTGCAAGCATAAAATCAGAAATGATAGATCCAACGAGTGTAATCATAATTGAAATCACAGCGAATGCAAAGACCACATTAAAGTCTCTGGATCGAATTGCCTCAAAAGACAATCGCCCAATCCCATCAATATTGAATGCATATTCTACAAGGTAGTTTCCTGCAAGGAAGATGCCGATGATTCCACCGATAGACGCAACGAGCGGAATGACTGAATTTCGCATTGCGTGTAACCATACAACCCGGTTTTCTCGGAGACCCTTAGCATATGCTGTTCGAATAAAATCTTGACTCAACGTGTCGAGCAAAGAATTCTTCATCAGTAACGTAATCGATGCAAATCCGCCCAACGTATAAGCAATGGTTGGCAAAACAAAGTACCATGCTCTGTCTACCACTTTTTCAAGAGCAGTGATTGATTCATAGTCATTCGATTGAAAACCACCAGTTGGGAACCATGCCAAAGCCGATCCACCACCCAGTACGACTAAGAGCACGCCACCCAATGCCCATCCAGGGACTGAGTATGCGATAAAGACCAAGCTTGATGAAATCACATCGAACTTACTACCATGTCCAAGTGCTTTTTGTGTTCCGAGAAAGAAGCAAACCACATACGTGATGACAAAACTGATCAGACCAAACTGCATCGAGACTGGAAGACGCTCACGAATGAGTTCTGTAACTGGCTTACGGTATTGCTGTGAAATCCCAAAATCAAGAGTGAATATCCCAGACATTTCCCGTTGGTATACCCATAAACTATTTTCTTTTGAAGATGGGTCAACAAACCAATCTGTTAGTGGCGTTGATGGATCTTCAGGCGTATAGACCTGATAAACATCCGCGGCATCCTTTCGGATGACAACACGAAAGCCACCTCCAACATTACGTTCTTCACCAACCTCGGCTAAGTAATCGTTTGTTGGACGAGGCACTACGCCTAACCAAATGAGATACCGTTTCCAGACAGGTTCGTTTACCTGATAATACCGTTGAAGTGCTTCGAGCTGGCTTGGAGGAATGGCCATCGTTTCTGCACCAATTGCTGAACCGCCGCCCTCAGCCCCCTGCCCCTTTCTCAGAGCATTGAGTTGTTGTTCGTATGGTCCGCCAGGAGCAAACTGAACGATAAAAAACACAACAAGCGTCGCCCCAAAGAACGTCGGAATTGTAAGCAGTAATCGTCGAATAATGTATTGGATCATCTGGCTGGTTATTTCGTCTCGTTAAAATCACGCCAGAACGTGAACTCAATAATGTTCTTGTTTCCGCCTAAGTCTTTCTTGCTCTTCTTTGCCTCGGCAATTGCGTTTGCCTTGTCTGCATCAAACCACCAGGTGAGCCCCGCTGTACCAAACACAAAACTAAGTTGTGTAAACCGACTGATGCCATATTCTGGCATTCCAAACTTATCCCATACGGCTAGACGAATCCCCTTTGGATTCCACCAATGACTCTTCATGTGATAGTCATATGTAATACGATCAATCTCGTTGATGATCTTGATCTGTTCCGCAACATTAAATGTTGTGTCGTAGATCGGCAAGAGTTCATCCACGCGAGCATTCTTGAAGCCCTGCACGTTGTTGTTATCGTTCTTATCTGCAAGCGAGCTCTTGAGCGATGTCTCTGGATTTGGTGTTACAAGTCCTGAATAACCGTACGAGAAGAGTTGAAAGTTGCGCTCGTCAATGTTCTTGATGATGGCATTCCAATCCATAAACTTGAGCTTAAGGTCTATTCCTATTTTGCGAAGCTCTTCTTGATACGGAGTCATCCAACGTTCTTCTAATTTGGAAATCGCAACTTCTAAGACGAACGGTTTGCCATTCTTCACGAGGAGACCATCGTTGTTTCGCTGTGTCCATCCTGCATCTGACAACAGTTTCGCAGCACCCGCAGGGTCATATTGAACCTTTGGATTTGCCTTGCTCGAATACGGAGTGTTTGGATAATCTGTGTCGTATATCTCATACTCGTTATACAACAGCTTCTCTACAACCGTTTCACGCGGATATAACATGTTGAATGCCTTGCGGACTCGAATGTCATCAAACGGAGGGCGACGCATGTTAAATGTGACTCCGTTGGTACCCATTGGCCCGTTGTTAAAGAACCTATACCGACGAACCCAACCATTCTTAATAGCCTCGTAGTCAGTATCCTTTACCCACTTTTCAGTTGTTGCCATACTGAATCGAAAAAGATCAATGTCTCCACCTTTAAACTTCTCATATAGTAAACTTGCGTTGTCCTTTACTACGAGATAATTGACATAGTCAAAGTTTGCTGTGTTTTTTGACGTTACGTAGTCCTTAGCCCAATAGTCTGGTCGGCGTGTGAGCCTCCAACCATTGCCGGCTTTGATTTCTTTCTCTGCCAGAAAGTATGCGCCTGTGCCTGCGGGCATATTGAAGTTATACTTCTCGAGAAATTCCTTGCCGGTGATGTTTCCAATTTCATGATCAGGGTAGATGATCATGGAAGTACCGAAGTAGAGAAGGTTCCGGAAATTGACAGTCTTGCACATTACTTGCACGATGTATTTACTCAAGGCTACAGGCTGCTCAAACTTATCATACACAAGATTTGCGGATGGCTCTAGGATACCTGGATCAACCATTATCTTCCAACTTGAAACTACATCTTGTGCAATAACGGGTTTGCCATCTGACCAGCGTGCGTTTGGATCGATGCGGAATGTGAACGTCTTCTTATCTGCGCTTACTTTCCAGTGAGTTGCAAGAGATGACATGTACTCACGTGTAATTGGGTGTTGTCCTAGCAGCGTTTCGTAGACATATCCCTTCATCTCAGTGTTGACAACCAAAGAAGAGCCTTGACCCTCTGGCCGGAACGTTGTTGGGAAGGTCATTTCTCCGATGGTAATCTCCCCACCCTTTACGGCTCTTGAATCACCGAAATACTTCTCATCTTCGGGTTTTACCACGTACGTCATGTATCCAAGGGCTTCTGCGACCTTTTCAAAGCCTGCACCGCCCAGTGTATCTGCCACACGTGGGTCGGCGCCAGTCGGAGTCTCGTATTTCTTCCAAACATTCTTGATCTCGGACGTTATACTCTGTTGAGAGCGGCGTCCACAGCCAGTTAAGAACAGTAGCGCGACAATTGTTATCGCTACGATGCTACCTACAAGCCAACCGGTCTGAATGCGCTGGAACATGAAAATCCTTACGACTGTTGTTGCGACGTGTTATCGAGAGGCAAATATACACGGAACACTCAGCCACAGGCAATATTTGCTGTGAGCGTATGAATGACCGAACTTGCACTTTCTTGCCACCACTACTGTCCCCTATTCTGCCAATGCGCACAATTCTGCCAAGTGACCTGTCACATCGAGATCGCCACCAACTCCTGCTAAGTGGCGTGTCCCCGCGTCCCATAGCGTTTGTTACCTCCGTTGACGCCGAGGGAAACGTAAATTTGAGCCCCTTTTCATTTTACAACGCCTATGCGTCAAACCCACCAATAGTGGCTATTGGACCAGCAATTGCTGCAAAAACGGGTCTCGCAAAGCACACATGGCTAAATATTCTGGCTACCGGAGAATGCACAATCAGCGCGGTTTCGTATTCGATGGTTCATTCTATGAATCTCACTTCGGCTGCATTCGCGAGTGATGTAGATGAGTATGCAAAGGCGGGCTTTACAAAGAGACCTTCAGTTGTTGTTGCCCCTCCAAGCGTTGCAGAATCGCCGTATACAATGGAGTGCCGCCTTATAGAGAACATCGAGCTTCGTCGCGATATAGGGGGCAATGGGAACCTCATGCTCTTAGAGGTTGTGGCATTTCATGTGGCAGACACGGTAATGGTCAACGGTCGTGTTGATCCACGCGGCATGGATCTCGTGGGCCGGATGGGAGACGCCTATTACACTCGTACAACGGAGCTCTTTGAGGCAACACAGCCGCCTCATATTCCAATTGGTATGGATGAATTGCCCTATCTCATTCGCACAAGCACTGTCCTCACCGGTAATGAACTAGCCCAACTGGCATACGTCCCTGTTTTACCAATGCTTGATGGCACATTCCCTCAGTTTGAAGAATCGTTCCAGGCAGATTCTATTGAAACTGAGCTGGCATGCGAACGGCCACAAGGTGCTCTTTATGTATGGCTAAAAAATGGTAATCACGAAGATCGCACTACCCTACACCGCATCGTTCAGCAATACATACGCCAAGGAAAAATTGAAGAAGCATGGCAAACATTGCTTTTAGAATAAGCCTTGTGCCCTAAGCCCTATAGCCTATTCCGCATTTGGCTCAATAGCGCAAAGCGGTGCCCCTTTTTCGAAAGCAATGCCCTCCTTGGCTGTGAGTTGACGAACAACACCAGCAACAGGGGCTTTAATTGCGTTTTCCATCTTCATTGCTTCAAGTATAAAAAGTGTCTCTCCCTTTTTAACTGAGGCACCTTCTTTTGTCATGATCGACTTCAAAAGACCCGGCATTGGTGCGGACAGTCGGGTTACACGTTGCTTCTGTGCCGGTGAGGCGTTGAGTATGTCTAGGAGATCATGGTGGCGATCAACAAACACGCTAGACGTATACGAATAGCCACGAATGCTGATTGTAACTGCACTCATACCGTTACTAACGATGTGTACAGGGACATTAGACGATCCATTGGTCCAATTCCACATGTTTGGAACATCCGTAGGTGTAAGTACAACGGACACGTTCTGGCTTTGTACAGAACCGTCTGCCGACATATTGACGCGACGGTCTTTACCATCTATTTCAAATTTGACAACAGCAGATTTCATAACATTTTCACTGATAGTCTAGTCGCATTCAAGAAGAAAGAGTTGTCCTGAAACGAGGCCACGCCCCTTCAGTATTTTCGTTCGTCTATCGAAGATAACCGGTCCCATCTCGTCATCCCACCGCCAACCCATCTGTTAAGACATTGCTAGGCACATTAAGATTGACAGCAGCCTATCACACATACCGCTTTCCGTTGAGTGTCACAAAGTTATCTCCATCGGCACCACTATAAACCATTATTGCCCCGTTGTGTGAAAAACTTATAGGGCCAGTCTCACGTCCAGCTGGGTGCTCAGCACTATTAGATCTCACCATTTGGCTACTATTCCGCTGCCCAAGCCTTTTATAGCCCGATACACACGATGAATCATCGTGATGGCCCACCATCTGCCAGAGTTAACGAGGCCCACAGACACGGCACGATCAGTTACGTTGAGAAGTACTCTTATCTGTACAGACTTGGCTTTGTACACCGATACATGAACAAGGAACAACGATGACCAGACTGATTCAATACATCACGCGCTCCTAGACGGATGGGACATACCAGCGTTCTTCTGTTGCAACGCATGTTAACGGCACATCGTGTAGATCATGAGCGATGTTTGTAACGCGCTGAATTTCATAGGCTAGGCCTATAGATGAAGTTCGAGCGTTCTGCAAGAATCTATCATAGAATCCTTTGCCATATCCGATACGATGGCACGTACGGTCAAATGCAACAATCGGTACAATGATGGCGCAGTGCTCATCAAAAAACGAATCTTCATCAATCACATCATCAACACTATCGGGGATGGGCTCTTGAATACCAAAAGCGCCTTCGCGCCATTGAGTTTGCCACGTAACTCTGCAATGCAACATTGAGCTCTTGCCCCCTGGTACAAGAGGCACATACACTTGCTTCCCAACTCCCCACGCATACTCGATGAAGGGTGTGGTTTCAACTTCATCGCCAACAGATCGGTAAATGTGAACGCGTTTTGCCAGCTGAAATGAGCGAAGCTTGTGTGCTCGTTCAAAAATGAGCTGATCCCACAACTCGCGATCGCCATTTGAGACATTGCTTCTCTTCGTAAGTATCTCTTTTCGCAATTCGTTTTTCATCGTGGTTTCCTCACTTGGGCTATAACATCCGGAAGTATGATAGCCAACATGAGAACGCCTCCGCCAATGAGCTGCCTGACTGAAAACTGTTCATTGATTGCCAACCACGCTATCACTGATGCTGCAAGGGGCTCAATAGCAAATATTACTCCGGCACGCACTGGGTGTGTGTATTGCTGGTATCGTGTTTGGATGAATGTTGGAATCAACGAAGCAAATATTCCGCAATAAAAAAGTCCGAGTAAGAGGTCTATATCAAGTGTAACGGCGAGTGACTCGCCCCGTATACCGCTTATGCCAACACCGAATGCGGCGATAGCTATCGTTGTAATGAACTGCAGCAGCACAAGGGCATTCTGACGTTGCACATTTGCACGCATGGCAGTGGTCCACACATCGATATACGTCAGATAAATAGCCCAAAAAATGGCGCTTACCAGTGTTAGCACGTCACCAAGATTTACACCATGCGCTTCTGGAGAAGTAAACAAGTATAATCCGATTAACACAAGAACAATTGACGCAGCGTGATTTGCTCGGATTTTTGATCCGTCTACAATGCGATGAACAATTGGTACAAACACAACCATCGTTCCTGTGATGAACGCTGAGGTAGATGCAGTTGTTAACGTGAGCCCGATAGTCTGAAGTAAAAAACCAAGTCCAAAAAGGAGACCAAGGATTAGCCCCTTCCCCGTTGTATCTCGATCAAGCGCAAACAATGACTTTGGCCAGATTGCAACACCTATCACAGCTGCGATTGAAAATCGAAGTAACAGAAACATGCTAGGGTTTACGTCAGCAACTGCCGATTTAATTATTGCAAAGGTTCCTGCCCAAAGTATGGTTATGACAAGAAGCAGAATCTCGGCATTGTGGCGCTTCATATGGTTGCAGAAGCGGCCATCAGTTGATAATACCGTGCAGCGGCCTTCATGCCCAGGCGAAAGTTTCCGAGGTCAAAATGTTCATCTGGTGAGTGGGCGTTTTCATTATTCAGACCAAAACCCATTAATACTGTTGGTACCTGCAGGACGGTGTCAAAGAGCAACACAACTGGAATAGATCCACCTTCGCGTGCAAACCTGCATCTGGTGTCAAATGTCTCTTCTAGCGCCTGAACTGCAGCAGATATTGCGGGGGTGTTTCGTGGAACTAAAACTGGGTCAGCCCCGTGCAGGTCCTGCACACGAACAGTTACTCCAGGAGGTGTGATCTTCTGAATAAAGTTCATCACACGTTCAGCGATATCGTGATGTTTTTGATTGGGCACCAGGCGCATACTTACCTTGGCCATCGCACGAGAAGGCAGAACAGTCTTTGCGCCTTCCCCCGTGAATCCGCCAAGCATTCCATTGACGTCGAGAGTAGGTCGGGTCCATAAGCGCTCAGGAGATGTAAATCCTGATTCCCCCACTAAGGTATCAACTCCAACATCGTTCATAAGCCGCACATCGTCAAAGCCTAGGTCATTCAAGCCTTGTGCTTCTTCTGAACCCAAGCTTAGCACGTCATCATAAAATCCTGGAACAAGGATGCGCCCATCAATGCTCTTGAGCTGAGAAATGATATGGGCCAATGCATTGATGGGGTTTGTTACCACTCCACCATATGAGCCCGAGTGCAGGTCTCGGTTTGGGCCTTGAACATCAATCTGCAAATAGGCAAGTCCGCGAAGTCCATAAACAATTGATGGCATGCCAGGGGCAAACATTGATGTGTCTGATATGAGAACCGCATCGCATGAGAGCATGGACGTGTTCTGACGAACGAAAGGATCGAGATGTGGACTTCCAATCTCTTCTTCACCCTCAATAAGGAGTTTGATATTGACAGGAAGTTTTCCATCTACAGCCAATAGTGCCTCAATTGCCTTCATATGCAGAAACACCTGCCCCTTATCATCTGTTGCGCCTCGGGCAAAGACCTTACCATCGCGGATAGTTGGCTCAAATGGAGGATTGGTCCATAGGTCAATGGGATCTACTGGTTGTACATCATAGTGACCATAGAAGAGAATCGTTGGCTGATCCGCACCTGCCTGCAGGTTTTCGGCATAGACAATTGGGTGCCCCTTGGTAGGGTAGACCTGCACGGTGGGCATACCGATATGTTGTAAGTGCTCTGCGAGCCACTCGGCGCATCGGGCTACCTCTGAGGCACAATCTGGATCCGTGCTAACGCTTGGGATTCTAAGAAACTCCATCAGTTGCAGCTCTGCACGCTCATTGTGCTGTTCAAGGAAATCTGATACTGTCATAGAAACCAACAATGCTGGTGGTGAACGAAAGAGCTAAAATACCAAAGGCTTGTTGTTGATGCTTCGAAAGGCGATGTTTTTCTCAGTGCTAACACTCAAGACATTTGTCCGTTTTCTGCATGTGCGCTTTTATTCGCCGCGTACTGCTTCTTCGTACACACGCTCATACATCGGTACGATAAGCGAGATGTCGAATTTTTCTACGGCACGCTTGCGTGCATTCTCTCTAAATATTGCGAGCTTTTTGGGATTCGATAAGAGGTCTACGCAATAGCGGGCCATTCTTGCAACGTCTCCTAGCTCAGCAACATAGCCAGACGCATCGTGGCGAACCACTTCCTGAATACCGCCAATACTAGTTGCTACAACTGGAACTGAGCAACTCATGGCTTCAAGCGCCGATAGTCCAAAACTTTCTTGCTGTGAAGGGAGAAGGAAAACATCTGCAACTGAGAGTATCTCTGGCAACGCAGATTGTTTGCCGAGGAAGGTCACATATTCCTCAACGTTTAGCTCTCTACAGAGTCTTTCAGCATCGCTACGCTCTGGTCCGTCTCCAACAAAGACAAGCCGAGCGGAAAGAGACTGACGTACTTCTGCGAGAATACGGATGCAGTCTTGAACCCGTTTTACTGGTCTGAAATTAGAAACGTGCATAAGAATAAACTCGCCTTCATTGCGAAGACGCCGCTCAACATCAGGACATTCCGTCCGGGTATAGATGGATGTATCAACAAAGTTTGGGATAACTCTTATTGATAGATCTTCGCCAAAACTCTGTCTGGTCTTCTCTTGCAGAAAACTTGATACCGCTGTGACGATGTCGCTTTTTTCAAGTGAGAATTTCACTAGTGGATGAAAAGTTGGCTCTAGGCCAACAAGCGTAATATCTGTGCCGTGCAACGTAGTCACAAGTTTGAATGGCGTTGAATTCTTTGAGATTTCTTTCGCTAAATACGCGCTAATCGCGTGCGGAATTGCATAATGTACATGCACCACATCAAGCTGTTCGTATCTTGCTACATCTAAAATTTTGCCAGCAAGCGACAACGTATACTGATTAAACTCAAGAAGAGGATAGGACGGTGTCTCTACCTCGTGGTAGTAAATATTTTCCTGGAACCTATCAAGACGCATCGGCTGTGCATAGGTTATGAAATGCACGCTGTGTCCACGCCGAGCAAGCTCTTGTCCTAATTCGGTCGCCAAAACACCGCTACCACCGTATGTTGGGTAGCACACCATTCCAATGCGCATGTATAATCCTCGAGTTTCTATGACCTGCAATTCTGAACTTGCAGTATGACGTTTCCACCGTATGAAAGTGTACGCGGTGAGGCTAAGTCCGAAATTACCATCAAACGCTCGGTCTTTAGCGCCTACATCGCCCCCTGCACAACAAAAGAGGAGGCCTTAGGATTCCTTGACCGTATTCGCAATCAACATGCGGATGCAGTGCACCATTGTTATGCATGGAGAATTGGTCCGTACGGTATGGAATACAGGATGTCCGACGATGGAGAACCATCTGGAACTGCCGGGAAGCCCCTACTCTTTGCCCTGCAACGAGCAAATATCAGCGACGCAATTATTGTTGTTGTACGATACTTTGGTGGAGTCAAACTCGGCGTTGGACCACTAGCACGTGCCTATTCTGAGTCTGCGCAGGCAGTAATCCACGCAGGCGAGCTTTTTACCGTGCAGCCCATGGTGCATATCACTATTCACTGCATGTATGATGATGTCAACACAATCACGCACTTGTTAGAAGAAGTCAACGCGCGGTTTACCCCGAACTACGCAGACTCCATTGCATTTGATGTTGATGTGCCTGAAGAAAGACTTGACGAGTTGATTGCCGAAGTTATATCACGCACGAATGCACGCGCTGGATATTCAAAAGTCGCCACCAAGTGAGAACAGATAGATCGGTTTAGACGTGCCGCCAAACGGTTCTGATCTCCATGCCACGTCAAAGCGAAGTGGCAGCCCAAATGCCAGTGATCTAACACCAAAGCCATAGCTCATGAGAACAGGATTAGGAGCGGGCTGGCCATTTGCCATCCACGCATTTCCTTGCGAATCCCACGCTCCACCGGCATCAAAAAAGACTTGAGCTTGTAAGCCCTGCAATAGAGATGGTAAGGGACCTGCCTGAAATGCAAAGAGGAATGGGAATCGGAACTCAATGTTGGAAACAAAATATTGCGTGCCATTACGCTCATTCAAAGCCCATCCTCGTAATGGCCATCCTGGTCTCGTAAATGCGAAGTCTTCAGGATTCACAAATGGCCAACCATTTTCGCTAAAGAATCTGTTAAACCAATTATCAATTCCACCGATGAAGAACTTTTGGGGATTTCCCCCAATGCTCAATCCTCCGCTTCCCCTCAGTGCAATTGTATAGTTGTCAGCAAGATGCACATAGTGCCGAGCATCAATTCTCGCAGTTGAAAAAGAGAGTCCAGTTTCAAACAACTTCGGAGATGCCTCTACCGTCACGTTGAGTCTCGTACCTTTTACAGGTGCCCACATGCCCCATAGGACATCATCCAGAATGTAGGAAATAGATGGTACTGTAACAAACCGATCAAGCGTTGGCTCTTGTGGATAATCAACATTCTCTCTCGTCATGTTCATTATCTGCAGACCAACATCAAATCGTGAGTACCGCGAAAACGGATACGAAGCCCAAACAAGACCACCATAGTTTCTCAACCGATATAGATAACTCAATCGAGAACCTGCCGGCTGAATGTATGTGAACCCTGAATTCTGAAACACGGAAACATGATAGTCTACGATATCTGGCAGGTATCCATATGACAAAAGAAAACTACTATTCGTGAGATCTAAAAAGAGGTTTGCCCGAAAGTAAATCTCATGATCTCCCATCATGTCAGTAAAGAGCAGCTGAATTTGACCATTTGCTCCAAACCAGTTGCTATAACCAGCATTGCCTGTTACAATATCCGGCGAAAATGCAACCTTATAGTCTCGAGGTGTAAATTCAGTACTGTGCACGCTGTCACTATTGCTGCTTCGCTCATCACCCGTTGGAATCACAATATCATCGTTTGGCTGCACTGACCGTTGTTGAGACAAATCAACATCAAATGAACCATAGCTGGAAGTGGTTGTATCTTTTTGATTTGAAATGCGTTCCATCACGCCTGTCAATGAGTTCTTTTCTTCGAGCTCCATCTGACGAAAACGCGTAGTAGGGAGTGTGTCAGACTCTTTTAGGTCAAATGGGAATTTGATTTGAAAGAGATCATATCCCACGCGATTCTGTGATGCAAAAAGAAGCTTTGTGCCATCAAGAGACAAGCTGATCTGACTCACTTCCTGGAGCGAGTTTGTAAGTGCAACCTTACGGCCTGACTCTAAATCAAGCTTCCACAGGTTGCTAATGCCATTGTAGTCAGCAACATAAAGAAGTTGCTTACCATCCGGAGAGATTTCAAGCGAATATTTACCAATGTCGGGGTCTTGTGTAACTCGCTCTATTGAGCCACCAACTATGTCAATGCGGTAGACGTCACGTGAGTCCACATCATGATCCCACATATCAAAGTTTTTTGTTGACTCAAAGCCAGATAGATATTTCGTGCGATCAGAAATGAAATACACTGTTTTGCTATCCGGAGTCCACCTAGGAGTAACGTCGGTAAAAATGTCACTCGTCAGCCGTCTGAGCTGCTTTGATTCTAGTTCGTAGAGAAAAATGTCAGACTGTACGCCACCAGTATCTGCATCAAACGCCAAATACATTCCATTGGGGGACCAAGACACGCCCCCTATCGTTTGAATTCCAAAGCGGAGTATCTCATAGTCCCCAGATGAAACATCCACAAGATAGATGCCATCTTCTCCTGCCGCCTTGCCACCTACGGCGAGCTTTGTCCCTTGCGGGTTCCAGGCAATACCGGGAGTAAGGAAGTTCAATTCTTCAAAGTCTGTTGAACGCGCACTTCCTGCGAGGCGCTTTGTTTCTTTTGATTGCAAGTCCATGACCCATAAACCAAACGTACGATCTCCTCGGTCAGATATAAACGCTACGTGCTCACCATCAGGTGAAATGGCAGGTGACGTGTTATAAAAGTTACCATCCTTTTGATGATTCGT
Organism: Ignavibacteria bacterium; assembly: GCA_947495975.1. GTDB lineage: Bacteria > Bacteroidota > Ignavibacteria > Kapaibacteriales > Kapaibacteriaceae > UBA10438. Next base: position 82,574 of record CANMBE010000008.1, on the reverse strand, counting down.
GAGACGGCTCGAAAAATCTTCAACGTATTCATATCGGTTAACGTCGGGGAAATAATACTTCTTTTCATCCTTTGCCCACTGATCCGACATTTCTTCATACGTCATGCCGAAGGTTGCACGCATTGTTTTATCTACATCACCTATCGTTCTAAAGCGATTGAGTACTTCGCCCACCTTACCCTTACCATATTTACCCGCGATGTATGACCAAAAGGCTTGGCCACCGCGATAGGCGAAATATCCGTTGAGTTGATTGATACCCCGCAAGTATTCACTTACTGCCACGTCTCTCATAAACATGTCGGTCTTAACGTCTAACCCACCCGCGCTTGAATATTCGGCAAATCCTTCATTCATCCACAGCGGCAGCATTGCTGCACCATTGTTACTAATAAGCGCCTGAATTGATCCACCGTAGAACATGTCATTGATAACTGCATGAACTAACTCGTGGTGAATAACGTGCCGAAACTTGGCATAATCGCCCTCAAATGGCAGCACAACGCGGTTCTTAAACAGCTCAGTAACGCCACCGATACCTTCAGTCATAAACTCATCAATCACATTCGTCTGCTGAAACTGATTGTGCGAGCTAAAGATGATCAACACGATACGTTTCGTAATTGAGAACGACAGCTCTTCTTGAATCTGTGTAAGTGCAGTCTCAGCTTTAAGTGCAGCATACCGAGCGATATAGTCGGCTTCGCCGTGAAAGTACACGTCAAAGTTTTCTGACTGTATGTACTTCCAATGAAATTTTTCGTATTGCTTCTTATTCTTTCCAAAGGGGAGACTCCCCGAAAGAAATTGCGCTGAGCTTGTGCCAGCGAAGCATAAAAACAAAATGAGAATGAGTAAGGGGCGCAGTGTTATCATTCAAACAGGTGTTTCAGGGTCTCTTTGTTCGTGTTTTGCTAGCAAGATACGCTAAGCCAGTCTCGGCTGCAGCCTGTTCTGCGTCCTTCTTATTGCGACCATGGCCAGTGCCTATGACGCGGTCTTCGACGACTACGTCCACAGTAAAGTGTTTCTCGTGGTCTGGTCCTTCTTCACGAACAACAACGTACCGCGGTGCCGCTTGCCCCCTACCCTGAACAGTTTCAAGAAGCAGACTCTTATAGTTAGTGTCATGCACCAACGATTCGCCCACCATTATTGGGAGCAATCGTTCTACAATGAACCGGCGGACTTCATCAAATCCACGATCGAGATAGATGGCCGCGATAATGGATTCAAGAGCGTCTGCCAACATTGAGTCATTCCCCCGTTGCAGTGACTGCGCTGCTGAATAACTGAGGAAGAGGAAGTCTTCGAGCTTAAGCGCTCTCGCACAGATTGCAAGCGACTTCTTATTCACTATCCACGAGCGCATCTTGGTTAGCTCCCCTTCTAACACCTCGCGGTTGTTATAGAAGAGATATTCAGCAGTGACCATACCTAAGATGGCGTCACCAAGGAATTCTAGTCGCTCGTTGGATCGGTGATCTGGTGTATTCACAACCTGTAAGTACGAGCGATGCGTTAGTGCTTGCTCATACAACGATGGCATATGAATATCTACGCCAATGAGTTTTTCGAGTTCTGCAACTCGTTCGTCTGCAAGCAGTCCCATAGGAGGGAATAACTCGCGAAACATCGCATTATTCGCCGAGCCGCGGTTGGCCGCGAACTTTAAGAGATTGGCGTATAACTGACGGACGATGTCTTTCACAATGGAGGACGAGACGTGGTGAGAAAGTTACTCAGAAAACGCCTTGAAGCAGAGCGTGGCGTTATGCCCACCAAAGCCAAAAGTATTACTCAGGGCTGCACGAACTTCTCTCTTCTTTGGTGCATTCGGCACGTAATCCAGAGTACAATCTGGGTCTGAGGTAATCTGATTGATTGTTGGAGGGACCATTCCATTGACGATTGCCAATGTAGTTGCAATGGCCTCTACGGCACCGGCAGCACCAAGGAGGTGTCCGGTCATTGACTTCGTTGAACTCACCGATATGTTCTTGGTGTGCTCTCCAAAAACAGTTGCAATAGCAGCTGATTCAGATCTATCGTTGAACGGGGTTGACGTTCCGTGGGCATTGATATAATCAATGTCTTGCGGCACCAAGCCTGCGTCTTGAATTGCAATCTTCATTGATCGCACCGCACCCTCGCCACCAGGAGCTGGTTGCGTTATGTGAAATGCGTCATCTGTAAAGCCAATACCCGATAACTCAGCTAAGATCGTTGCGCCGCGGTTCATTGCATGCTCTAATGTCTCCAGCACAAGAATACCTCCACCTTCGCCCATGACAAATCCATCACGCCCCAGATCAAAAGGTCTGCTAGCAGTTGAAGGATCATCATTGCGCGTGGAAAGCGCCTTCATGGCATTGAATCCACCGATACCCATTGGACAGATAACGGCCTCAGAGCCCCCTGCCAACATCACATCTGCCATACCACGTTGTATGATCATGAGGGCGTCGCCAATGCTATGTGATGATGTGGCGCAGGCAGAAACCGTTGCATAGTTAGGGCCTTTAAGACCGTAGCGAATTGCAATGTGACCAGCGGCAATGTCGGATATCAGCATCGGTACAAAGAACGGAGAGATACGATCTGGCTTGCCGCCACGTTCGTAAAGATTCTGCTGCTGATGGTGATACGTCCACATCCCACCGATACCAGATCCAAACACAACGCCAACGCGCTCACGATTCGTCTTTTCAAAATCGATCCCTGCATTTTCCACTGCCATTACGGCCGCCGACATGGCGAACTGCGCAAAAAGATCCATTCGTTGGACCTCTTTGCGAGTGATATGCTGAAGCGGATCGTAATTCTTAACCTCGGCCGCAAATCGCGTATCAAACTCTGCAGCATCAAACCGAGTAATTGGGCTTGTGCCGCTACGGCCATCCATCATTCCCTGCCAAAACTCAGCAGAAGTATTGCCGATCGGAGTAACGGCTCCAACGCCTGTTATGACAACCCGAGGAATGGATCTCAACATACGGACCTACGAAGATGATCGATTGAGGATTAAGAGGCTTTCGACTCGATGTACGTAACAGCGTCTCCAACTGTTTGAATCTTTTCGGCATCACTGTCATCGATCGTGAGGTTAAATGCACGTTCGAATTCCATGATGAGCTCTACTGTATCAAGTGAATCTGCACCAAGATCGCTTGTGAAAGACGCTGTTGGAGTTACTTGTGATTCTTCAACACCGAGCTTGGAGACGATGATCTCCGTCACTTTTTGTGCCACTGCGGACATACGAAACCCTTGAGATAATGAAATTGAAAGAATGCGATATTAAAAACCTTCACATCGCCAGTCCACCGTCTACGTTGAGAACTTGACCAGTGATGTACGAAGACTCTTGAGAGATGAAGAATGAGACCACACTTGCAATCTCATCCGGACGTGCTGCACGCTTCATTGGAATATTGCCGAAGAACGACGCCTTCTGCTGATCCGTAAGCTTATCAGTCATGTCCGTTTCTACAAAACCCGGAGCTACGCAATTTACGAAAACGTTACGACTAGCGAGTTCACGGGCAAGGCTTCGTGTTAAGCCTACAATTCCGGCTTTTGAACTGCTATAGTTTACTTGGCCTGCATTGCCCCCTAAACCTACGATGCTGCCAATATTTACGATCCTACCAGACCGTTGGGACATCATCGGACGGGCTACCGCCTTACAGGCATAGAAGACTCCGGTGAGGTTCGTATCGATCACATCCTGCCAGTCCTTGGCACTCATTCTCATGATCAACCCATCCTTTGTCATTCCAGCATTATTCACCAACCCGTCTATGCGACCAGCTTGCACTACAATGGCTTCAACGAATCTCTTAACACTTTCTTCGTCGCTTACATTTACCTGATGAAAGGTAATTGTACCACCGGTCTCCGTAATCTCCTGGGAGATTCGCTCTGCACGCTCAGGCTGGGAGTTAAAGGTGGCGAACACGTGTGCACCCTCAGAGCAAAGCCGACGCACCACTGCTTCGCCAATGCCCCTCGACCCGCCAGTAACTGCAATCACTTTGCCTGCGTGATCAAATGTTTTCATGCTGATTCCCCTGTTTGATTCGCTCGCCGAATATCTGCCGCTGTGTCTATACCATCAATGATAGCATTCGAAAGCGTGCGTTTAACAAGTCCTTGAAGAACTTTCCCTGGTCCAATCTCACAGAAATTCTGAATTCCTGCGCTCCACATATTTTCCATGGTAGACGTCCACAGTACTGGAGATGTTAACTGACGCACCGCAGCATCCTTAAGCTCCTCTGCAGACGTAACAGCCAGTCCAGTGACGTTAACATAGACCGGTACTGTAGCGTCGTGAAACGTAGTGCTGTGAATTTTCTCAGCAAGACCCGATTGAGCTTCTTCTAAAAGGGGCGAATGAAACGCTCCGCTTACCTGCAATTCCTTAACAAGCTTTGCTCCACGTTCTTTAAAGAGTGGAAGTGCCTGGCGTACGTAATCTGCTGATCCGCTAATGACAACCTGACTCGGAGAATTAAAATTTGCAGGCACGATCACATTGCCATTGATGTTATTGAGTTCAGCGCAAATGCCTCGCACTGCATCATCCTCCAACCCAATGATCGCAGCCATGGTACCGGGAACGCGATTGCCTGCTTCATACATGAGCGTTGCACGTAGCTGCACAAGTAGAAGAGCATCATCAAACGACATCACGCCTGCTGCGTACAACGCAGAATATTCGCCTAATGAATGTCCTGCTACGGCGGACATTGATTTGCGCACACGTGTAGCTTCAAGTACAACAGCTTCGTGCAAGAACAATGCAGGCTGTGTAAATCTGGTTTGGCGCAACACGTCATCCGAACCTTCAAACATGATCTTCGTAAGATCATAGCCAAGGATCTCATTGGCACGTCCGAAAAGCCCCTTCGCAGATTCATACTCATCTGCAATGTCTTTTCCCATACCAACGTATTGGGAACCTTGACCAGAGAACAGTAATGCAGTGCTCATAGGATTTCCTTAGGTGTCTATCGACCAGCGAATGAGCACACTTCCCCATGTGTAACCTGCGCCGAACGAGGACAGGACAAGGTAGTCGCCTTTTTTCACTTTCTTCATCTCATGAAGTTCAGAGATGCAGATTGGAATAGTACCGGCAGTGGTATTCCCGTAGCGATCAATGTTGATCATCACTTTATCGTGTGGCAGTCCCATACGCGCAGCGGTGGCATCAATAATGCGCAGGTTGGCCTGATGCGGCACTAGCCATGCGATATCATCGGCCTTCAGGTTATTGCGCTCCATTATCTCAAATGAAACATCAGCCATTCCCTTAACCGCGCTTTTGAAAACAAATTGGCCTTCTTGATAGACGTAGTGTTCCCGGTTCAAAACACTTTCAACGGTAGGGGGCTTTAAAGACCCACCAGCTGGCTGATGCAAATACGCCTCACCTTTACCGTCCATTCGAAGTATGTGGTCCAAGATGCCATACGAATCATCTTCGCCGGCTTCTAGCAATACTGCTCCACCACCATCACCAAAAAGCACGCATGTTGTTCGGTCTTCAAAATTGAGAATGGAACTCATCTTGTCTCCACCTAAAACCAATACTCGTTTTCCTGCGCCAGATTCAATAAACTTTGCACCCGTCACCAGCGCGTACAGAAATCCGCTGCAAGCGCCAGCAAGATCAAATCCCCACGCATTGATAGCGCCGAGCTTTCGTTGTAAGATTGCTGCGCTAGACGGAAAAACTCTGTCACCAGTAATTGTGGCAACAATAATAATGTCTATGTCTTCAGGTTTTAGACCACGCTGCTTAAGAACTTTTTGAGCTGACGGAAGAAGGATATCTGTGAGGCCTCCTTCAAATGCAAAATGTCGTTCTTTAATACCAGTACGTGATGTAATCCATTCGTCTGTTGTATCGAGTTTACTCTCAAACCACACATTATCATACACACCTTCAGGTACATGGTGTGCTACTGCCGAGATCACCGCTTTCATACATTTTCCTTGGTTGGTTCCGACGATGAGGCGAGAGCTTTTTGAATTGTACCGTTAACGTCCTTGCGGACCATTTCTACTGCACGTTGGATCATGTTTGCTATGGCAAGGGGCGAGCTACTGCCATGTCCAATGATTGCAACTCCGTTGATTCCCAAAAGTGGAACACCACCATATTCTTGATAATCCATATCTCGCAGAGCACTCTTGAGTACTGGACGAAATACACCAATTATCATTTTTTGCACGATGCCTCTGTCTGCATATGCCTTAAAGCGAGACTTCAGAAAACCGAGGACGCTTTCTGCAAACTTGAGAACAATATTGCCTTCAAATCCATCACATACTACGATGTCTACGGATCCAGAAAGAATATCTCGTCCTTCAACATTTCCTACAAAGTTGACGCCGTTATTCCTGATCAGAGTATAGGCTTCACGAACAACCTCAGTTCCTTTACCTTCCTCTTCACCCACATTGAGAAGACCTACTGTAGGGGATGGAATACCTAACATGAGGCGTGCATAGACACTGCCCATAACTGCATAGTCGGAGAGGAATTTTGGTTTACTGTCTACGTTGGCACCAACGTCAAGAAGAAGCGTTGGACGTCCGGTCTTCGTTGGCAAAAATGAGCCAATTGTTGGCCTGCTTACACCAGGGATGCGCCCGCATAACATTGTTGCTGTTGCCATAACGCCGCCCGTATTGCCTGTAGAAACAAATGCGTCGGCCTGCCCACTTCGCATAAGCTCTAGTCCAACATAGAGAGATGAGTCTCGCCTGTTCTTGAGAATTGAAGACGGCTCGTCTCCCATGCCAACTACATCAGAGGCATGAATAATTCGAATGGAGTGCTTTGTGAATCCTGCAAGGAGCGGGGAAATATCACTCTCCCGTCCCACCAGTATGAGTTCAACGTCTGTTCCTAACTCCTGAAGAGCCGTTAACGCCCCTTGAACTTCATGAGCGGGTGCATGGTCCCCCCCCATTGCATCGAGAACGACCCTAACGGGGCGAGTATGCATTGCAGGTGGTATTCTTAGGTGTTAGTCTACAGAGATGATCTTGCGACCGTTGTAGTATCCGCATGATGGACACACAATGTGTGGTTGCTTTGCTGCACTACAATTAGGACAGGTCATCACGGATGGTGCGGTTGCCTTATAGTGCGTACGGCGCTTAGCACCGCGAGACTTTGAGTGGCGTCGCTTTGGATTCGGCATGAGAGATACCTTAGAATTACGATCGTTTCAGTTTAGAGAGTGCAGACCAACGATCATCCACCTCAACAGGCAGGTCTACATCGTTTGAATCACGCACGGCAACCGAGGAGTGAATTTCGTTAAGTTTCTTGTCTCGGTATTCAGGTGCAACTCTGCGAAACGGTATTGCCACGGTGAGTACTTGTCTCACATCTTCCGTGATATCAATCACCTTATTCTCAGTGTACATCCCGCGTACCTCTTCGTCATCAAACTCACCTTCGCTACCCTGCTGCTTGGCTGCTAACAAATGGTCAACCTTGAATTCAATATGAAAAGCCGCCTGGAGTGGCTCATCAAATTCTTCGAGTGACCTATCGCATACAAGCCGCGCAGTTCCAAAAGTTTCAGCATCCAGTAGGTACCGGCTGCCAATCTTTCGAAGGACGCCTGTCGTAGAGACCGTTCCACGAATTTCAGGTGTAATCCCTAAAATCTGAGACGCTTCAATCTCTACCGTGAAAGGGTGATTTCCTTCCCTAAGTCCCACAATTTGTATCGCGATCATGGTGTTCAGGTGGGGTCCAATGTTCACAAGTTGACGAAAATACGGCACTTAGGTGATTCTGCCAAACGGACTCGGCTGTATTAGCTGCCAAGTGCCTTCAAATTCTTCTTCGCCGCTTCGTTATTTGGATCCAGCTTTAGGACCTCTTTATACGCCTTCTTCGCGTTTTCTGCGTCCTGAAGCCCTTGATATCCTATGGCTAGGTACAGCCAGGCGCCAACGGATTTAGGGTTGATGTCTTTAGCAATCTTGCTGCGGTCAACAATGTTCTGCCACTTTTTGTCCGTCATATCCAGGCCATTAAGACGGATAATGGCACCAACACCATAATTGCGCTCGTCAGCCTTTGCAGTGATTTGAGCGTTAGCAATAACGGATTCGAGCATTGCCAGCCCCCTCGCAACATCGCCCTTTACAAGGTAGGTTTCACCAAGTCGGAACGTTGCGTACACGTAGGCGGGGTTCACTTCTAGCGAGTTTTCATACGATGCAATGGCGCTATCCACGAGACTATCAGCGAAGAAATTATTGCCAATAAAGACATGAATCTTTGCATTGAGCGAGTCTAGGCAATTTGCCTGCCTCTTACGAAAGATTTCATTTGATCGAGCATACATCCGCTTGTCTTGCAGCAACAAGGCAAACCGAAACATTGACGTGCATGATTTTGGATCGCGCTCGGCAGCTTCTGTCATAACACCAATTGCCTGTGTTGTATCTCCAGACAAAACCAATGCGGCGCCGTAATACCAAAAGTCTGAATTTTCCCATGTGGCTTTAATTGGAAGGGCTGCGTTGTAAAAGTCTGCAGTTGTTTTCCACACCTTCGACTGAAAATTACACCGTGCCATGATGAGCGACACTTTTGGCTTTAGCGAATCAACTCGAGCAGCGGCATCTTCCAGGTGACGCTTGGCAGAGTCACACAGGTTTTGTTTGTAGAGTGACTCACCAAGGTACCACGAGGCCATGATCTCCCCTGTCCCAAGTGGTCGAAGCTCTCGATACGTTATCAAAGCTTTAGATGAAGAATTATATCGGCCAGCCAGATAAAAAATCTTGCCTTGCTCATACCAAGCACGAGCATTCTTTGGGTCTAGCGTAGCTACTGTATTCCACTCTTTGAGAGAGCGCGTGAAAAGCATATTTCCAAGCTCTTGATCAGACTCTCTGTTCGCCATTCTCCAATAAGAAATAGCCAGATTAAAGTGCGCCGTCACTAGTGTTGAATCTAGATCAATCGCTTCATTATAATTCTGAACAGCTAAATCAAAAACAGGAAGGGGCTTACTGTTGAAATAAATATTACCAAGAGCAAGATATGCAGCCGCGCTCTTCGGATAATTGTCGCGAGCAGTTGTTGCTATCAACTCTGCGGCACCAAGAGAATCCGCATCTACAAGCGAATTAACCAACTCCAAGGACACATCTACATCTCTCTTCTTCTTGAGATATTTGCGTAGTAGAATAGTGGCTTCTGCCGCACGAGAATTATCGCGCAGCGCTTCTGAGTAAAGCATAACATTCTCTTTTTCGTCGTCATCATCTTCATAGACCCGCTTTGCATACACAAGTCCTGTATCTACTATCTCTAACTCGAGATAGATCTTTGCAGCAAGTTTGAGCGTTGGAATGTCTAATGGGTTCTTTGCAATTGCGGGCCGAATAAGCGTGGCGGCCAAAACCCAATCGCTGTTAGTGGCAGCGTTTTGTGCTGAATCAATATCACTGGCAATAACTGCCGATGCCGAGAGTACGAGAAAGAGAGCTGTGAAGATTATGCGCATAGTTGGTTTGTCTTGGAGTGTGATCAATCTTCAGATGTGACAAGAGAAAACTTTCCATACGCTGGTTCAATACCAGCATCAAGAATGCTCTTCATAACAGCGGCATTGCGTGTTATGAACTGCATAAAACCTGATGGAAGATTATACTGATTTGGCTTGTCTCTAAGGTAGACGTAAATCGGCACTGGGAAAGGATATTTTCCCATAATGAGATACGATACATGAACGGGTTTTGGCCATTCATGAGTTCCATCACCGTTTGTGTAGCTAAGACGTAGGACTTTGACAGTTGAATCGCGTACGATCTGAGAGAGATACCCAACCCCAATGGAGGAAATGTTCGTGCTTACGGCGTTAACAACGCTGCCATGTGTTGGGAGCGAGGCCAAACGTGTTACATCCGGACTCAATCCTTTGAGGACCACACCAACAATATTGGCATAAACAGAGCCACTCGAACCACCAGAAACAACAAACGTTGGATCTTTTGAAAGCTTGGGGTAAGAGCTCCGAACTTTTATCTCACCACGGAGCCATTGTTTGATGTGATCTGCGTTCATAGTGTCATATGGAAAATCTTTTGCCACAAAGAACACTAGCGCATCCCGCGCTAGAAGGGCACGAGGAAGAGTGTCGCTAGGATCATTGGCAATTGAGCTATCCTCAGAAGGCGTGTAGCCACGTGCAATGATGGCAATTCGCTCCTGATGATTAAGCATTTTGTTCAAAGCATCCGTAACGTTCATAGAAACGAGAGTTACAAATGCGTCGGGATGCTCTTTGTCATACAGGACTTTCGCGGGACCAAGAATTGAAATGATTTCAGGATCGCACACTACTGTTATTGCACCAGCAAGCGCGGTTTCTCTTTTGCCGCTTGCGAGCTGCTTGGAGTCATTACACGACAGTAGCGTAAAGCCGATGATCGCAACGGACACGGTGAGATAGATGTAGCGGCTATTCGTCATGTTGATGTTTTCGCTGATAGTAGAATGTCACAATGCGAAAGACTCCAAACAATACGACGATTGAACCGAAAACTTCTTGGAGTGGAGATCCAAGGCCACTAAACGGAGGAACGCCGCCAAGGATCGCAGCCCCTACGAGCAGAACGAAAACCCTGACGGCGATATTCAGAACATACATGAGCGATACGGTAAACTATCGCAGTTTAAATGTGATGGGCACGCGTGTCCACACACGCACAGGTTGTCCATTTTGCTTAGCTGGTGTAAACGTAGTTTCCTTCACAGCAGTAACGGCCGCCGCATTGAGAATTTCATTTTCTGATTCAATCACTTGAATCTTTTCAATTCTGCCGTCTTTGCCAATCAATGCACCTACGAGAACAGTACCTTCAATACCATTTCTCTTAGCCATGTCTGGGTATTTCACTCTGCGTGCAATGCCAGCTTCATCGTATGAAGGCTCTATCTCAACCGATAGAAAAGCATCAATGTCAGGGTCTTCATCACGGGCAGAAATGGCAACACCGTCACCGATGTTGCTTGCAAAACTGCCATCGTCCTCGCCATTTCCGCCTTCGGCTGAAGCGCGGTTGATCTCATCAACATTTGCAAAGTCTTTAACATCTGGAGCAAGTTCTGCATCGGGGACTGCTATCGGAGTGCCAGCTCGTGCAGCCGGACCAGTTGGGTCTACCGCAGGGGGCGGCGGAGGAGGCGCTTCTTCATTCTGAGATTGTGGAGGAGGAAGATTGTCGAGACTGATTCTCGACATCTTGACTTTTACAACCTTAGGTGAAGGGAACAACCATTCCGAAACTATAGGCCCAACAAAAGAATAGATCGTGATAAGCAAAAGAAGGGCCGCAGTAACAAGGAATGCCTTCTTTGTGTTTTCACTAATAACGCGCTTGAGCTCTGAAGCCCCATACCTCATTGCTTCAAGTGGTTGCTGAAGTGTTACTGTGTTACTCATAGTCCCGTAAGCTCCTCGGCATCTTTAGCCTCATACGGTGCAACAGTGAACTTGCGTTTGCGTTCGTTGATTCCCACTCGCCGTAGACCCTCTATAATCTCGGGCTCTGCTGCATTGAGTTCATCAAGAACTAAAACTACCCTACCATATGCTGCTCCACTAGAACCCTTGAGGACTACGATACAGCGGTTCTTTAATGCAACATTTTGATCAACAATAACCTTCTTAAGCGCCTTAAGCGTGATCTTTTCAGGCGCATCAAGGCCCATGTTGTAAAAGATCTCTTCGTCTCCGCGCACACGAATTGTGAGCAATTCAGATTGTTTTACTTCAATCGGAACATCAAGCTCAGGAGGAACACTCATTTCCATTGTTTGTGGAGTGATCATCGATGTTGTTAGCATGAAGAACGTAAGGAGCAAGAATGTAATGTCTACAAGGGGCGTCATATCGAGCCTGAACCCGAGACGCTTCTTGATCTTTCGTTTGCCTTGTTTGCCGCGACGTTGTTTTTGTCCGCCGCCTAATTCACCACCACCTGCCATGATGACACCTGTAGTACGGTTCGTTCTAGAAAGGAGAGGACTTTAACGGTCATAGAGTTACACTGCTTTCGCAGACACTACATGCCCGTCTTCTTCTCGGTGATGAAGTTGAACGTAGTTGCGCGTTTTTTGCGCATCTCGTTCATCGCAAGCTCAACCCAATAGTAGCGGAGTCGTCGGTCAGCATCAATTGCAAATGCAGCACGCTGATTTACAATTCGACACTTCTCGATGATCGTTCCAAGCCAAACAGTGTCTTTGATCTTATAGACCGAAGTCTTTTCATCAATGCCAGGAAATTTTGCTTCGAACATTGCTTGACGAAGTCCAATGATATCCTGCTCATTGATCATTGAGACGTAGAACGCTGTGTCTTTTGAAACGGAATCCGCTCCGATTTTGATCATAACAAGATCTTTGTCGGGGAGTTTCGCCGTATCGGACTGTGTCCTTGGTCTCTTGATCTCAAACTTTTGCTGGTTTTCAGAATCGCTCTTGAACTTAGCAGTGAACATGAAGAACGTCAACAGGAGGAACGTAATGTCCACCAGCGGCGTCATATCCAACACAAATCCAATCCGTTTCTTCTTAATCTTCGACATGATAATTCCTACCTACCGGTGAATAGATCAGGCCTTGTTGCCGGTACGGATCGAAAGAGTCTCCATCACGTCAAGGATAGCTTCATCCATTTGATATGTGAAGTTGTCAACCTTCGTAGTAAACAAGTTGAAGGCAATGATCGATAGAATTGCAGCGATAAGACCGCCAGCCGTATTGTACAATGCTTCTGAAATACCAATCGAGAGCTGCTGTGCAGACACCGTTCCAGCAGATCCAAGTGCCTGGAAGGCCGTGATCATACCAAACGTTGTTCCAAGAAGTCCAATCATCGTAGACACCGACGCAACCGTTGATAGGATCCCAAGATTCTTTTCTAGGAGCGGCGTTTCGAGGTTCATGTTTTCGTCGATAACACGCTGTGTTTCTTGGATCTTCTGTTCTGAGTTGAGTGATGGCTCACTTTCTACGGTTCTGAAGCGCTCTACCGCGGCACGAAGCACATTTGCAAGCGAACCACGTTGAACGTCACAGGTAGCAATTGCACCAGCGTAGTTGCCCTTTGCAAGGTTTGCAACAACTTCTTGTCCAAAGGCATGCATGTCTCCCTTACCAGAAGCCTTACCAATTGACAGAAATCGCTCAACAGAGAATGTTAGGGCCACAAGAATACAGGCAATAAGAAGACCCACGAGTGGACCACCAGTATAGATCATACCCATCGCGTTTTGCGGGATGTGATGATCAACCAATTGTGTTTTTGGGTCTGTAAAATTGCCGTCTGCCCCAAGTACGAGGTAGAACACAGCGTATGCCGCTACAACGCAGGCTGTCATGATAATCGTGTTCGTCATGTTCTTCATACGTCACCCTTGATGGAAACAGAATTGTGTTTGCTATTTGTTGTTTGATTCGTTGAGTGCTTCGTCTACACTCGCATACATTTCAAATACGTTGTCAAGCCGAGTTACTTGCAAAATCATGAGAAGTACTTCTGGCACATTACACAGAAGAATCGCTCCCCCTTTTCTGCTGATCGATGTGTGAGCTGCCAGGAGCCCGCCAATAAAGGAAGAGTCTGAGTAGGTCACCAATTCCAAGTCCACAACAACCTTCGTAATACCATTCTTTACAGACCGCTGCAGAGTTTCTTGAAAAGCCTCGAATTCTGCGCCGCCGGTAAACTGACCCGATAGTGTCACAATCAACACCTCACCTACCGCCCGTTGCCCAATCTGTTCGTTTTCCGCCATGATTCTATTCAATCGACATTATCCAGCTGTTTGAAGTGAACGAATCTACGAAAAAAGCCCACTTCGTTAAGACTGTAGGTGCCCATGCGTTACCACTTTGTAACACCGCCAACAACGATTCTTAGTACCCGTGGAACGCCAGAAAGATCATCAATAATGCTACTGTGAAGCCCCTTAGCCGAAAAAACTTCCCGAATATCTGTTGATTGTCCGTGACCAATTTCGATGAGTGCAATTCCCTTATCTGAAACAAGCTGTTCTACAATCTCTGCAAAACGCCTGTAGAACGTCAGGCCATCAAGGTCATCAGTAAGCGCGTTAAGGGGCTCATGGTCTCGCACTTCTGGCTCTAACTCACGAATCTCTATAAGTGGGATGTACGGTGGATTCATTGTTACAAGGTCAAAGGGTCCCTTGGGTATATCCTCCAAGATGTCCATCTGTATATAGGACAATCTCTCACCAACGCTGTGATCTGCAGCGTTCTGATGTGCAACTGCTAAGGCGTCTGCCGAGACATCAATGCACTCCCAAAGGCTTAACGGTGTGTGGACAGCAGCGCTAACCGCTATACACCCGCTACCAGTGCCGATGTCCAAGCAGCGAACCACTGAGCCCCCTACCTCTTTTATATGCCTGATAGCCCGCTCAACGAGGATCTCTGTTTCGGGTCTAGGGATGAGGACGGACGGATTAACCTGAAACGTGAGGCCATAAAAGTCGGCCATACCCAGGATGTACTGAAGAGGCTCTCGTTCTGCGCGGCGGTGCACGAAGGCGCGGAGCGACGTTAGTTCGTTGCTCGTCAAAGGGCGCTCATGATCTGTATAGAGTTGAAGCCGACGCACCTGAAGCACTTCACACAACATGAGTTCGATTGTCAAACGAGGTGAGTCTACGCCCTTGCGTTCAAAATATTCTGCACCCCATTGTACGAGGTCCAGAACCGTCCAAACACGTTCAACCTTAGGCGCCGGACGACGCATAATGGTCCTGGAGGGAAATTGCCGTGAACGATTCATTGCGCAACGCCTTGATACCATGAAGCGATGCTTCTGCAGCGGCAAGCGTTGTAAAGAACGGCACCTTATACTTCATCGCCGTGCGCCCCATCACTGCCTCGTCGTGTCTAGCATTTTCCCCTATCGGCGTATTGATAACGATCTGAACATCGCCGTTTGCGATTTGGTCAATGATACTTGGTCTACCTTCGTAGTGTTTTAACACAGATGTAGTCTCAACACCATGTTGGCTTAAGAACGCTGACGTGCCACTCGTTGCAAGTATGCTGAATCCTAATTCTACATAGCCACGTGCTGTTTTTACAGCTCGAGTCGTTTTATCATGTGAGCTCAGAGAAATGAAAACATTTCCTGTAAGGGGCAAAGCATTTCCCGATGAGATATGCGACTTTACAATCGCTCGCCCAAACGAACTGTCCATTCCCATTACCTCACCAGTGGATCGCATCTCTGGTCCCAGAAACACGCTTGCATGTGGGAATTTGGCAAAAGGAAATACTGACTCTTTAATGGCTGTACGAGACATGGACGCATTAAACTCCGGCATTTTTATGTCGGCCAGTTTCTCGCCTACCATCACACGGGTTGCGATTTGCGCGAGTTGCACACCGGTAGCCTTTGACACAAACGGAACAGTTCGCGAGGCACGAGGATTTACCTCGAGTACGTAGACTACTTCATTTTGCACGGCAAACTGAATGTTGAGCAGGCCAATAACATTGAGCTCTCGTGCCATGCTTCGCGCATATTGACGCATAGTTTCAACAATACTCGGCGCAATATTATACGGCGGCAAAACACATGAAGAATCTCCTGAATGAACTCCCGCTTCTTCAATGTGTTGCATGATACCACCAATAATCACGGTCTCACCATCGCTTACTGCATCAACGTCAAACTCTAGTGCGTTCTCAAGAAAGTGATCGATGAGCACCGGACGAGAAGGATCCTGCGCAATGGCTGTTCGCATATACTCGCGCAGCGAGTCCTCGCGGTAGCAGATTTGCATTGCCCTGCCCCCTAAAACATATGAAGGGCGCACCAACACGGGATATCCAACACGATCAGCAATATCAACGGCATCATTTTCAGTAACACTCGTGCCCCATGGTGGACATGGGATTTCCAGTCGAGCAAGCAAATCACCAAACCGCTGGCGATCTTCTGCAAGATCAATTCCTTCTGGAGAGGTTCCGATAAGGGGCGCATTGGCTTCGAGCAATCGCTGTGCAAGCTTTAGCGGAGTCTGTCCACCAAACGTAATCACAACGCCATCTGGCTTTTCTAGTTCGATGACGTTCATCACGTCTTCAAATGTCAAGGGCTCAAAATAGAGTCGACTCGTTGTATCGTAATCGGTTGAAACAGTTTCGGGATTGCAGTTGATCATGATTGCCTCATAACCCAGAGCTTGCAGCGCAAAAACTCCTTGAACGCAACAATAGTCAAACTCAATTCCCTGCCCAATTCTATTAGGTCCGCTTCCGAGGATAATCACCTTCTTCTTGTCTGAAGGAATAGCTTCATTCTCAGTATCATAACACGAGTAGTGATACGGTGTTTCTGATTCAAACTCAGCAGCGCACGTATCAACGGTTTTGTACACGGGTATCACGCCGAGGTGCTGACGCTGGGCGCGTACAGCAGATTCACTCGCACATAGTATCGTAGCTATTTGATAATCCGAAAACCCATATCGCTTTAATCGTCGCATCTGAGAAGTAGAAACATCTGACAACGTAAGCCCATTGTGTGTAGCTCTAACGAGTTCAAGCGCTTCATCAACGATTTGTTTGCACTGTACAATGAACCACGGGTCGTACTTCGTAAGCGAATGAATTTCTTCTGTGCTCATTCCTGCACGCAGTGCATCACATAAGTCAAAGATCGACGCCGATGTTCTCTTGCGAAGGTTTGAACGCAATGGCACCAGCTCGGCTTCTTCCAGTGGAGTAATGTCGTTGTAACTCGGATGGTCAAACCCAAAACCGAATCTCTTCTGTTCAAGTGATCGCAATGCCTTTTGTAAGGCCTCCTTGAAATTTCTACCGAAGGCCATTGCTTCGCCAACCGACTTCATCTGAATACCAAGTGAGTTGTCTGACTCATGAAACTTCTCAAAGTCCCATCGAGGAATCTTTACAACTACATAGTCTATTGATGGCTCAAAACATGCAGGAGTCTTCTTTGTAATGTCGTTGAGGATCTCATCAAGCGTATATCCAACTGCAAGCTTGGCTGCCATCTTCGCAATCGGAAATCCCGTTGCCTTTGAGGCCAGCGCAGAGCTGCGAGAAACACGAGGATTCATTTCAATCACTACCATACGACCGTTGGCTGGGTTGACGGCGAATTGAATATTGGAGCCGCCTGTTTCAACACCAATCTCGCGAATGATCTTAAGCGAGGCATCGCGCATGTGCTGATACTCGCGGTCAGTAAGCGTCTGTGCAGGCGCAACCGTAATTGAGTCACCCGTATGTACACCCATCGGATCTACATTCTCGATCGAACAAACAATAACCACATTGTCGTTCGTATCGCGCATCACCTCAAGCTCATATTCTTTCCATCCGATAATGCTTTCTTCAACAAGTACACGTTGAACGGGGCTTGCCACAAGCCCGTTTCGAAGCATTTCGCGGTACTCCTCAAGATTGTATGCTATGCCGCCACCCGTGCCCCCTAACGTAAAGGAAGGACGAATGATGGCAGGAAAACCAATCTCATCAATCATTTCCATTCCAGCCTCAAGATCCTGCACAAAGGCACCTTTCGGCATTTCCATACCGATTTTGAGCATCGCATGAAGGAAGAGTTCGCGGTCCTCTGCTTTATGGATGGATTCAATTTTAGAACCTATGAGCTCAACATTATACTTGGCAAGGATACCTGCCTCGTGAAGTTGAACAGCGGCATTGAGTGCTACTTGGCCACCCATCGTTGGTAGAATTGCGTCTGGCTTCTCCTTCTTGATGACCTCTTCGATAAACTGCGTCGTTATAGGCTCAACGTATGTAGCGTCAGCTACATTTGGATCCGTCATGATCGTGGCGGGATTCGAGTTAATAAGAACAACTCGGTAGCCCTCTTCACGAAGCACCTTACACGCCTGTGTTCCTGAGTAGTCAAATTCGCAGGCTTGTCCGATGACAATGGGCCCAGAGCCGATTACAAGAATGGTGTGGAGATCAGTACGTTTGGGCATAGTGTATGAGGTCTTTCCGTGCGTTTCAGTTGCGAAGTAGTTTTCGAAGGACTGCCATACGTACAGCAACACCGTGTGTTACCTGCCGATGGATGAGACATTGTTGAAGGTTGAGCACATCTTCGTCTATCTCAACATTTGCACCAACTGGGCCTGGGTGCATAATCAGAACGTGAGGGAATTTTTGAGCATGTTCCATTCGAAAAGCATAGAAGCGGCGATAGGCGTCGAAATCAATAATGGTATCGCTCGGGAGGCGTTCGTGCTGAACACGAAGCAGATAGACGGCGTCTGCCCACGGAAGCACGTCTTCGATATTTGCAAATCTCTGCATATCGGCGAATTGTGGGTCTTGTGGCGCAAGGGCATCGGGTGCGCAGAATGCAACGTCCGCGCCCAGACGCGTAAGTACATCTGACGTAGACCGTGCAACGCGCGAATGACGAAGGTCGCCAACAATCGCAACTCGCTTACCATCAATCGTGCCAAGGCGTTCACGAATTGTTGAGGCGTCTAGTAGAGCTTGCGTTGGGTGTTGAGCAGAGCCTTCACCAGCGTTGATGACAGACATCGATGTGTAGGATGCAATTTCACCGTGTATACCATTTGTTGCGTGACGGATGACAATGGCATCAAATCCCATAGCCTGGATTGTATGTATTGTTTCGCGCATTGTCTCGCCCTTCTCCACGCTACTGCCCGTGGTCTGAAAGAAGATCGATGAAGCGCCCAAACGGTCTGCTGCTGTTTCAAACGACAGACGTGTTCGAGTTGATGGCTCGAAGAAAGCCAGAACGAGTCTTTTTCCGCTCAACTCAGTGGAATGCTTCGGCTGCAGACCATCGGGTGTTAGAACGGTGGCTGCGTCGTCAAGAAGATTGTTTATGTCTTCGACGGAGAGATCACTAGTCGACAAAAGATGAGGTACCACCATCACATGCAAAAATGCGCAAAAAAAAGCCCGCCAATTTGGCGGGCTCTGAAACTGTTTACAGTTACTTCTTTTTCTTCGCTGCTGCCTTCTTAGGAGCTGCCTTCTTTGGGGCTGCCTTCTTCGCTCCGCCAACCTTCTTCTCACCGTTCACAACGGCTTTGAGATCAGCACCGGCTGAGAACTTCGCAACCTTACGGGCGGCAATCTTGAGTGCGGCACCAGTAAATGGATTACGACCCGTACGCGCTGCGCGCTTGCCAACGCTGAATGAGCCGAAACCGATGAGAGAAACTCCGCCGCCCTTACCTAGCTCTGTCTTGATCGCGTTGATTGTCGCGTTCAATGCGCTGTCGGACTGCGACTTGCTGAGGCCAGCGCCATTGGCGATAGCTTCAATCAGTTCTGCTTTGTTCATGAGATCCCCGTAAAAAATGTATGTAAACACCAATTGTAGTGCTAAGATATCAGCTATCCACAAGGGTTTTCAAGCACGAATTATCCACAACGACCTATTCCATAGGGGTTTCGGCAATAGTAACACGCAGAAGTCCCCATTTCAAAGGCATTTCGAGGCTAGGAACCGAGGGCAAAATGGGCGTTCACAATACCAAGCGCCATCAACGCAGCTGCAACGAGCTGCACACAGATTCCGGCTAGAAGCCCTGCCAGTAAGTCATCTCCGAGTACAGCCCATGGTTCAGAGCGCTTATCAATTGCATCAATCGGCCATGGTTTCATTACGTCGAACAGTCGAAAGAGAAAGAGTGAGCACGCCCACATCGCCCAACCCGTACTTGCTGCAGGAAAAAGAAAAACAATGCTCATACCGAGCGCTTCATCAATGACAACTACGCTAGGATCCTTCCCCCACTTTTGCTGAATGCGAGGAACGCTCCATAATCCAGTAATGAGAAACACCAATGATGCAATTCCATATCCTATCTGAATGGTGTCAATGGTAACCGCTAAAAAAAGTGCGGGGAGGGCAACAAAAATGCTGCACCATGTCCCTGGCATAATTGGTAACAGACCAATGCCCGCAACGGTTGCGATGTAATCGGCTACTCCAGAGAGTTTTGGTCGAGCGATAGTTTCAGCTGCCACGGGCGAAGAGGTGTCGGTTTGTGAACGTATACATAACAGCGGTAAAGATCGTTAACATCGTAATGCAAAAGATGGCAATGTATGTGTGCAGCGAATAGAGTGTTGAGTAGGCCCACTTGTGCAACACTTCATCAGACCCCATCTTCGTAAGCCAGTACAACAAGAGCGCGTAGCAGATAAAAAACATTTGAAGGAATGTTTTGACCTTCGCTGTGCGCGACGTCACCATAACAGTGCCACGATCATCAGCAATGCTTCGCAGAGCCGTTGTGCCGAAGTCTCGAATCACAATAATGATGAGCATCCATAGCGGCATGATGTCCAGCAAAAACAATGCTACAAATGCGGTAGTTGTTAACACCTTGTCTGCCAGTGGATCAAGAAACACGCCGTGGTCTGTTACCTCGCCATACCGACGTGCCAAAAAGCCATCTAACCAATCAGTGCCGGCACCCACCGCAAAGAGTATCAAAGCGGCTGAAATATTTGATATTGACTCGGAGAGGATACAGACAAGAAAAATCGGGGCTATAAAAAGCCTGGATAGGGTAACGATGTTTGCAAGTGTAAACTTCATTGAGTTGATGCCTTTGCTGCCGCATCAATAATCGCGCAGAAGGATTCATGTTTTAACGAGGCACCACCTACAAGCGCACCATCAATGTCCTCGCATGCGAATAGCGCCGATGCATTTTCGGGCGTTACACTTCCGCCATATAAGATTGGAAGATTCGGTGTTTGATGCTCATCAAGCCAATGACGTATGAATTGGTGTACGTCCTGCGCTTGCTGGGGCGTAGCTGCCCGGCCTGTGCCGATAGCCCACACGGGTTCGTAGGCAATGATGCTACCAGCAACGATCTCTTTACCCGCAGCGTTCAATATTTCTGAAAGTTGAGCACCAACCACTTCTTTCGTGCGGCCGGCTTCATGTTCAGCCAGCGTTTCTCCAACGCAGATGATGGGTATCAAGCCACTTGTAATAGCCCGCGTGGCCTTCTGGCCAATCAATTCATTAGTCTCACCGTGATCGCGTCTACGCTCGGAATGTCCAACAATCACGTGCGAACATCCAATATGTGCCAGAACAGATGCACTTATCTCACCAGTGTACGCCCCATGTTCTTTATGATGACAATTCTGCCCACCAATTGAAACACGAAACTTCCCTGCTGCTTCAATGGCCGAAGTAAGTGAGAGGTGCGGCGGGAACATCGCGACTATCACTGATGAAGGGGCTTCTTGAACGCTCTTTGATGAAACAATCGCATCTACAAGCTGTGCGGCTTCACCGGGCAGGGTGTTCATCTTCCAATTGCCTGCGATGAAAAATGTTCTCATGGTCGGTGGACCCCTTTGACTTTAAAGATTCGATACGAGGTTAGAAATTGGTCAGATTCAAAACCGACACCTTCAATGACTTCAGTTGGTGTTACAATTCGAACTGGGTCATCAGACCGGATACGCTGCGTAGCATTCGTCCATATGAGTCGCTGTGTTGTAAGAGTGGATCTGCTCGAATCAGAATGTACACGAACGTTTCCTATGGCAGTCATGTTGCGCGTTCTATCGTCAACAATGGCGGAGTCAGAAGTAAGCTGAGCTGCCCTCTGTTCACCAGTCCGAGAATAAAAGTCAACTTTTACACTTTTTCCAAGCGTTGTCATCTGCCTGTCTTCAAACAATCGTGCCTCGCCTGCATACAAAATTGCCTTCGTGTAGGATGAATCTGTAAAGAGCACCTTTACGTTGTATGAAAGATGCGCTGGGGCTGTCAGGAACGGATCATCCTTTACCCGCGATGAGGCGTGTCGTTCCGTGCATGCACATAGTGTGAACAAGACTGTGAGCGCGGCTACCGTACGTGAGTTCATTGGTGCCAATGACCAAGAACCATGGATAAGAATTCTTGAACGTCTTTGAGTGGCAACTGTGTGGCAGAATCACTTTTTGCTTGCGAAGGGTCTGGATGTGTTTCGAAGAAAAGTCCGTCAATGCCAACAGCAGCAGCGGCACGCGCAAGGGCAGGGATGAATTCTCGTTGACCTCCGGACTCAAGCCCAAGTGATGGTTTCTGTACACTATGTGTGGCATCAAAGATTACAGGAAAGCCAGACTTCTTCATAATGACAAGGGATCGGTAGTCCACCACAAGGTCATGATACCCAAAGGTGGTTCCTCGTTCCGTTAGCCAAACTTTATTGTTACCAACGCTCGTGACTTTTGCTGCTGCCTTTGCCATGTCTTCGGGCGCCATGAACTGCCCCTTTTTAATATTCACGATGCGTCCCGTTCGTGCAGCGGCTTCTAGGAGCGACGTTTGTCGGCATAAAAACGCGGGAATCTGCAAGACGTCTGCAAACTCAGCGGCCATTGTTGCCTCGTCATCAGAATGGACATCCGTTAGCACAGGCACACCAATTGCTGCACCAGCGTCTCGCAGGTATGTAAGAGCTTCTACGTCACCGATTCCTTGAAACGTGCCAGCACTCGTCCGATTGGCTTTTCGGTACGAGCCTTTCAGTACAAGATCAACGGGAAAGTCGCGGCAAATGGTGGCGAGATGATCGGCAACTTGCATCACAAGCTCACGAGATTCCACGAGGCACGGACCGGCAATGATGATGGGGCGAGAGGATGGTTTCTGCATAGCGTCGAAATTATCTATTAAATTGGGCTAAGCAGCAAAGAGGCAATGGCAACAAGACCTGACAATATCCCCCTGCGTCGGCGTAGCGCTGCAGACACGGGCACTACAACGTCCGACGAATCCCCACGTCCGCAACAAAGATCGTTGCAGGATGAACACGACCGTATCCGCCGGTTCAAAATAGTTGCAGTTCTTCTTGTGCTGCTCGCCATTCTTATGTTGATCGCGCTTATCTCGTACACCCAACGTGATGAGGCTAACGCGCAGCTAACAATGCGAGACCTCATTGGTGTTATCCGTGGCGATGATGCTCTGCGTGTGCGGTTTGACACAACATACAATTGGCTTGGCCTGCTCGGGGCCGTTGTTGCACAATGGATGTATACATCCACGGTGGGTATGTGGTCCATAGCCGCTCCCGTTCTTATGCTGCTCTGGGCATATGATCTTTTCCGTTTTCAGCGCATAACGCCCCTTCTCACGAGACGATCCATTGCAACCTTGGGCGTGATTGTGACGCTCGCCGCATTTTTAGGAACACTTCAACTTGTAGAAGTCACTTCGTGGCTTCCTCGAGAGTCGTGCGGAGCAATTGGACAGTTTCTTGCCGGCGTTACCACTCAATTTATCGGACGGGCAGGCAGTTCTCTCATCTGGTTTGCCGCCCTTGGCTCTGTTGCGGTATTTGGTTTTGAACTCGACTTGTCAGCAATCGGTCTTAAAACCAAGGGGCTCCTTGCATCTATTCCGTGGAATCTTGACTGGATTGGAAGTAGAAAGGTCACCGAGCGTTCAGCCGGCGTTGAGGATGTGCTTGATAATGAGGTTGATGAAGATGTTGAAGATGAAGAAATTCCTCTTGTTCAGCCTGTAGGAGCATTTTCTGGTCGCATCCAGCGTCCAGTCCTTGATGTTACAGACATTGATGAAGAACCTGCGACTATTCTTCCTCGGCCACGTCCAGAATCCTCGATTCCAGCCGAAGGGAAACAACTTTCTAGCTCAGTAAAAATTCTTCGGCCAATGCGGTCAGATACAACGAAGCAAGAACTTGAAGATCAGCCTGCTCCTGCGAACGTTTCGGAGGACCAGACTTCGGGTGTTGACCTCACGGACCTACAAAAGCGCTTGCAAGAATTGCATCCAAAAAAGGATATCACACTTTTTGAATTAACAGATGAACCTGAACAGGCAGAAACAGACGTAGTACGAGTACACAAACCCCTAGCACCTGTGGCACCCTTAGTTACGCGTCCACTCACCGTAACAGTGCAAGACACGCTCTTTCCGGTTGAACCCGAAATGCAGCTTTCAAACACAACACTGTATGACGAAGAAATAGCGTACAAGCCCCCTACCGCAGCATTACTTGTAGATGTGAAGGATGAAACTGCGGTTGACGACAAAGAGCTCGAAGCCAACGCTCGCACGTTGCAAGAAAAGCTCGAGACATTTCGCGTGCGAATTGAGAATCTTACGGTTACACCTGGTCCGGTAGTGACTCAATATGAGTTCGTTCCTGCATCAGGCATCAAGGTATCGCAGATTGAAGCATTAGCAGATGATATTGCGTTGGCACTAAAAGCGCAAGGCGTGCGGATTATTGCGCCTATACCTGGTAGAGGAACTGTTGGAATTGAGATACCAAATCAACACCCATCGATTGTGCGATTTAGCTCAATCATCAAGAGCCCAAAGTATCACAATCCGGATATCAAGCTGCCTCTTGCCATGGGCAAAACAGTAACCGGTGAGGTGTATTGTGCCGACCTTACAAAAATGCCACACCTTCTTATTGCAGGTGCAACCGGCAAGGGTAAGTCCGTTGGTATAAACACGATCATTGCATCGCTGATTTATCGCATGCACCCTAGAGATCTCAAGTTTGTCATCATCGATCCTAAACGCGTTGAAATGAACCTCTATGCGGCATTGCGAAATCACTTTCTTGCAATCTCGCCAGACTTCGATGAGTCCATTGTAACGTCGCCACAGAATGCAGTCATAGTTCTCAAAGCACTCGTTGAAGAAATGCAACAACGCTTTAGCATTCTTGCTGCGGCCGGACAACGCAACATCAGCGACTATAATCAGAAGGTCAGAGATGGCAAGATCAAGGACAAAAGCGGAATTAAACATTGCCCAATGCCATTCATCGTTGTCATTATTGATGAGCTAGCAGACTTAATGATGACTGCGTCAAAAGAAGTGGAAGAGCCGATATGTAGACTCGCACAGTTAGCGCGTGCTGTTGGCATTCACTGTATCGTAGCAACGCAGCGTCCAAGTGTTGACGTTGTTACGGGGCTTATCAAGGCAAACTTCCCTGCTCGAATTGCTTATCAATGTTCATCGCGCATTGACTCCAGAACGATCTTGGATGGCACAGGTGCCGAACACCTCATCGGTAACGGAGACATGCTTTTTGCTCCTGGTAACACGCCAATTCCAATTCGTATGCAGAACGCATTTATTTCAACAGAAGAAGTTGAAGCCTTGTGCGAATGGATTGGTAGTCAGAATGGGTATTCAACGCCATACATGCTCCCAACAGTCAACAAACGCTCTGGTGTTTACGGTGCCGGCTCTGGCGATCAAGATGTACTGTTCGAAGATGCTGCTCGCATATTCATTCAATTACAGCAAGCCAGCACATCAACGCTTCAACGCCGACTCAAGGTTGGTTATGCCAGAGCTGCACGAATTGTTGATGAACTCGAAATGGCCGGTATTGTAGGTCCGCCGGATGGTTCGCGTGGACGCCCCGTGCTTTTACAAAGTGAATCTGAGCTAGAAGCATATCTGTAGGTGTGAAACTCCACCGATATACGGCGCGGTTGCATCGTATCTTTGTCGGTTTGTTTCATTGCAACACGCTATATGACACGGGTTACACCGCCCCCTGAAGAAGAAGACAACGAACACACCACGATACGGGTGCTGGGCGCGCGCGAGCATAATCTCAAGAACATCAATCTCGAAATTCCGCGCGATCAATTGACAGTGATAACGGGGCTAAGCGGATCCGGAAAGTCATCACTCGCTTTTGACACTATCTATGCTGAAGGGCAGCGCAGGTACGTGGAGTGCATGTCCTCGTATGCACGCCAATTCCTTGGCGTAATGAAGAAGCCCGATGTCGATTTTATTGAAGGCCTCTCCCCTGCCATTTCGATTGAACAAAAAAGTATTGGAATGAGTCCGCGCTCAACGGTGGGTACCGTTACAGAGATCTATGATTACCTGCGGCTACTCTATGCAAAAGTGGGCACACAGTATTGTGTGAACTGCGATATTCCCGTTCAGCAGCAGACAATTGAACAGATCGTTGACACGCTCTTGGCGCTCCCCGTGGGCACAAGAATTCAAATCTTGAGTCCAGTCATTAAGGGTCGCAAGGGACACTACCGCGAGCAGTTCGATCAGTTTCGCAGACAGGGTTTTACACGCGTACGTATTGATGGCGAGCTAAAAGAAATCACCGAAGGCATGCAGCTTGCTCGTTACAAGGTGCATACTATTGAGCTCGTCATTGACCGTCTCCCAGTTGACCCCGAGAATCCTCGTCGCCTCACCGAAAGTGTAGAAACTGCTCTCAATCTTGGCGAAGGGGGCTTAACAATTCTTTGGGAGGTAGCACCTGAAGAGTGGCAAGACCGATTCTTTAGTACGCTCTACGCTTGCCCGCAGTGCGGCACGTCATACGAAACGCCTGCACCAAACATGTTTTCGTTTAACTCGCCATTTGGTGCATGTGGCACCTGTGAAGGCCTTGGCAAGATGATGGATTTTGATCCTCGCCTTGTTGTTCCAGATCCTTCCATTGCAATCATCAACGGAGGCATTGCGCCCCTTGGAAAAAAACGCGAAACATGGCTTTGGAAACAAGTTCTATCGTGGTGCGATCACAACAAGATTTCTTTAACTACACCCGTTGGCGAACTAACAGAAGAACAGCTCAGCAGTATACTCTATGGCGTTGGTGGCGCATCCATTGATGTGTCATACAGTGGCACTACAGTAAAACATTCGTATTTGGGAGTGTTGCCATCGTTGCGCCATCAATATGAGCAAACGAGTACATCAACAGTTCGCAGATCCATTGAGCGCTTTTTTGCAACCATCCCATGCAGGGAATGTGGTGGCGCCAGGCTCAAAAAGGCACACCTCCATGTGCGCATCGCTGATCGAAATATCTTTGACGTCACACAATTAGATGTGATTTCTGCTCACAAGTGGTTTGGCAATCTCGAAGCGAAACTCACAGACCGTCAGTTGATCATTGCCACGCTCATTCTCAAAGAGATTATAAGTAGGCTTGGCTTCTTGCATGAGGTAGGACTGTCATACCTTACGCTTGACCGAAATGCACGTTCTCTTTCTGGGGGCGAATCGCAACGCATAAGGCTTGCTTCACAGATTGGCTCGCAACTCGTTGGTGTTACCTATGTTTTGGACGAACCAAGTATTGGGTTGCACCAGCATGACAACAGGAAACTTATCTCGTCATTGAAAGCGTTGCGCGATCTCGGGAACACTGTGCTTGTTGTTGAGCATGATCGCGAAATGATTGAAGAGGCAGATCACGTGATTGACATTGGACCAGGTGCAGGGGTGCATGGCGGTGAAATTATCGCTGAATTCTTCGTAAAGGGTGCAGCCAGAGGCAACGTAACCCTTAAGAGTAACAAGCACTTTGAGCAATCACTTACACTACAGTATTTAACTGGTTCCCGTCAAATGGATCACCGTTTGGCACGTCGAGAAGGTAACGGAAAAGTGTTGCGCCTTGTAGGTGCATCAGGCAATAACCTGCATAATGTGACGTTAGAATTGCCCCTTGGCACTTTTACATGCATTACAGGCATGAGCGGATCTGGCAAGAGTACGTTGATCAACGATACGCTCTACCCTATTCTATCGCGGCACTTTTATAGTGCAGAGTCCGTGCCTCTTCCGTATGAGCGAATTGAAGGAATTGAAAACATCGATAAAGTGATCGAAATCGATCAGACTCCTATTGGACGGACGCCGAGATCTAATCCTGCCACGTACACCGGACTCTTTACGCAGATTCGTGATTTCTACACGTTGCTTCCTGAATCAAAGATTCGCGGCTACCTCGCTGGCAGATTCAGCTTCAACGTTGCAAGCGGTAGATGTGAAGAATGCGAAGGTGTTGGAATTCGTAAGATCGAAATGAGTTTTTTGCCAGACGTCTATGTTCCGTGTGATACGTGTGGAGGCAAACGATACAACGCAGAGACACTCACGGTGCGGTATAAGGGCAAGTCGATTGCAGACGTGCTCAATATGACAGTTGAAGAAGCGTCTGAGCTTTTTGTTGACATTCCACGAATCAAAACAAAGCTTGCAACACTTATGGATGTGGGGCTCACCTATATCAAGCTCGGACAGCAGGCGCCCACTCTTTCAGGGGGCGAGGCACAGCGTGTAAAGCTTGCAACTGAATTGTCGAAAACAAGCACCGGTAAGACTCTGTATTTGCTTGATGAACCAACAACGGGTTTACACTTTGAGGATACAAGAGTCTTGCTTCGACTCCTTGAGAAGCTCGTTGTAAAGGGCAATACAGTTATAGTTATTGAGCACAATCTTGATGTCATAACATTTGCGGATCACATTATTGACCTTGGTCCAGGTGGAGGTCGAGATGGGGGTCGCATTGTAGCCGCCGGCACACCCGAGCAGGTAGCGTTGAACTCAGAGAGCATTACGGGAACATACATTCGTACTGAACTAGCCGCCAACTCCTTATAACAAGTATGAAGAAGAACAACATTCACCAAGAGTGGCACTTACTGTCAGCACGCGCAGACTGGCCCTCGCACGAGTAGCCCTACGCTGGGCTACCGGAACCATTTGATTCCCGTATCTTTGTGGTCTTATCCAGTCAATTAATCGAGAGAAACATGAATATCCTTGTCTGCATCAGCCAGGTGCCGGATACAACAACACGAGTTGCAGTGGGTACTGACGGAAGCAGCATTAATCCTGCTGGTGTGAAGTTCATTCTTAATCCGTACGACGAATTTGCAATTGAAGAAGGCCTAAGACTGCGAGAGAAAAGTGGCGGTACCGTTACAACAGTAACGGTAGGTCCAGACACATCGAAGGAAGTTTTGCGTACCGCCCTTGCAATGGGTTCGGATACTGCCGTGTTTGTAAAGGATGAGTCGCGGTCCGACTCATTTGTCGTGGCATCGTCCATAGCTGACCTAGCCAAAGAGATCACTCCGGATGTGATTCTGTTTGGGCGTCAGTCAATTGACTTTGATTCATTCGCGCTTCCATCGATGGTAGGTGAACTCCTCGGTTGGCCAAACATCTCGATGGTGTCTTCACTTACAATTGAAGGCACACAGGTTTCTGCAGAGAGAGACATTGAAGGCGGCAAAGAATCGGTGAGCGCAACATTACCATGTGTAATAAGCGCTCAAAAGGGACTCAATGATCCTCGGTATCCAAAACTCCCGGATATCATGAAAGCAAAATCAAAACCAATTGCCGATCGTGTTGCAACTGTTGTTGAGCCACGAGTAGTGACGCTGAGTATGACGCTGCCTGTTTCAAAGCGACTCAATAATATTATGACCGATAGTGATGCGGATATCGATCAATTAGTAAGACTCCTCCACGAAGAAGCGAAAGTAATTTAAATGAGTATCCTTATCTATCTCGAGCCGTCCGGAGAAGGACTCAAACGATCTTCGTATGAAGCGATTACTGCAGCACGCTCAATTTCTGGCGGTGCCCCAATAGCTGGAATAATTTTTAATGCAACGGAAGCTCAAATAGTAACCGCTGGAGCCTACGGACTTGCATCATGTCAGAACGTCAATGGTCCAGAATGGCAATCATTCCAGAATTCTGCGGTAGCTGCAGCGGTTTCCGAAGCCGCAGCTGCGTTGAATGCCACCACCGTCTTAATCTCTGCTACAAGCACAGGCAAAGACATAGCGCCTCGTGTAGCAATTCGCCTACAGGCAGGATTGCTGCCCGATTGCGTGGAACTTCATGGCACGTCTACGGCCTTGGAAGCAGTTCGTCCTGTGTATGCAGGCAAAGCCTCGATTCGCGTCAAAACACATACAACTGTTACGGTTGCAACGTTGCGGCCTAATGTTTTTACGGCACGTGAGGATGCAGCAGCGAATACGTCCGTAACGTCGTTTTCCCCTGCAACTGATTCGTCACTTCGTTCAGCAACAGTTACGGGTATCAATAAGAACGAAGGCACACTTGATGTGTCCGAAGCCGACATCATTGTTTCAGGCGGACGCGGACTCAAGGGACCAGAGAATTTCCACCTTGTTGAATCTCTTGCACGTAGTCTAGGAGCAGCCGTTGGGGCCTCACGTGCCGTGGTTGATGCCGGATGGCGTCCGCACAACGAACAAGTAGGTCAAACAGGTAAAACTGTTAGCCCAACGATGTACATTGCGTGTGGCATTAGTGGAGCAGTGCAGCATCTTGCTGGTATGTCTACCAGCAAGATCATCGTAGCCATCAACAAGGACAAAGAAGCACCGATCTTCAAAGTTGCCGACTATGGAATTATTGGTGATGTGATAGAAGTGCTTCCACGACTCACTCAAAAGATCTCTTCCGTCACCGGACGTAGTTGATCGGGAAAGCAGATGAATAAGATCCAAGTTGATATTCTCGGGCTTTCTATTAACCCAAATTCGCAGAGGGCCTATGCCTTGCTGCTAAAAGAAGTTGATGGTACACGTCGGTTGCCAATTGTTATTGGCGAACCGGAAGCTCAGGCAATTGCTAATGAGCTAGAGGGCGTGCGTCCTCAGCGTCCGATGACGCACGATTTACTTAAGAACATCATCGAAACGCTCGGAGGAACTGTCCGCGAAATTGTCATCAATGCAATTAAGGAAGGCACCTTCTACGCAACAATCATTTTTGACTACTCCGAACTAGAAGTTGATGCTCGTCCAAGCGACGCAATCGCCATCGCTGTGCGATGTGGAGCACCAATGTATGTCTCGGATGCAATCATGGATGAGATTGCAATGCAGGCCGATGACATAACAGAAATTGAAGATGGTCCATCTGATACGCCAGAAGATGACGAAGAGGATGAAGAGCTTAAGCGACTGCAACAGAAAAGTGTAAATCAAGATTCCCCTTCAGAGCCCCTTACACTTAGACAGCGTTTAGAACAAGAGCTTGATCAAGCAATCAAAGTGGAGGATTACGAGGCAGCAGTGCGGGTTCGTGATGAGCTGCGCAGGCTCACAGGAGATGCCTAAACACGTCAACTGTCGCTGAGATTCTTATCTTTGCAATCCAATTTGCCGGAGTAGCTCAGGTGGTTAGAGCAACGGAATCATAATCCGTGTGTCGGGGGTTCAAGTCCCTCCTCCGGTACCTATTCAATTAGTTAGTGAGTTCGTTAGTTAACTCAATCTGCTAAGTGCCTTATTCTCTGAGGGGATACGAACAAGAAGAAGCAGAGCGAGATTCAGAGCGGTACCAACGATAGCAGTGATGGGTGACCCTACCAACATAGGTACGGCAATAAATTCCATGATCACCGCCACATAATTCGGGTGTGATACAAACCTATACGGCCCTGTGCGGACGAATGATCGTCCAGGCACAATGATGATTCGTGTGTTCCATGCATCGCCAAGTGATGCAATAGCCCAATATCGCAGGACCTGGGCAGAGACAAACATCCCAGCCCACAAAGGCCAGATAGCCCCCACACTTTCATACCCAGCACCCTTTACAATCACACTCTCTGTGATGAACCCAATGAACCACAACACGTGCAAGAGAACAATAGCGAGGTAGTGCTTCGCCCCAAACTCTATACCTCCACGTGCAAATGCGCGTTTCTCGTTTCTTCGCGCAAGCACGAGCTCAGATAGTCGCTGTAGGATGAGCGTGATAGAAATGAGCTCAAGCATCAAATTCATTCTTGAGAAGCACTTGTTCTGCGCTAAAGCCTGGACCTAGTGCCGACATCACAGCATAGCGTGATCGAGGTAGCGTGTCATTGAGCCACCGTTCTAGAACAAAGAGAACAGAGACGCTCGACATATTGCCATTCTCTCTGAGCACATCAAAGGCGTGATGAAAGCTTTCAAGGGGCTTACCGGTAGCGTCTGCATAGGCCTCAAGAACTTTTGCTCCGCCGGGATGTGCTATGAACGAGCCGATATCTTCAACATCAATTCCCCATGACGCACATGCGTCAACAAGCACTTGCGGCAGGTGCGACCGAACAAAGGTTGGAATATCTCGAGAGAAGCGAACCCGAAGCCCCGTATCAGAAACATCCCACCCCATGATGTCTTCTGTGTTTGGAAACAGCGTGCTATAACCGCCCATGATTATAGGTCCGGTCAGCCCAGCACCTACACAGACGGCTGCCGCTCCATCACCAAATATTGAACTTCCAATGATGTTAGAACGCGACGTGTCAGAATGTTGAAACGTAACGCTGCAAATCTCAACAGCAACAAACACAACGAGTTTACCATGAAGTACACGGCTAAGTTCTGCGGCACGCGCTAGGCCTGCTACACCAGCGGCGCAACCGAGACCAAAGATTGGAATGCGCACAACATTAGGTGAAAGTCCAAGCGTTTGGATCAATGCTGCGTCAAGCGACGGAGTCATGATCCCTGTGGTGGAAACCACAACAATCGCCGCAACCTCGGCCTCTCTTCCTTGTATTGCCTTACGCGCTGCTTCCGTGGCCAGTTGAACAGCAGCTTGGCTATAAACGGCATTTGATTCTGCAAATCCATGTGGCGTAGTATACCATTCAACAGGTTGCACAAAATGCCGAGTATGAATGTGTTCGTGATCAAACACATTCAGCAGTCGAGCCAGGTCTTCAACGGAATTATGAAACACATTTTGAATGATCGTTCGTATTGATGCCTGATCAACAATGTTCTTTGGCACTGCTGTTCCTACACCAACGATGCAAACATCAATCATAGTGTTGAAGGCGCGTCAGCCTCAGGTGTAGCGCACGTATTGCGAAACGCGATCTGAGAAAGCTTCTTTCGATGATCACTTCGCCAATCAATACGAGGTCGCTGTTTTTCGGCAGGCAAATAACCAAGACGGTAGACAGCCATAAGCTCCAAATCATCGGGTACTTCAAGCACGCGTTTCAATTCTTGCCATGCTTCAGGAATTTCCATCGGTGTTGAAATGAACTGAATTCCCATTCCTAAATCCCCCGTCATGAGCCAGATGTGTTCAATTGCCATACCTGCAGATAACGTGCAATAGTATCCAGAAAGTTCGCCCGGCTTATACTCTTCCTTTGTGAGTAAGACAGCCAGGAGTAAGGGGCTCCCTTCGATGAGTTTTCGGTTGTCTTCGCCTAATAGTCTTGCAACACCAAGCTTCGACAATACATTCATCACGTTGTCGGAAAATACTTGCTTGATAAAGGGGCGAAGTGCCAACGGCATTTGATCAATGAAGATTCCGTCCCGGCGTTCATTCATTTCTTCTTCCGAAAAGCGGAAGTACTTGCGATATCGTGTAAAGAACGTTCCGCCTTCGATGAGCTGCGTCATCGTACGTCCGCCGATGGTAGCAACCTTTGATCGTACTAAGGGATCATCGATCAGGACAAACCTCCACGGCTGCGAGTTGAAATGGCTCGGGGCGCGCTCTGCCGCTTCGATTAACATGCGTTGGTGCTCGATTGAGACTGGACGTGGCTCAAAGTGCCCATTGGAAGTTTTGCGAGTCTTGATTGCTTCCCGAAGTGTCATTCAGAATCTTCAGTAGAGTGTATCAATGAGTTGAGCATAGGCAGAGAGCACAACCTTGCGTTTAATCTTTAGCGTTGGCGTGAGCATTCCGTTCTCAACCGTAAATGGTGTAGCAATCACAGCAAACCTGCGCACACGTTCGTATTTGGCAAGATCGTGTTGTAAACGATTAATATCTTTTTCAATTGCGCTATGCAGCTCTTGCAACGCAACTAGTGCTTCAAGCGTTCCATGTTCAATATTATTCCTTTTTGCCCACGCCTTTACGGCCTCTATATCCGGCACAATGAGAGCAGTACAATACTCCCTTCCGTCCCCTATCAACATCAGCTGATCAATAAGTGGACTCTGCAGTATCACGGCTTCAATGGGTTGTGGAGCAATGTTCTTCCCACCACTTGATACAAGAATGTGTTTCTTTCGGTCAGTAATAACAAGGTGTCCCCTTTCATTGATAACTCCTATATCACCCGTGTGTAGGAAGCCCTCAACATCAATACTCTGCTCTGTTGCAGCTTGATCTTTCCAATACCCCTTCATGATGCTCGGGCCACGAGCTAGAATTTCTCCATCGATAGCAATACGGACTTCTACATTCGGCATTGGTGGACCAACTGTGCCAATCTCAATATCTTCTACGCGATGAACCGCAATCACGGGCGATGATTCTGTGAGCCCATACCCTTCGATGATCTTGAGACCAATGATGTTAAAGAAGTGCCCCACGTCAACATTGAGTGCTGCGCCCCCTGACACAAAGAAGCGCAAGCGACCTCCAGTACGGGCCCGAATCTTAGAGAAGACGAAAGATTCTGCTATTGCTCGTTGAGCAGACAGTAACCGCCCGCGTTCGCCGCTTTCCCATCGCTTGCCTACGGCCATCGCCCATCGGAATATCGACTGCTTTACTTTGGAGTCTCTCTCAACAGCACCAAGTACACGCGCACGGATGCGTTCAAACAGTCGGGGCACAGAGGTCATAATCGTAGGACGTACGTCCTTCATGAGTTCGGCTACCAACTCAATTGACTCTGCGATGTAGACAGTAGAACCAGCGGCATATGCCAGGTAGATGCCCGTCATACGCTCGTAACTGTGACTCATCGGCAAGTATGACAGGAACGTGTCTTGATCGGTGACAGAAACAATCTGCAATGCAGCCGTGATGTTTGCAATCAGATTGCCGTGCGTAAGCATCACGCCCTTAGGATTGCCCGTTGTGCCACTGGTGTAGATAAGCGTAAGAAGATCATCCTTTCGAACTCTTCGAGCAAGTGTTTCGTATTTTGTTCGACGTTCTTGCGGTGTACACTCGCGCCGACTTCGTTCCATGATATCACGCATACTCACAATACGATTATGATTAGAGACATGTTCATTCATTGTGATTATGAGACGAACCGTTGGCATCTCATCCCAAACCTCTAGAATTTTATTGAGCTGGGTTAGGTTAGAAACTATGACGGCAGTGGCATCGCAGTTAGTAAAGATATACTGCATGCTGTGTGCCGTAAGCGTAGGAAAGATCGGCACATCAATGATGCCAATGCCAGTCATGGCAAAGTCCACGACAGCCCACTCGGTTCTATTCTCGCTCACGAGACCTACACGCTCACCTGGTGCAATACCGTAACGCAACAAGCCATCAGCAAAGAGTTCTACGTTGTCTCGCAGATCATCATGCGTTAGCTCTTGCCATGACCCATTCGCCCTGCTTGCGTATGCTACCTTCGCAGCATTCCCAGCAAATCGCGAGCAGACTTCGAGAAACATTTCGGGTATTGTTTGTGCGGTCATCTGAACCTCCTTGTGCAATATCAGACGCATCAATCAAAGAACGACCAATCAACGCTAAGCCGAATGGAGCGCACAATTTCAGGAGCTAGCGACGTTGTGTACCAGCGCTGTCCAAGAATATTTTCAAACGATGCTCTGACTGTTGCATTACCAACGATTGCAGACAAAAAAACGTTCAGGCCATCGTACTGTCCGCCATTGCTGGTTAACGGATCTACATACGTCCACGAAGGGGCTACGTATTGCGGAAGTCGTGCAGCACTCATTACCGTTCCGCATACTCCTAACCGAACGGAATTTCTTCCAACTTCGTACACGTAGGCAACGCTGAGATCGGCCATGGCCAGAGGAAATCTATCGTCTGCCACATCGTTAGTATTTGAGATGGTAATTCTCACACGTGGTCGCAACTCAATATTGCCGATACGCAACATTGAGTTCGCAACTGCTCCAATGATTCTTCGCGATGTAGCGTTGAAAGAATTTGTGAGTGCCATTACTTCGTTCGTACGGCTTCCGGTTGACACGATGGGGTCAGTAATGAGCCGACCATATGCAGTTACTGACGTCTCAAAGTTTGGGGATAACCAAGTTCCACTCACAGACAGCAAGAGATGCCGTTCCGGAAGTAATGATGTGCCTTCTGAAAGCGTAGGGGCGCGCTGCGATGTAGCAACATCTGCGCGATACACAGCATTGCCTGTCTGCACGCTAAGACCAGCACCAGCTCCAATCAAAACGCGGTCAAACTGTAGGGCCACTCGTCCCGCTCCTCTAAACTGCAACCCAGCAGATAGTGGAATCATGATATGCCCAAAAGCCTGAGGCACTACTCCATATGATTCATCTGCGTAGACCGAAGCATCATTGCGAATGACATCGGCGCCGCCACCAATGCGCAGTCTGAGTGGACCAATTCGTTGATCATACCGCAGGATTCCACCCACAGATCCACCTCGTAACGTGAGCGCACCCAAGGTGTCGGTTACAGATGTCCACGTTGTTGAGTCACGTAGTCGGCGCAGAGCATTATACGAGCCATAGACAGACGCAGAAAGTACGCTCGATGTATCATCGGAAAGAATCTGAGTGAGCGTTGCGCTGAGATCATGCCTTCTGGTTTCGTCTCGCAGATTGCTATGAACTGGAGGCGCAGTGCTTTCCGTAAACTGAGGTGATAGTCCAGCTGTGCGAATGCCACCCCACAAACTTGAATTGAGAGATGCCAATTCATAATGTACATGAAGATGAGAGCGCGCACTCATTGTCCATCGAATAGCTGCCCTGATATTCCAAATATCAAAGTCCGTATTCAGATATCGTCCGTTTGCACCGCTACGACGCACGCCCAAGGTCACATTAAAATTTTCAGCAACGTTCTGGGAAAACGTGCCATCCATTGCAACAATATCGCCGCCTGCCTGATGATACCAAAGAGAAGTATATGGTGTTGCACTGTTATGAATCATCGATTGCATATTCAGCGCTGTAAGCGTCATGCTGGGAGCAAGTCCCACGGCATCGGTGCCGGTCAATAGTTCCACGCGCTCTAACCCTGCCGGCTGTGCCTGCACCAATTGGTAGGCTCCAGACCACGGCTCTGAAAGGGGGCGGCCGTTGATACTCACTCCTAGGTCAACATTCATGCCTCCCATGACGGAAAGCCCATCGTTTTGACCAAAGCCGCCATGTGATAGCGGCGTCCACGACGTGCCTTTATGTAGCGCCTCTGCGAGTTGTCCATATTGAAGCAAACGCATCTGCAGCTTTGTAATGTGCGCGTTTGCCTCACTATCGTGCGCAGACAACCTACCCATTGTGTACAATGGTATTGGCAATGAATCTGACGTAATCACCGTTCGCTGGGTGAATGCAGTATCTCTTGCGGGAGGAACTGGCGAGGGGGCTTGCTGCTGCGCCGCCGAAAGCGAGGGCACAAATGCGCCCACGCAAAAAATAAACCACCGAGTGAGTACGAATCTCACTCGGCGGATTTTATGCTTCTGTTGTTGGTGTATCACCGCCGTTGGCGTCCTCTAGACCCTCGGCTCCTTCTTCCACATCTTCGTCTCGCGTCACCATCGTGATATCCGCAATCTGATCGCCTTCTTCCAAGCGAATGAGACGCACACCTTGTGTATTACGCCCGAGCTGGCGGACATCCTTCACCTGCTGACGGATGAGAATACCATTCGTGGTGATCACAACGAGATCTTGCGTGTCATGCACTTCAAGAATTGCGCAGATAGGACCAGTCTTCTCTGTGATGTTCATAGCAATCACACCCTTGGCTCCGCGCTTTGTCATGCGGAATTCTTCAACCATCGTGCGCTTGCCCATTCCACGAGTACCAACAACGATGATCTGTGCGTCTGCGCGCCGTACTGCAGTTAATGAGATCACGTAATTCTCAGCCAAGAGCGAGATTCCCTTAACGCCTGCCGCGGCGCGTCCCATTGGACGTACGTCTGACTCTGGGAAGCGAACTGCAAGTCCGTTTGAAGCACCGATAAGAATCTCCATGGCACCATCGGTAAGTCTAGCACCGATGAGACGATCGTCATCATCAAGATTAACAGCGATGATTCCGTTTGCTCTTACGTTTGCAAAGTCTTTGAGGGGCGTCTTCTTTACGGTACCAAATTTGGTTGCCATAAAGATGTACATATCTGTTCTATCAAAGTCTGTCACAGACAAATAGGCAGTTACCTTTTCATCCTGCTGCTTTTGAATAACATTTGCAAGCGATCTGCCCTTGGCATTTCTAGAGCCTTCAGGGATGTCATATACTTTCTGACGATAGACGCGGCCACGATCCGTGAAGAACAACATGTAATGGTGCGTAGAGGCCTGGAACAAGTGCTCTACCCAATCATCTTCATACGTTCCTGCACCAGAGACACCACGGCCGCCACGATGTTGCCTGCGATAGGTTGTTACCGGGGTGCGTTTAATGTATCCATTGTGTGAGATCGAGACGATCACTTCCTCATTGGCTATCATGTCTTCAAGTGTAAAGTCCTTGGCATCATAGACAACCTGTGTGCGCCTCTCATCGCCATACTTCGATTCAAGTTCTGTGAGTTCTTCAGAGATCATTTGCATCTGCATATCCTTGCTTGCAAGGATCGTGCGCAGACGCTCGATCGTTTGAATGACCTCGGCATATTCAACTTGAATTTTCTCACGCTCTAGACCGGTCAGACGCTGCAAGCGCATGTCAAGGATTGCTTTGGCTTGTATCTCAGAAAGTGCAAAGCGTGCTTGAAGTTTGTCCGATGCTTCGTGTCCATCTTTCGATTCGCGAATAGTCTTGATTACTGCGTCAATGTTATCGAGCGCAATAACAAATCCTTCCAAGATATGAGCGCGCTTCTCAGCTGCATCTAGCTCAAACTTTGTTCTCCGTACGATAACATCATTACGGTGCTTCAGGAACTCTTCCATGAGTTCTTTGAGCGTAAGGATGCGTGGCCTACCATTCACGAGCGCCAACATAATAACGCCGAACGTTACCTGCATTTGTGTGTGCTTGTAGAGGTTGTTCAGCACAACCATTGGTACACCATCACGCTTGAGTTCAATGACAATGCGCATTCCATCACGGTCAGACTCATCACGGATATCCGAGATGTCTTCGAGTGACTTGGCCTTAACCAGGTCGGCAATCTTTTCAATGAGACCAGCCTTACCCACTTGGTAAGGAAGCTCGTTAATGATGATTGCTTCGCGGCCTTGCTTGTTGGTCTCTATGCTTGCCTTTGCACGCACAAGAATCTTGCCACGCCCTGTTGTATACGCAAGACGCACACCTTCATAACCATAGATGATACCACCCGTTGGAAAGTCCGGTGCAGTAACGTACTTCAGAAGTTCTTCATTTGTAACATTAGGGTCAGCAATAATGGCTTTGATACCAGCGATCACTTCGCGCAGATTGTGCGGCGGAATGTTTGTTGCCATACCAACAGCTATTCCATTAGCCCCGTTAATCAGAAGCGTAGGTACAACTGCCGGCAGGACCGTTGGCTCTTGCAACGAATCATCGAAGTTCGAACGGAAGTTGACCGTGTTCTTGTCGATATCACGCAGGACTTCCATAGCCATTCCGGCCATACGAGCTTCCGTGTATCGCATAGCTGCCGGAGAGTCTCCGTCTACCGAACCAAAGTTTCCTTGTCCATCAATAAGCGTGTAGCGCATCGACCATGTTTGTGCAAGGCGCACCATGGCGTCATACACTGCTGAGTCTCCGTGTGGGTGATATTTACCCAACACTTCACCCACGATACGTGCGCTTTTCTTGTACGGTCGGTTGGGAGTCATTCCCAACTCGTACATCGCAAACAAGATCCTACGGTGAACTGGTTTCAATCCATCTCGCACATCCGGAAGGGCGCGGGAGACGATAACCGACATGGAATAATCGAGATATGAATTCCGCATCTCGTCCTCCATTAGGACGGGCAGAATTTTTTCATTAAAGAGAGCCATAACCCCTTGAATTCAGTTGGGTTCCATAAAATTAGAACCACAATTTACGAAATCGTACGTTGTTTTGTGTGGCTTTTACCGCACTATTACGAGTGTGCCCGAAGTAGTTGTTTTTGTACCTCCGGAGGCGTCGAGAACCATGAGATTCCACGCATATACGCCCGGGGCAAGCACCTCGCCGGCGTCTCCTCGGCCATCCCACTCTACACGCCCCTCTCCCATCTGCACATTGCCAGTAAGGACGCGGACTAACCTGCCCTGGACGTCGTAAATACCCATCGAGGCTTGGGAAACCAACACATCTGAAACCAACGCAACGATGAAGCTCACAGAACCGCTTGTTGGGTTTGGAGCAATAGTCACTCCATCCAGCCGGGTTTCAGTTGATGTGTACAAAGGTATTTCTAGGGTATCGGAGTTGTTCGACGCGTCGGTGGCTCGGACGATTAAGAGATTCTGCCCTAGTTCAAGCGGAAATCTAAACCTCATAGCCGCTCGCACGTCGCTATTTGGCCACTCAATTTGCGCTTCCTGAGTGGTCAAAAACTGGTAGCCATCGGCAGAAGTCTGTCGAATGCGTTGTCCATTAACAAAGACGATCATACGCTCGGGATCACTGATGCTAAGGGGCGAATCATCGCGCACACGAATCTCGAAACGAGGTTCGCGGTACACCCAGCCCCCTTCAGAAAGGTACCTACCATCCACATATGGTTCAATGGTTGGCTTTGTGTTGTCTTCTGAAATCGTCAGTAGGCGCTCGGCACGATCGCGCACAATAAATAGCTCGGGCTCTGTTGGATCTATATCGAGTACCGAAAGAAGTCGCGAGCGTGTCGGCAGAACATTGCTTGGTACGTTCAATGTGACATTGAACACGCCGTTCGCAGCAATCGCAGAAAATTCAGTGCTTTGTTGTCCAACAATATCATTCGTCAATGCATCATGCACATGCAGCATGACCTTCGAAGTAGGGGTATTGAATCCTGTTCGAGCATTGCGAATGCGCACGCTCACGCGGGCTGTATCACCTCGGAGAATTGTGTCTGGCTGAATCGTTAACGCATCTGGTTCAACAATCCATTGGGGAAGGGGCTCGTACTTCGCAGTGATATCGCCAATCGATGCATCAGGCGTTTCTTCCGTGCCAAACAGCTCCCACACATAGCTCACATGTGTAACGGCTGCAGAGCCAGCGGATGGCGTCCACGTGCCAGTAGTATCGAGCACAATCGCTTCACCATTGCTTGGTTGCATTCCATAGAGCACTGATCGTACCAACCCTGTAGAGCCAAATGAAACCGACTCCCATCTGCGCGCTCTACCAATGGATGCGCTAAAGGCTTTTCCACTCGGATAGTGAAAGCTCAAAGAAGAATCAATAGTGACCATGAACGCAGGAGCCCCTTTCCATGATTCTTGTGCCTTGCCTGAGATAGATATACGGGAACCAATGAAGGCAAAAGAGGAAGCAACGTTGAGCGAGTCGCAGAGACGAGAACCAAACCGACGTAACTCAAGCTTGAGTGAGTCTAGCAGATCATCATTTACAAAACGCGTAAATGATTCGTTGCATGCTGCAATGACAACACGATCGGTATTTGCAACCGAGTCGCGCAAGAAGTTAATACACTCTCTCGCAAAACCATTGTGACCTGCCTCAATTGGCTGTGGGTTTGGCGAAGTATCATACCGACGAATGATTCGCGGTATAGAGTCTCGTTGACCGAGTACGACAATGTTTAGACCGGAGCGAAACGCACTTTGAAAGATTGTTGCTTGTCCAATCGTAACATTCAAAATTGGATCTCGATCAGGATCTGCCGTCATTACCCCACTTGATCGCACAAAGATATTTTTGTTGTACGAGCCAATCTTTATTGTGCGTGATAAAGAATCGTAGATAAGGGGCTCCGTTTGAATCAACGGATGTTCACGTATTGCATGCACTGCCCCAACTTCATGGAGCATCGGTTCATTACGTGGACGCTGAGCATACTTCACGGGCATCCAGGCAATGGCAGTGCGGCGTTGAGTGGTTGTATCAATGGCCCATACGCCAAGCCACGCATCAGCTTCA
The DNA here is from genome assembly GCA_947495975.1 of Ignavibacteria bacterium. GTDB lineage: Bacteria > Bacteroidota > Ignavibacteria > Kapaibacteriales > Kapaibacteriaceae > UBA10438. The sequence continues at coordinate 40,638 of CANMBE010000008.1, read as the reverse complement.
AATGCAAATCCAATTCCCGCTCGCAACGTATTCCAGTCTACAAGACTACCATCACGCGTAATCTCTTCAGAGAGTGATCTCAGCATTATTGTGGATGTGTCTTGAGATGCTGAGAGCACCATTTCTACTTTGTAGGTATTCGATGGCGTTGACAGTATATCAATCACTCTTGCTCGAACAGATCCAATATCGATGATTCCATATGGGTCTGGCTGCAAGATGAGCAGCGAACGAGCAAAGACATCAAATGTAGCTTGCACGCGGTTGTCAGCTCGCCGATCTCCAAAGCTACCTTGTGGATCTACTTCGATGTCTAACGAATGCGTACCAACTCTACCATCAACGTTTACAACAAATCGCACAGTTTCCTCACGGCACAGTCCGCCTGGCACAACAATCGATGAGCTATCAAGAACATTCTGGTAACGATGTCTCAGTGTGACTTGATACGGGAGATCTGTTCCGATACCTTCACTCCAGATTGTAACGTCAACAAATGCAGAGTCATCGTCTTCGCGGATTTGGGAGCCCCCTATTGAAGACGTTACGAGGACGCGATCGCTTGCAATTGATACCTGTGGTGTAGTGTCGATGTTCACTCGTGTAAATGGGTCGCCAAGAATTGCGAATTGCATCGATGAATTTATCGCAAACTGCTGTGTTGATTCTGACATCCCACGCTTTGCTTCATATGTCAACAACCCGAGGTCACGAATAGTTGTGGTACGCATCACCTCATGCACTTCAGTCAAGAGTTGCGTAACAACAATCTTGTATTGCCAGCCCGTTGCTCCAATGGCAGCAACAAATCCGGCCTGTGGCTGCAGCAAATATTGACCGTTGCGACACATCACACTTGAATTTGAAAAGGCGCCAGTCAAACAGGAGAACGTCGCCAACACTGGGTATTTACCTTCGTTCGATAGATCTTCTGGGTCCCACCCTTTGATGTCAAATATTTCTGTGCCCCCATGCCCAATGTAGTTCATGAGCGCAACACCGGCATTCACGTTCTGACGTATTTCAAATCCGGGATTATCACTTGTGGATTTACAAATTGTAACGGTGTCTATGCAAAGGGTTGGCTTCGTGTAATTAATACCGGTTTCAAAAACATCACCCAACATGTCTTGATATATCTGGCAAAGTCCTTCGTCTACTGTTTCCCCACCACCGGCATAAAGAAACTTGCGTTGCCACGGAGAATACGCTAAGGAATCAGCAACAATAATCTTATCAATCATAAACCGTGCTTCAGCATCATTGAGCACTGGAAAACGCGAGACGATGAGTTCTGGAGTCGAAACGTCATTGGGATCATCGAGCAGGCCAAACCAATAGTCACTGCTGGGCCGCCCATATGTTGGCACGAGATCCGGACGCACGGACCGTGCATTACCACCCTTCACAACAACTCGTACGTCCCACGTTGCCGTACCAAAAAGAACACAATGTGTCGGCTTTGGTAAAGGGGCTTTTTCCCATGCATCTTTTAGAAACAAACGAACGGCCTCGGGTGAATGCCGTCCAGCATCGAACTCGTCAAAAATGTCTACAACACTTACTACTCGGGTAACAATATTATTTTTCTTTGAACGGTAATCGGCCCAGCGTTCTGCCTGTGCTCGCAACGAAGGATGCGCAACAACAAGTACATCAACTTTTGTTGCAGAACCACGAAGATTCTTCAATGACGCAGCGCGAACTCTTGCTCTTTCTACGCCACTACCTGCTCCAATACATAACACACTGTTCAAATTTCCTGGTAATGTAGTGCGAACAATTCCGCCCAGCGCCCTTGATGACGAGGCGAACATTCTGAGGCCTCGCGTTGGTTCTGTGGTGGCACCTGTTCTCTGGGACGCTGAAGCAGAGATCGCAACAATGCACAGGGTGTCCTCAGTTGATATTGAAACACCCTTGTCTTGAAGAGCAGAAATCAACGGCGACGTTATTGGGCCACCACAAATGAGAACAGTTGCAATCTCATCGGTTGAAAGTGCATTTATAGCTGCTGCACACTCAGCAGCATTCAGAGCAACAACCTGGCGGATCACATTTGATGTTGCAGATCTTGATGCGATCACGTATCCGTGTATGTTTCCCACAACCCGATGATCGTTATCAAAACAATAGGTTGCGTCATACTGACCTGTTAGCGTGGGCTCACCTGGCCATGAAAGCGCCACGGGTGAAATGCCTGCGCGAACGGTAATCCCTCTATCGGATGTAGAGAGCTGCGCAACACGCCACAGTGTTGTATCAATCACATATGCGGCGCCACGTAACGTATTCTCAATCATGAGCTCTGCATCAGCGATCGTTGTGACGCGTCCGCGTAACCGACCATTTTCCAAAACGGGAGCGGCCAGCCCCTTCAAAGTAAATGCATCGAGTAACACTTCGCTAAACCAGTCTGGCGTTGCATCTAGTCCAGGAATTCCTGTTGCATAGAGACGAACAGATTGCAGCCCTGAGGGCATTACACTTCCAGATGTTGTTGACGTGATATCGTAACGTACAAAACCATCGCCAACAACGCCAACAGAGGGCGCACCATTGACTGACACGTCTATTCCATGGTCGGGGTTATACGTAGACGGATTTGTTGATGCAACAACATCGGCAGTCACTGAAACATCGCCTTCACCACTTGGCGTAAAGCGCAGGGTATGTGTTGCAAATTGTTTTGCACGGCCATTGAGGGCTTCCCAATAGAATCCCTCAAAACGAGTTAAGGGCGTAGCGTAGGTTGAATAGTCCTCGTTATTGTCGCTTCCTGGATGATAATATCCAGTATCGAGTTCAATACGCTCATTCACAAAGAGAGAGCGAACTTTTTGTGTTGTGACGCCCGGTACATTCAATGTTGCCATTCTCAGGCGTGTCCCAACCGTTCGTGTTGTCAGAAAGAACACTGCCGTAGTATCCTGCACATCTAACCACGATGTATCGCCTTGAGGATGCCGGCCCATAAAGACAATCGAATCGCCAGACGTAAACGTATTGCTGCCATCGGCATCAACGATAAACAGATGTTGTTCGGTGCCGCGCCACATAAGTGCAAGCTTTGATGTATCGGCATTAGCTAGCTCAGGAGTTGTCACGAGCACGTCGTCAGCAAGGATGGTTGCTACTCCGTCAAACGCGGTTTCAATGCGTGTATGGGGCTGTGTGGGATCGTACCAGAGCGATGGATCGACTCCACCCTGCGCCTGTTCCATTTTCTCTGTTTGGTGGCTTCTGTTTGACTCGCGCCATTCGGCGTTGAGGAGTGGGGCAGAAACTGGAGGTACGAAGCGAGAACCGCGAACAAGGGGCTCCTTCCAACTGACGGTAATAAAAAGTGAATCTGCATGTGGTTTAACGTTTATCACCGCCATCGCCTGTCCGCCATAGCTGCCCGAGCGTGTCACCGAAACCATGCCTTGGAGCCTGGCAGGCCGTACAACAAGTTCCAACGCGCCCGTGCGCGGCACATAGAGGGCAAAACTCTTCTTATCACCCTGCTTTGCAAGGCCAAATGACGCACTGGTAGGTCCAAGCATTTGCTGAGCAAACGTTGCAACAGAAGCGATCAAGAGAACGAACAGAGTACGAAGGATCATGAAAGTGCCCAAAAAATAGAGCGCCGTGCTACCAATAAGGTACCACGGCGCAGAGACACAGTTCGTGTACGGAGGTTACTTGCCCTGGTTAGGGTTCGGGAAGGCGTTTTGCATTGCGATGATGATTTTCTCGGCTACTTTGTCAGAAACAACACGTTTTACGTTGTCGTCACTCGAAAGTGCTTCGGCAATCGCCGCTTCAACCTTGCGCTTGATGATTTCAGAAGTTTCGCCTATAAGGGCGCCCGACATTGCATGCATGTCCTCGGCTACATCCTTCATCGTCTCAAGTTGGTTCTTGTTAGCGTCTTCCATCTTCTTCATCATTTTATCCATCCGCTCTTCTTCTTCTGTATACACCAAACCAAAGGCAAGAAGTGCTAGAAGTGAACCTTCAAGAGAGATAGCGGCAAGGATCATCGATGGCTTCGTAGCTGGAATAAATTTCAGACCACGGATACCGATGATTACGATAAGAATAGCGGCACCAAAGTAGGCCATTCCTGTTACGGTGTTAGAATACTTCTCTGTGAAGTGATGGGCCATGTAGAGGCGAAGACCATTTAACAACTTAAATCGGTTCTTCGACCAGAGCATTCCCTTTGTGGTGTCTTCCATTTCCTTCACCACGAAGTCTGAAAAGAACTCCTGAATACGGATATAGAGCACTTCCATGCGGAATTCTACAAGGTTGATATCATTGGTAAATACTTCTTCGTAGCGTACAAGGCGTCTGCCGTTTAGACGAGCAGTGTCTTCATCTTCTTGTGCGGTACGATCCCAAACAAACTTAAATGCACTGCGAACTTGGTGTGGCTCGAGTACAGACAGGTCACCATCTGGCATTGTTAAAAGGTCAACGATCTCATCAGAAAAGCCTGTCTGCAGACGAATCCTAGCTTTTGTATGATGAATTTCGCGATCTACCTTTTGAGCCATAAAACCGATGGTACTTGGCATGAAGAACGTAACAAAGATGCCAAGGCCAATACCGAAGACCAGAGCAAGAATGGTAAAACCAATAACTGGTTCAATAATGATAGCAGACTCTCCCAAGCCCCCTTCACCATTAGCCTTTACGATCCATTCAGAGCCACCCTTTGAATAGCCATCAATCTTCTCAGAGCGGACTGCGCCCGAAAAGTCGAAGATATAGTCGGTTCTGATGTACGACTTTAACGGGGTGCCGCTAGGGACGTCACTGCCTGTGTACTTATCAGTGACAACAGCATACAACATCGGCTGTACCTGCTTGAAAGCTGCGTAGTCTTTCTCATCATGGGGCTTAAACAGCGAAATAACAGCACTTTGTACTACCCTAGGCATCACAAACTGGTAGATCCCAAAGGAGAAGACCGCAATAAGCGCCACTAAGAGGAGAAGGTGTTGAAGCCCTGCTTTTGGTACTGTTTCGTGTCCGTTTGCTGACATTGCGTCTCCCATCCCATTGAGGAAAAATGCTTTAGCTGTTTGAAGCCGAATGAACGACTAAGCTTAATATACGAATGTTCCCAAAACCCTCGCCCTTGTGACACACCGCACGTTACCCCCATGAAGTGCCAAAGGACAATCATCAATTGGTAACTTTGTGCTATGAACATCCAGACCGTATACACACCTCGATTTGCCGTAACGGCTCATGATACGTTTTCTTCCCTCAGGGAGCACATGCTCATTGACGGGTTTGATCACATCATAGATCTTGAACGTTCTCACGGAACGTGGCTGGTTGAGGCACGCACTGGCAAGGAGTATCTCGACTTTTTTACGTGTATTGCGTCGATGCCCATTGGCATGAACCATCCCAAGATGACCGATCCCGCCTTTGTGGAATACCTTGGTAGGGTTGCACTCAACAAGCCATCCAATTCCGACATCTACACGACGGAGATGGCCACCTTCGTAAAAACATTCTTCAATCTGGCTGTTCCAAAACACTTTCGCTACGCATTCTTTATTGAGGGCGGCACGCTGGCAGTAGAAAACGCTCTTAAGACTGCAATCGATTGGAAGGTTCGCAAAAACTTTGCCAAAGGACATACGGTAGAAAAAGGTCAGCAGATCATGCACTTTGAGCTTGCCTTCCATGGCAGGTCGGGTTATTGCATGTCTCTGACCAATACCGACCCAACAAAGACCTTACTCTGGCCACATTTCCATTGGCCCCGTATCAGTCCCCCATTCATGACGTTCCCGGCCAATGAGCAAGTAATTGAACTCGTGATGAAGCACGAAGAAATTGCAATTCAAGAAATCAAGCGTGCGTTCTCAGAAAATGTAGATGACATTGCAGCGATTATCATTGAGCCGATTCAAGGTGAAGGGGGCGACAATCATTTCCGTCCAGAGTTCCTTCAAAAACTTCGCACAATTTGTGATGAACATGAGGCGCTGCTCATCTTTGACGAAGTACAGACCGGCGTTGGCATTACGGGTACATGGTGGGCGCATGAAGGTATTGGTGTTATCCCCGATATTATGTCGTTCGGAAAAAAAATGCAGGTCTGTGGAATTCTCGTAGGTCCACGAGTTGATGAAATTCCAGACAACGTCTTTCATACGTCAAGCAGAATCAATTCAACCTGGGGCGGCTCACTCGTTGACATGGTGCGCGCAACAAAATATCTGGAGATCATCGACGAAGAGAACCTGGTGCAGAATGCAGCAACCGTTGGCGCATATCTGAGGGATCAGCTTCGCGAGTTAGCTACCACACATAGCGATCATCATATCACGAACGTCCGGGGGGCTGGTCTCTTCTGTGCATTTGATCTGCCATCAAAAGAAGAACGAAACGCTTTTCTCACACGTGCGTATGAGAATCAACTTCTGCTTGTTGGAAGTGGGGACAGATCTATCCGATTTCGTCCGCCACTTAATCTTAGCAAAGAAGAAGTCGACATCGGTATGGGGCTCATTGAGAAATCGATCGCTGGTTGACGGTGATGTGGTAGTTGACCTCACCCTCCTGCCCGTGATCACGCGCTGCGCTTGAGGGGCTGCTGGTCAGGCATCATTTCGTTAGTGCGTCTATTGCCTTGGCCGTTATCTCTTCTACAACCTCATCGAAGTGGCGACCCTTTACACGCGCTCCTGCGGCATAGACATGCCCACCACCGCCATACTGTGCCGCCAGATCGCGGACGTAGGTAGTGCCCTTTGAGCGGAAGGAACACTTCGTTTCGTTTTCTAATTCAACAAAGAGAATGCCAATCTTTACACCGTGAAGTGCAAGGGTCTGTGAAACAAATCCCTCTACATCTTCCGTGGCGCATTCATGAGCAAGCATATCCGCCCCTCGCACAACCATTGTACACAGCGCGCCATCTGCATAGATACTCATAGTGCTGAGTGCTATTCCGAGAAGTCGAGTCCTCGCTATGGATCCGCGGTTCATTACTTCATCAAATGAGCGGACAGGGTCAGCCCCCTCATCAATGAGTTTGGCTACCATGCGATGGACGTGCGATGTTGTGCGCGGAAAACGGAACGATCCCGTATCTGTCATAATGCCCGTGTAGAGACACATGGCCATTGCAGGCGTAAATGCATTCAAAGCATCAGCGCACATTGCAATCATTATTCCCGTTGAACATGCATCCACATCTACCCACGCAGCAGAGGCAAAGTCCTCTGGAAAGGTATGATGATCTATGTTTACAATCGTGGCAGCCGAAGACTGAATGGCAACGCCTATCTCGCCAAGTCGCGAGATGGCGTTAAGATCAAGCACAAAAATTGTGTCGGCATCAGCCATGATCCTTTTCGCGTCATCACCAAACACCACTATCTCTGAAGACCCTTCCATCCACATGAGATTGGAAGGGGCTGCATTGGGCAATACAACTGTTGCATTGCATCCCATAGTGCGCAAAAGATGCCATAGCCCCAGCGTTGAGCCCACGGCATCACCATCAGGATTGATGTGCGCCGTAATGACTGCGTTTCGGGAAGCGTTCATCGAGACGAGGATGTTTTCAGGGACAGACATGCCGCAAGATATGACGGGATAACCTTCCTATGCGATTTCTTCACATTCATAAATATTGAAGACACCAACCACGTTGAGCATGCTGAGAGCACTCACTCACCGTGTGGCTCAAAGCGAACTTGCCCTATCTTCGTACCATGAATTGGACATGGCGTAAAATTGGAGTCATTGGAGGAGTTGCATTAGCAGCTTTGCTCCTCATTGGCCTGATTGTAGACCAAATGCTTTTACCATGGACTGTATCGTTCACTGATACGATTACTGTTCCAAGCGTTGTAGGAAAAAATGTTGCCACAGCAACCCGTATGCTGCAAGATGCCGGGCTTGCCGTCATGGAGCCGCGCGAGCAGAACAGCGCCACTGCGGCAAGAGGCGCCGTGATGTCGCAACTACCGTATGCAGACGCAACTGTAAAAAAAGGCCGGCGCATCTACCTGACGGTGAGTAAGGGCATGCGCACCATTCGTGTGCCATCGCTTTATGGTATGTCGGTTCGCGATGCTCGTCTCGTGCTCTTGCGCGTTGGTCTAGTGCTGGGTGATGTAACCTATGAACCTCATAATGAAGTTTCAATCGATCGCATAGCAGCGCAAGGTATCCCTTCCGGAGCAGAGATTCCCGCTGATGGCATTATTAATGTTGTTGTCTCTCGCGGCAATAACAGCGTCCGCATTCCTTCACTCGTTGGTCTCTCACTTGATGAAGCACGGAACGTTCTCCTCAGCGCCGGACTTTCTCTTGGTTCGATCACTGAAAAAGAATCCAGTGCGTTTGATCCCGGTATCATTCTCTCTCAAACCCCGCCTGCCGATAGCGCGGTGGCATTGGGATCTCTGGTTGATATTGGGGTAACTCGTTAGTTGGCTAGTTCGTTGCCACTATCCCACTAACCAGACGTATTCATCACGCTCCCGCACTTCATACGTCTTGAGTCCTCCACCGCCGGCGGTGTTGAGGCCTGTGCAAATGTCAAATTGCCATGCGTGCATTGGGCATGTGATTGTGCCATTTTCTACGAAGCCGTCATAGATCAAAGCGATGCGTTTATGTGGGCACACATTTGTAACACACCGTACAATGCCATCAACGCGGAAGAGAGCAAGGTCGAGTTCAATGTCTACCTCAACATGAAATCCTCTGCGCGCCTGCACATCGATTGACCTACATAAGCGAAGCCATTCTATGCCGTCAATGATTCTTATGACACGGTCATGCATCATGTAGTCAGGACAATCGGTGCGGATAACATTGGCCCCTTATCACCCATGATAACTCGTGAGGCGTCACGTAATGCATCGTGTTCAAAAACCACGATCCACTCTTCTTCGATAACGCGAGGAAGTAGTTTTTTCTTTTCAGCAATTGTAATCAGTGGATGGTTATCGTACCCCATCACATACGGCACTGGCACGTGTGCGCTCGTAGGCATAAGATCTGCTGGATACAAGAGCGATGTGCTTCCGTCGCTCACACGTACTGATTGCATTGCTTGCGTGTGGCCATAATGAGGCTCAACATGAATGCCGGGGAATAACTCTCCAGGCCCATCAAGTAGGTCAATGAGTTCGCGCTCAAAAAGCGGTTGATACATTTCAGGGATAAACGACGCGCGATCTTTTTCCGTAGGCGCACATGCCCATGCATAATGCTCGCGTTGCACAGAATACCGTGCATTGGGAAACCGTGGCGATCCGTCCTCAAGAACCGCGCCCCCTACATGATCGAAGTGCAAGTGCGTGAGGATAACATCAGTGATATCATTTGGCGAGAGACCATGTGTGGCAAGCGAAGCATCAATGGTGTAGTCTGCGAATGTGATGCCGTAGATGTCTTGGAGCTTGCTGGACATAAACGGGCTGTTGCCTGTATCGACAAGGATATTTCTATCTGCAGACCTCAGGAGCATCACTTTTGCTGCCATAGGAATACGGTTCTTTGTATCTGCCGGTGCATATGCTCGCTCCCATAACGTCTTTGGGACGACGCCAAACATGGCACCTCCATCGAGGCCAAAACGGCATGTTTCCAAAAGCGAAATCGAATATGGTCCAATTGTAATCATGGTTCTCTAGTCATCGAATACAAAAACGGGCTCGTGATAATATCGGACTTTTCGAGCAAGGATCTTGGACGTGATGACGTCTTGCAACCATTGATTTTTCTCTTCAATGGATGTGGTTGCCATCAAGAGATGCAACGAAATATTGAGATTCAAAGCTCTACCGGGAATGATGTGACGTGTGATGCCCGCCGGTAGGAAGTCACTGTGTTTTGCGGAGTAGACAATGTTTTCGGCTGTGAAAGATGGAAACATCACAATGGCTGGACATTCCGATGCACCGCGAACTGTAGAGATAAGATCTTCGTGAACGATACGATAGATCTCACCACTCCCGCCGTAGAGAGCCACAAGCTCTCTAAGCACCTGCGGTGTAGAAATGTCTGGTCCCGCGGGATACAACAACAGCACATCATCCTCACCACGAACGATGGCCGCACAGGCTCTACCGGGAGCATGTAGTTCAAAATTTTGAAGTGCTTCTGTAGCGTGCTCAAGTGTGGTGCGCTCTACAAAGCTTACTGGGTGGAGGCCATTTTCGATGGAATTGACAACTCTTTGGGCTGCTATCGCTGGCAAAACGTGATACCACGCCTGCACCTGCACTCCATCTTCTCCACCATACGGTACTTCTTGAATGAGGATGTCTCGAGCCCCCATGAGTTTTAATGCAGTGGTTCGCGTTGCACCATCGAGTACCACATGGGGCGTGTCGGTAAGCCCCTTACCTACAATTGGAGGGTTACGCAGGACGCCATCGTTATCGAGCGCCGCACGAATGCGGTGTACGCGCGCCGAATCTGTCTCCTCATGCAGTGCTACGTCCTTGGCTGGGACAAAGCGGAGACTGAGCTCATGTGGCTCGAGTCTTTGAATAGCCATGGCACAAGTTACCAACGAGACACATTGAGAACGCCCTACACCGTATATTTGGAGCTTGCCTCAAAGACAAGAACCAATTTATCGATCGTTAATAGACTAGAGGACTACCCACAATGGGTGCCATTTCCAAGATTCGTCAAGTCAGCCCGTATTTCCTCGGCTCCGTAGCCGTGCTCTTTGTTGCCTTCATGGTAATCCAAGATTCGAGCTGCGATACCATTAAGAACTCTCGCAAATCGCCTGAAAACGTGGAAATAGCCACGGTGAATGGGGACCGCATCACGTTGGCCGATTACGAGCGTCGCGTTCGCGACGTCGTGGAGTCGCAACGCCAGCAGAATCCTACGCAGGAGATTGATGACGAGACAGTGCGCCAACAGGTCTATGACGAAATGGTGAACGAGCTTCTTCGTAAGCAGCAGGCTGCAAAGCTTGGTGTTGTTGTAACGCCGCAGCAGATCATAGACGTGATGGTGATTAACCCACCTGAGCAGCTCCAGTTCTTTAAAGACTCAACAGGACAGTTCGATAAGAGGCTGTATCAGGAGCTTGTAACAAACCCCGACCGTATGGGTGAGATGTTAGCAGCACAAAAAGTGCCACAAGAAGACGTAGACCGTCAGGTAGCACAGTGGAAGAAGACACTCTTTGACATCGAAGATGGTCTGCGTTCACAGATGATGCAGCAAACCTTGGCATCAGCCGTGGGTGCTGCAGCCAGCGTGCCATCATACGCCGCTGCCGAAGTGCAATACAAGAATGATAACGGCACAGCAGATCTACAGTTTGTTGCCCTCTCAATTGATGGCGCGCCTGATAACGCGGTAAAGGTTTCGGACGAAGAGATGAAGGCGTATTACGAGAAGAACAAAGAGTTCTACCTTCAAAAGAAGTCACGCGCTATCAAGTACGTAGTCTTCCCACAACTTCCGTCTCTCAAAGACACACTGACCGCGGCGAAACGCTCACAGCGGTTGGCAGAATCCTTTGCTGCGCTTGCTACACCTACACAGAGAGATAGCGCGTTCACCATTGAAATGTCCACGTACAACGGTGTAACAACATCCTTCACGCCACTGAGCCAAATCGAGCCGATGACGGCCACTGTGCTTAGTTCCATGAATATTGGCGATGTGTTCGGACCACTCAACACCGCTGCTGGCATTATCTACTTCCGCCTCGATGGACGTCAAGAAGGCATCACTCCCGTCGTGCGCGCATCGCACGTCCTCTTGCAATTTGGATCAAATAAAGATTCTGCTAAAGCAGAAGCCAACAAGATTTATGCTCGTGCAAAGAAGGGCGAAGATTTTGCTGTGCTTGCAAGCACATACTCACAAGATCCAGGATCAGCAAAGCAAGGTGGAGATCTCAACTTCTTTGCTAAGGGGCGTATGGTTCCCGAGTTTGAGAATGCTGTCTTTGCTGCTGGTGTTGGTACGGGCGATGTGCTTGGTCCAGTTGAAACACAGTTTGGTTACCACATCATAAAGGTAACGGACAGACAGACAACCGAACTGAAGTTTTCTCAGATCGTGCTTAAGCCGGTTATTTCTGCTGCAACAAAGCAACAGACAATGGCAAGGGCGCAAAAGATTGCAGATGATATTGCAAACGGAAGCGTCCTTGATTCTGTTGCCAAGACCTATAAAATTCCTGTGCAAGAATCACCCCTTTTCACAAGTGACTCCCCTGTTCTCTCCTCGCGTGAGCTTACATCATGGGCTTTTGAAAGCGACAAGGGCGATGTTGTGCGCAAGGATGTAAAATACTACGGCACAGTTGTAGCGCAAGTTTCTGACGCGCGCGACGTAGGCATCAAGCCTTTTGATGATATGAAGGACAAGATCAAGAGCATACTTCTGCAGCGCAAGAAGCTGGACTATCTCAAGACACGTGCAGAACAAGTTGCAGCAAACTTTGGTACTGATTCCTCCGTAACAATTGTTAACCAAAGTGGCGTAAAGAACAACGGATCGCTCACAGGTTTTGGCGGTGAGTATCTTGCAACTGCAAAAGTATTTTCTACTCAGCCAGGTTCAACAACCGGTGCTGTGCGTGGCGAACGTGCGTGGTTTATCATCAAGGTGCTCAATCGTGTTGATGCCGATATGAAGCAGTTCATCGCAGACCGCAAGGCAGTCATGCAGAGCCAATCGAACAAGGTTCGCAACCAAGCTTTCTCTGCATGGTTCCAAAAGATCAAGGACAATTCCGAAATCGAGGACCTGCGTAACAAACGCAACGACTAATATGATTTCCGTTGATGAGGCCTATGCTCATTGCGAAAAGGTGGCCAAGAGCCATTACGAAAATTTTCCCGTAGCATCGGTGCTTGTGCCTCATAAGATGCGCAAGCACCTTTTTGCTATCTATGCATTCTCGCGTCTAGCAGATGATATTGCAGATGAGCCATGGACAACAAACGACCAAGCGCGTCTTGATGCACTCAATCTCCTAGAGCTGAAGTTGCAGGGTGTTGTTAACGTATCCGAAGACCAGGTCTTCATCGCCTTGCATGATACTATTGCAACGGCACGGTTGCCTCTTGATCTCTTCCTCCGTCTACTCGCTGCATTTCGTAGCGACGTGAATTTTGTAGCGCCAACAACGTGGGAGCACCTGCTAGCGTATTGCAGTAACTCAGCAAACCCCGTAGGTGAACTTTTTTTGCGCCTAGACTACGCTGGCGATGAGCCCCCGGCAGAAGCAATTGAAGCAAGCAATGCCATCTGTACCGCGCTTCAGATAACAAACTTCTTGCAAGACCTCGGCATAGATCTCGCGCGAGGCAGAGCCTACCTTCCATTGGATGATGCAGAAGTTATACGTCGCACACGCGCACTCTTCGATCAGGGGGCTAGTGTTGTCGGCTACGCCCGCTCCTGGCGCATACGCCTGGAACTGCGCGCCATCATTGCCGGTGGACGGATAATGCTGTGGAAGTGTGAAAGAAGGAAGGATAGATTGAGCAGACCTATCATTCCGGCGCGATAGCACGCTATCGCGCGACTTGTAACCCTGCAACCCCGTATCTCCGTAACTTGCCCTCATGTCTACGCACCTCTATACAGATGCTGAGGATGGATTGGTGCTTACCACAAAGGGTAGCACGTCCTTCCACTACTCTTTTGGGTTTTTGCCCAAGGAAGAGCGTGTTGCAATCAGGACGGTGTATGCATTTGCACGTCGAATAGATGACATCGTAGATGAGGATCCTTCCCTTGACCCCGAGGTGATCCTCAAGAAACGTCAGCGGCTGCAATGGTGGCGTGCAGAGATTGAAGCGATGTATGCCCCCTCAAACGTTCCGCGCAAGACATCGATAGAGGCGTTAGGTGTTGTGGTGAGACGATTCGCAATTCCGAAGCAATATTTGTTGGCAATTATTGATGGGTGTGAGCGCGACCTTGTGCAACGCAGATACGAGACCTTTGCAGAGCTTAAGGAATATTGCTACAGTGTAGCGTCGGTTGTTGGCTTGATAAGCATTGAAATTTTTGGATACCGTCACGAAGAGACACGGCAATACGCAATCAATCTTGGATATGCCTTGCAGCTCACGAACATTCTTCGTGATGTAAAGCAAGACAAAGATCGTGGCTACATCTACATTCCAAAAGAAGATCTCGATCGGTTTAAGTATACCGAAGAAGATCTGAAGGCCGAGATTTATGATGAGCGGTTTGTAGACCTCATGCAGTTTCAGGCGCAGAGGGCCAGAGACTGCTACCATCAGGCGCGTGCGTTATTGCGTCCAGACGAGCGCATGACCATGGTAGCCGCCGAGATCATGGATGCCATCTATTACCGCTTGCTCGAAAAGATAGAGTTAAAGGATTACCGTGTTTTTACACATCGGATCCGCGTAAATGCCGTTCACAAGATCGTCACAGCGCTTCGAATATGGCTTGGTTCCAAGCTGTTTGTGAAGCGACTTCGATAAATCGTATTTTGTAGCCTATGAGCACCACATTCAGTACAGATGAACTGCAGAGCATTGAAGCTCTCAAAGCAAAATATCCTGACCCCAAAGCGGCCATCATGCCCGTCATGTGGATGGCTCAGAAAAAATGGGGCTGGCTCTCAGAAGACGTCATGCAAGAAGTGGCGCGCGCCATGGAACTCCCCTACGTGCACGTCCTAGGTGTGGCTTCCTTCTACACCATGTACTTCAAAAAACCCATGGGCCGGCACCATGTGCAAGTATGCACCAACATCAGTTGCATGTTGCGAGGGGGCGAAGCACTCTATGCACATGCTAAGGATCGTCTCGGTATAGGCCACAACCAAAAGACTGATGATAGCAGATTCTCCCTCGAAGAAGTTGAATGTATGGGCGCGTGTGGCGGTGCACCAATGATTGCCATCAACGAAACGTTCCACGAGAATGCTAGCAAAGAGCAGATGGACGCGTTGTTGGATGCATGCACGTAGATGGAGGGCAGGGCGCATGCCCTGCCTAGCTGCGTAAGCCCGTAACCATGTAACCCCGTAACTTCTTACCCTCCATTGCTTCCTATGTGAATTTTACGGATTTTACGGCACGACGTTTCGAACACAACCTTGGGTTTCGGAAAAATGCAGCCTACGAACACGAAGGATCCTGAATATTATCACAAGGTAGTCGATTGTCAGTACGCCTGCCCCGCCCACACACCTGTCCCAGAGTATATCCGCCTCATTGCGGCAGAAAAATACACCGAAGCATATATGGTCAATTGGGAATCAAATGTATTCCCGGGTGTCCTTGGACGCACATGTGATAGACCATGCGAGCCGGCCTGCAGACGGGTCCGCGTAGAAGAAGAGCCTGTAGCGATATGCCGACTCAAACGCGTGGCTGCAGATAACAAGGGCGACCTTTCGGAGTATATCCCACAAGGCCCCTTCCCTTCGAATGGAAAAAAGATTGCATTGATAGGGGGCGGTCCAGCATCGCTCACTGTTGCTCGAGATCTTGCGCCACTTGGTTATGAACTTCATCTGTTTGATGAACAACCAGCCGGCGGTGGAATGATGCGCACACAGATCCCTTCTTTCCGACTCCCCATTGCGGTGCTCGAGGAAGAAGTTGGCTTTATCCTCAACATGGGAATCCACACGCAGTTTTTGACATATGTGGATAGCTTAAAAAGCGTCATCGATAAAGATTACGATGTTGTGTTTGTTGGTACCGGTGCGCCGCGTGGAAGGAATCTCTCTATACCTGGACGAGACGAAGCTGCAGCCCACATCCACATCGGTATTGATTGGCTCCAGAGTGTAGCGTATGAGCATACATCGTCAATCGGCAAAAACGTGATTGTCCTAGGTGGTGGTAATACGGCAATGGATTGTTGCCGCACTGCTAGGCGCTTAGGGGGCGAACATGTAAAGGTACTCGTACGGAGCCCCTTCAAAGAAATGAAGGCATCGCCGTGGGAGAAAGAAGATGCGATGCACGAGGATATTCCAATTCTCGATAATCATGTACCGGTTTCGTTTGTGCATGAGAATGGTAGACTCACAGGTATGATGTTCGAGATTGTACATGCTGTGTATGACGATAATGGAAAACGGTCGTTAGTGCCAACAGGTGAACCCCACGTCTTTATTCCTGCCGATGACGTACTCATTGCTATTGGTCAAGAAAATTCATTCCCGTGGATTGAACGTGATCTTGGTATGGAGTTCGACAAATGGGACATGCCGGTCGTTGATGAAAAGACGTATCAGTCAACCATTCCAAAGGTGTTCTTTGGTGGAGACGCTGCATTTGGTCCAAAGAATATCATCACCGCGGTAGCGCAAGCGCATCAAGCAGCAATCTCCATTGATCTCTATTGCAAGGGAACAGCACTCACGGACCGACCTCATCCGATGGTGAATCTTGTGAGTCAGAAGATGGGTATCCATGAGTGGAGCTATGATAGCATGGTGACCATCGATCAACGCTTCATCGTTCCTCTGGCAGATAAAAAGCTCACACTGTGCAATCGAAAGATGGAAGTAGAGTTAGGCTTTGATGTTGCAACAGCATGGAAAGAAGCAGAACGTTGTTTGAATTGTGATATACAAACTGTGTTTCGCGAGCCACTCTGCATTGAGTGCGACGCCTGTGTTGACATTTGTCCAACAGCGTGTATCACATTTACAGCAAATGGTACTGACGCTGAATTACGATCGCGTTTGAAAGCACCTGCGCAGAATCTAACGCAGGACTTACTAGTATCTGATCTGTTGCCAACGAAGCGAATAATGGTAAAGGACGAAGACGTGTGTCTTCACTGCGGACTCTGCGCAGAGCGATGTCCAACAGCAGCCTGGGACATGCAGCTCTTCTCTTACAACACCGCAAAAGCAGGAGCGTAACGAAACATGTCTATGATTAATGACTTTGTCGTCCGTTTTGCCAACGTTAACGGAACGGGTTCTGCCAGCGCTAACTACCTTTTTGCCAAGAGCATATTCCGGATGGGAATTCCGGTCTCGCCCAAAAACATCTTCCCTTCTAACATTCAAGGTCTGCCAACGTGGTATGAAGTTCGCGTTAGTGAAATGGGCTACCTTGGACGCAGAGAAGGAGTAGATGTATGTGTGAGTGTAAACCCGCAAAGCATGAAGCAAGACGTGGCAAGCGTAAAGCCCGGTGGCTATTTCATGTACGACAACACAAAGCCCCTTGCGGATGAATTTGTTCGAGACGACATTACGTATTTGGGCATACCGCTCATGGCTACGTGTAATCGTGAATACACAGATCCTCGGCAGCGCCAACTCTTTAAAAACGTGATGTACGTTGGTGCACTCTCTGCGCTATTAGAAATTGAACTCACTGTGCTCGAAGAGATATTGGGCGAACAGTTTGCTGGTAAAGAAAAACTGATTGCACCAAACGTTAAAGCTTTGAAGCTTGGTATTGATTTTGTCCAACAAAACCTTACGTATCCCCTACCGATGCGCTGTGAGCGACGCGATCTTGTTGGCGAAAGCATCCTTGTCACAGGGAATTCAGCGTCGGGCCTTGGTGCAGTCTATGGTGGAGCTACCGTTGTTGCGTGGTATCCCATCACACCATCTACATCCGTAGCTGAGGCATTTCACGAATATGCAAGTGAGTACCGCATTGATAGCGATGGTCGAGCAAATTTTGCCATCGTGCAAGCAGAAGATGAACTGGCTGCAATCGGCATGGTTATCGGTGCATCGTGGAATGGCTCTCGGTCTTTTACAGCAACGAGTGGGCCCGGCATATCTCTCATGAATGAATTTCTGGGACTCGCATATTTTGCTGAGATACCAGTGGTGTTGGTAGATGTACAGCGAACGGGGCCAAGTACGGGTATGCCAACGCGTACGCAACAATCGGATCTTACGTCAGTTGCCTACGCATCTCATGGCGATACGAAACATGTAATGTTGTTTCCGGCAACACCCACGGAATGTTTTAACATGACGGCCGATGCGTTTGATTTTGCAGAGCGCTTGCAAACACCAATCATGGTTATGTCTGACCTAGACCTAGGTATGAATGACCACATGTGTGCCCCCTTTACGTGGGATGATGAACGTGTTTATGATAGAGGCAAGGTCTACGGCGCAGAAGAACTCGAACTCATCAAGCGTTATGGTCGGTATGAAGACGTTGATGGTGACGGCATTCCGTACCGCACAATCCCTGCTGTACACCCAACAAAGGGCTCGTACGTGGTGCGCGGTAGTTCGCGCGATGAGTTTGCTGTCTACACCGAAGATTCCGCTGCATACGTGCGCAACATGGAGAGGCTTGCAAAGAAGTGGAACACGGCAAAGACCTTGCTCTACACACCTGTGCGAGGTCCTCGCGATGAGGGCGCGCAAATACATGGTACGATATACTTTGGCACCACCACAGATAGCGCTCAAGAAGCACTCGATATTTTACGGGGGCAAGGACACGCGCTCGATGCTCTACGGCTTCGCTCGTTCCCCTTTCATGAAAGCGTTTTGGAGTTTATCAATACTCACCAGCGCATCTACGTGATTGAACAAAATCGTGATGCCCAAATGCGCTCATTGCTTATCACCGAACTCAACGTTGATCCCGCAAAACTCATTGCTGTCTTGAATTATGATGGTATGCCAATTACTGCAGATACCATCACAACGCAGATTCTCAATAACCTGAACCCACCGTCATGAGTTATCTCCGTCCCAAGTTTCGTCACCCACTGCTCCCTACAAATGATCATGGCTATACAACCACAGATTATGAGGGATCGCTCTCTACGTTGTGTGCGGGGTGTGGACATGACAGCATAAGTGCAGCCATTGTGCAGGCATGTTTTGAAATAAACATTGAGCCCCATATGGTAGCTAAACTGTCGGGCATTGGTTGCTCATCAAAGACACCTGCTTATTTCCTCGGTAACTCACACGGCTTCAACACAGTGCATGGTAGAATGCCATCGGTTGCAACAGGTGCGAACCTTGCGAACCGCGACCTCATTTATCTGGGCGTTTCTGGTGATGGAGACACAGCATCGATTGGCATGGGACAGTTTGTGCACGCAGTGAGACGCAATCTCAACATGGTCTATATCGTAATGAACAACGGCTGTTATGGTCTCACCAAAGGTCAAGACTCTGCCACAGCCGACATGGGATCCAAGAGCAAGGCCGGCTCTGTAAATCCTTTTGAATCGATTGATCTTTGTGGCTTGGCGCTCGAACTTGGAGCATCCTTTGTGGGCCAGAGTTTTAGCGGAGACAAAGATCAGCTCATTCCCCTCATCAAGGCCGCGATCAACCACAAAGGATTTGCGTTCTTGAATGTGCTGAGTCCGTGTGTGACCTTTAACAACAACGTAGGTTCTACAAAGTCGTACGACTTCGTGCGCGAGCACATGGAGGCCACCGCAACGATGGACTTTGTGCCCCTCTCAACAGAGATCACCGCAACGTATGCAGAAGGAACTACCACATCAATTCCAATGCATGACGGATCGCTTGTGCACCTGCAGAAACTTGCTGAAGGCTGGGAGCCCGGAGATCGGTTGTCAGCAATACAAGCGCTGCAACACGCACGAATGGAATCAAAAGTTCTCACAGGGCTTATCTATTACAGCCCTGAAGGTCACGAACTCCATGATGTACTTAACTCTAGTGTGCGTCCACTCAATACACTTTCACAACAAGAGTTGTGTCCGGGTGCAGCGAAATTGTCTGGAATGAACGCAGAGCTGAGATAGCGCAAGAGTATGCTCTCACGCTACCTCTCGCAGCATCCTCGTAACTCTGTAACTCCGTAACCATGAAACACATATTCGTCTTTTCTGGTGGCTCCATTCGTGGTGCATGGCAAACCGGAGCGTTGCTTGCAACACTTGAGCGATTGCCGCAGGCCGATACAGTTGTTGGAATGTTTGGAGTGAGTGTTGGTGCACTCAATGCTGCCTATCTCTCTAGCAACACAACGTATGTTTCAGGTGTGCCAACAACCATTGCAGATTTGCGTGTTGCATGTACATCATTGAAAGTGTTTTGGCAGACAAAGGTTACGGGACCTCGGTCACTGGTGAACCCGCGTGGTGCCGGCGAGCTTGCTCAAAGCATTGTTGCACAAGGTGGGTCATTCACCGGGTGGAAGGGTATGGCGGACCATGCGCCCCTTCTTCAGCTATACAAGACGGTTGTTAAACATGCGAACATTGCAAAATCTGGCTTCCCTGTTCGGGTTGGTTATACAGATTACGTAACGGGTCGGTATTCCAACAAAGATCTGCGCACCGATGCAACGAATGATCAGGGTGTAGAGAATCTTGTGTTCGCAAGCGCAGTAACGCCGCTTATCATGGACTACATTCGTTTGCAAAAATCAGGGGGCGATTGCGCGCGTCTTTCCGATGGTGGTCTTCGCCATGTTGTACCATCTACAGAGGTTGTAGACCACGCACGAACAATTATTGCGTCCGGCACACCCGCCTCTGACCTGCGCGTGCATACGTATGTATGTAGTCCAGTAACATTGCCAGAGTGGATCATCGGCACCGATCGCATTGGATCGCATGTGAAACGTCCAGCCCTGCTTGATGTGATAGACCGCGCATTCTCTATGATGACGCACAGCGTTGTTGAAGCCGATCTCTACATGTTAGACACAGAGATCGCAAAGCTTGGAAGTAAGTTGAAAGTATTTCAGAACCCAACGGAATACCTCACGAACAGCATCGTTAGTTTTACGTCAAACGACGTGTCACGCATGCTGCAATCTGGCTACGATCATGCGAAAGGGGCTTTCCAGGGCGCCCCACCGATTGTGTAGATAGCAATCTTACGATCCATCAAATCTCATAAGCTGTGTAATGAAGATGGCAGCCCCCTAATTAAGCCCAAACGTGCATTATCTGCACGCATTACGATACCTGTATGAGCCAAGCACAGCGTTAACCGGTGATTGGCCTCATGCATATGATGCGAACTTCGAAAATCCGAAGTGCGATACCCGTTACTGATATAGCTTATTTGTTACAGTCTTATTGACGTGATATTGTATATTGTAGACACAGGGATAGCCTCAACAATAAAGCATTTATCGAATTTTTTATGGAAATTCTTAAGGAAATACTGAGTTTTGTTACATCAAAGTCAGATAAAGCCAAGGTTTTCCCCGAACTCATTGAAGACGATATAGCGTCTACCTCGTTGGCAGGGAGATTCCTCAATGGCATGGCAAACGAAACCTATGCCAACGATGAAGATGCTGCCAAAGATCTCTACGGCACTGATGCCGGAGACCAAAGGTTTCGCACGCTGAAGTCGCGGACGTATGAACGTCTGATACGCTCGGTGCTATTTATCAAAGTGGATCAGCCAGAGCATTCAGAATATCTACACTATTACTACAAATGCATGAGTGGGCTTGTGGCAGCGCAACTGCTCATGCGTTGTGCTTCTCGTAGAGCTGGATATGCAATCGCTTGCAAAACCCTAACTGTTGCGCAGAAATACGAGTTTACAGATATCTGTTTGCCACTAGCGGTTTTGTTGCGCGAATCGTCTGCCCTGTGGAGCCTTCATTCTCAATTTGAAGTTTATTGTACGAAGGTAAGACTGTATGAATTTGCATTAGTATCAGAGCAGGAATCTGAATGCTTACTAGACAGCCTTAGACTTGAACAAAACAGCATTAGACTCGAACGTTCATACTATGTGTCAAAACACAAGCGCGTGCTGGAGTTAATCCGGTCAATGTCTTTGAAGTCACCTTCACACATTCTGACACTAAATCTGTACCGCGCTGAAATTGCTTATTTGGAAACCATTGAAGATTTCCAGCAGGTAAAAAGACAATGTGATTTTGCTATCGCGTACTTGGCGGCCAATAATCATCTCTCTCAGCGTGCACGTCACGGTGAATTCTTGTTAAGAGGGATAGCTGCGGATATTTATACACGCAAGCGTATAGATAGCACACTTGGCAAGGAGTGCCTATCTATGCTTGTTCATGGTGGACCAAATTGGTTCGCAGCACAAAGCCTACTCTTTGCATCGAGCTTTCAGAACATGGAATTAGAGAACGCAAACAATATCTATTGTGATGTAATATCTCATTCAAATTTCAAACGAATGGATCAACTCACCATTGAAAGATGGAATCTTCACGGCGCTTACATCAAACTTGCTGAGCTATTAAAATTGCACAGTCCAGAGCAATCATCCGTGTCAAATTTTCGACTTACGACCTTTCTAAACTCTATGATTATGGAAACGCGATCTAAGCAGGATTCAAATTCACTCATCGTCATTTTTCATGCTTTTTATTTGCTCCTTAATAATCGATATGATGAAGCTGAGAAGAGGATTGAATATTTGAATGTCTATTGCACGAGGTACCTCAAAGAGATTAGCAATTCGAGATTATGGCTGTTTGTTAAAGCAACGCAAGCTATTCCTAGAAATCGAGGTAATGCCGCAGGATTAAGAAGAGCCTGGACTCCTGTTCTGTCTCGAATAAAAGAGGCATTCTCAATTCCTATGCCAGCAGAAATAAATGAGCTCATCCCATACGATGTCCTCATGGAAGCGTACTTAAGGACAGTTGAAGAAAAGAGCCACATTTCAGTTGTTGCATGAGGACCCACCCACACCCTACACCAGCGTATAATAATCGCTGTCGCCGTTGGTGTTTATGTGGACCACGCCGGCGCGGACGAGTTTGACCATGATCTGGCTGGCTCGGCGTTTGGAGATGTTTGTGAGGCGGGCAAAGTCGGCAATGCTGGCGCGGCCGTGACTCTCTAGGTATGTAAAGAGCCTGCGTTCTCTTTCGCCTATGCTTATGGTGATTGGTTTGGCAGAAGCGTTCTGGCCGGCTAAAATGCGAGTCATCTCTTTACTTGCGGCAACGGAGCTTTCTCCTTGACGAATATATGCCTTACGCTCGTGTGGACGCTCGTTGGGGTCGTCGGAGATAAACCTATGTGGCTTGTACTCGCTATTTGGCACGCGGATAACAACTACGTCGCGATAGTCTATCTCTACAATCTCTATCTCTACAACAAGGGCAGGGATGATGGCGTGGGTGGCCACCTCTACTTGACCTATCTGCTCTTTCTCCGACTGTACACCCACAATACTGCCGTCATCGTCCACCCCAATAAGCAGATAGCCCCCTACCGTGTTGGCAAAGGCGATGATCTCCCGCGCAATCTTCTCTGTGGTAGTGAACTTGCGCTTGAACTCCACGGTAGATGACTCACCGCTATTGATGATGTCTCGCAGGTCTTTGCGATGCATAGGATTATGGGACAGGTGCGTATTTCCATTGGCTCTTTGGTACCCACCACTGCGTTGGACTATACCCTGGACGTACGTCTGAATATTTCACGTTCTGGAGGCGGGTGTTGTAGACACTTGGGTAAAGCGGACTCCACAAGAACACGTATGGTTGTTCATTTGCAACAATTTGCTGGAATTCCTTCATGTAGGCAATGCGTTTTTGCTCATCAAACTCAATGCGGTTGAGATCGAGCAACTCATCGGCGCGGGCGTTCTTAAAGCCCACGTAGTTGCTGCCCTTGTTCCCCACCTGGGAGGAGTGCCAGATCTGGTACGGATCACTTGGAATGGGATCGTTTACCCACGCGCCGATGTACATATCAAAGTCTCGCGAGCGCAGGTTCTCTAGAAATACGCTCCACTCTAGCTTACGGATGTCCATCTTGACACCGATCTTGCGCAGGTCATCGGCTAGGGTGATGGCTACTGCCTCTCGGGCCTCGTTACCGGCGTTGATCAACAATCCAAACTGGAGCGGCCTGCGACGTCCACCAAGGACTTTGTCTAACACGCCATCGCCGTCGGTATCAGCCCAACCTGCTTCGGCTAGGAGTTGTTTTGCTTTGGCTGGATTGAAAGGAATGTTGGGGATGCTCTTGTCGTATTCCGGACGCTGCTGATAGATGGGAGAGTTGACGGTTTGGGCAAGCCCCCTGAGGATTTGCTTGATGAGGGCATCGCGGTCGAGACAATACGCAACGGCCTTGCGCACCTTGGCGTCTGCCAACACGGTGCGGTCCATGTTAAAACCGAGGTAGAGATACGACTGGGTAGGAAATGCATGCTTGCGCAAAAACGGCATGGCTACGGTGTCCACTTCCTCTGTGTATTTGGCCGCCGGCACGTATTCCATGAAGTCCATCTCGCCATTCTTGAGGGACACCACAGCAGCGCTACGGTCATTCACAACCTTAAAGATGAGCTTATCGGCGTAGGATGGGTTCCACTTATCGTTTGCGGCGTTCCAATAGGATGGGTTGCGGCGCAGGGAAACGGACTCCCCTGTTTTCCATTCGTCAAACATGTATGGGCCCGACCCAACATTAAGCCTTGTATCGCGCTTTACATCGGCAGTGTTATACCACGTAGCAAACTCTTTGAGTGCTGCATTGGTCTGTGCCTTTGCAATGCTGTTGGCATCGTCAAACGTGTATTTATCGGTGAGCCCCTTAGGATCAAAAATGTGCTTGGGCACAATCCACAGTCCACCAAGGAAATACTCTGCAAGGAAATATGGCTGAGACATGGTGATGATCACAGTCTTGTCATCAGGAGACGTAACGTCCTTCACCGACTCATAATAATTTCTGAGCGCAGCTGCATCCGTGATGAGCGGATTTTTTACCACCTTATAACTGAAGATCACATCTTTAGCGCTGAGGGGCTTACCATCGCTAAAGCGCACGCCATCGCGCAGTTTAAAAGTGTATGTCAGGTGATCATCGCTAATCGTTGGGCGTGCTTCGGCCAGCACAGGAAACAACTCTGTTGTCTCAAAGTCTTGTTCTAAGAGTCGGTCAAACACTCGGTTAAAGATTGCGCTTGCCGATGCATCATTTGTGATGAGAGGGTTGAGGCCCTCGGGGTCAGAGAGTTCGTGGACAATCATCCACTCACCTTTTACGGCTTCACCGGCAGCACCAGCAGCGGCGCCATCAGTGTCACCACACCCAACCACAAGAACAAGCACTGCTACAAAACCAACAATGGTTCCGAGGAGCCCCCTATTCATCATCCGATTGGAAATACGTAACCGTTCGTTGATCAACGCTGCCCTTGGTGTTTCGTCGGCGTTGGATTTCTTCTTGAAGTCGGTCCGAGAAGACCTTGGAGGCGTTGTAGCCATAGGTGCGCAGCAGATAGTTGAGAGCAATTGTTTCTGAGATAACGGTAACGTTTTTACCGGGAAAGATTGGGAGTTTTACGGAAGGAATTTCCACGCCCATAAGGTCCATCGTTGACTCATCGAGGCCGGTGCGATTATACTCGCGCTTTTCATCATACACTTCGAGTTCAACAATCAGTTCGCAGCGTTTCTGAAAACGTATGGAGCGGATGCCGAACATTTCTCGCACATCAATAACGCCGAGGCCACGGATTTCCATAAAGTGTTTTACGAGCGACGTGCCAGTGCCCATGAGAATACTCTCGCGCTTTTTTGTGAGCACCACAATGTCATCTGCAACAAGGCGATGTCCGCGCTCCACAAGATCCAGTGCAATCTCACTCTTGCCAATACCACTACTTCCTGTAAAGAGCATGCCTACGCCATAGACGTCTACAAACGAACCGTGCACTGATATTTGCGCGGTAAACTGATCGTCGAGATATTCACTGAGTAGATAGATCGTCTTTGTAGTGTCGAACGGGGTTGCAAGAACAGCAATTCCTTTTTCTTCAGCGAGCTGCAGAAGGTCCGGCTCCAACACATGATCATTGGCACACACAATCACCGGCACATTGAAAGAGCATATCCGAGCAAATGCTTCGGCCCTACGCTCCGGCGAGAGCGACTTTAAATAAAAGAACTCCGTGTTACCAAAGAGCTGCACTCGGTAATACGTAAAGAACTCCGTGTACCCCGCCAACGCCAACTGAGGACGGTGCAGACTCTTGTCTGTAATTGAATTATCGAGACCCACCTCCCCTGTCAGTGCGCGCACATGCACAGGGCCCGTGAGTAACTCACGAACCGTGATGGATTCTTTGAAGACGGGAGGGGAAGCGCGGAGGGAAGGCACTGAGGTAATGAGTTACTGAGGTAATGAGTTAATTATAGTCACCTAAAAAGGCGCTTGCAAAGTCGCTCAAAGAGCTCAATGACTCGTCTGCTTATCGTGAATTTTTGTTAGCTGACGTTGAATTTTATGTGATGCATCATGAATTGCTTTTGCGAAGTCAGGTGCAGATTCTTTTGCCACGATG
Organism: Ignavibacteria bacterium; assembly: GCA_947495975.1. Taxonomy (GTDB): domain Bacteria; phylum Bacteroidota; class Ignavibacteria; order Kapaibacteriales; family Kapaibacteriaceae; genus UBA10438. Next base: position 14,372 of record CANMBE010000008.1, on the reverse strand, counting down.
AGATGACCTTGAATTTTAACAGTGTACTCACAGCTTTTTGTGAGGGGGCCTTCCTCTACAATTGCATCGACGCGGATGATGCTAGAATTATATTTTTCAAAATGCATTGCTGCACCAATTGCAGCTTGGTGTTCGATGTCAGAAAGGGTGCAATGGCGAGTGGTGATATGGATATCCACAGAGGTCTCCTTCATGGCAATGAGCTGAACGTGTTTACAGAACACACGGAAAAGTAGTCATTTTCCTTGGGTCTTTGACGGTGGACGTATGAAGATCACAAATCCTATACGAAGTTGCCACCCCCCGGCCTGAATTTTGTAGTCCTGTTGAAGACGCGATGGTGTTGATGCCACGAATGAATCGGCAGTTTTTGCAAAAAGCGGTGCGGAAAGGGGCATATAGAGATACGACCCTTCCAAAATTATGGCTGCACGGACGTTGCTCAATACTTCATTGTCTAGGCCAAGCGAGATTCCGCTGCGCACCATACATGCAGGCGCAAGGTGTGTGTCATTGTAGCGTTCGCCGCCGGTGCGTGCGCCGATGATTTGAGACGTAGCAATTTGTTCTGTCCACTCAATCGTTGCTGCGCCCAGGCCTATACCCGCTCCAACATAGCCCGTGAATTGTCGGTCAAATGGATAATAGTCAATGGTCAGCAGTGCCGGAATACATGTGAGGGCAATGTTCTGTGTGATGTTTTGTGGCGGACCAAACGACGTATCGGCCAAGAGTGGTTTGTAGTCATAATTCTCACGTACGATGGCGCGGTAATAGCCGGCCGACACACCGATGCTTGCCTTACCGAGTTGGTATGATGAGAGTGAAATTCCAAAGCCAGTTGGAGCATCAAAGCCACTGGCTTTGCCGCCGAGAACTACTTGATAGTCTTTGAAGAATGCATCGGCGTCAATACCTAACGTCCAGCTCGCAGAAAACTCTGTACGAACGGGCTTAACACCTTGCACTTTTGTTTGCGCATGAGAGCTGAAATGATCAACGCAGAGGACTGCGCACACGAAAATGGCGGACGAGAGTTTCACAAGGTCACAATATGCGTTTACCCAGTGACGAGGCAATGATTTCTGCAGCAAACTCTGCAGTTTTATTGCGGTCATCGAGGATTGGATTTACTTCTGCTACTTCTAGCGAGGCGTATGCATCAATCTGAGAGATCATTTCCATAAACACATGAGATTCACGCATGGTTAAGCCCCCTACCACAGGAGTACCTACGCCGGGTGCAACAGAGGGATCTACGCCATCCACGTCAAATGAAATGTGCAGGTGATCAACACTGCGACCCATGTTTTCCAACACGCGCGAGGCAATCTCATACATGCCCAGGCGGTCAACATCAAACATGGTAAACGCAGCCACGCCAAGATCCTTGATGAGAGCGCGCTCACCTTCGTCGATGCTACGCAAGCCAATGATGGCCAAATTCCGCGGGTCGAGCTTGGGGAAGGCGCCGCCGATATTGACGAGTGAAGGATGTCCATATCCTAAGGCAACGGCAAGGGGCATTCCATGGATGTTTCCGCTTGGAGTTGTTTCCGCCGTGTTCATATCTGCATGAGCGTCAATCCAGATAACACCAAGCGTCTTCCCTTTTTCCTTGCAGTGTGCTCCGATGCCTGCTACAGAACCAACGGACATCGAGTGATCGCCACCGAGCAGGAGTGGGAAATGTCCTTCATCAAGGATTCCCTTTACACGCCCAGCCAGAACCTCACTCATAGCTGCTACTTCTGGCAGGTATTTGAGTTTTGCATCGTGCAGTTCTTGCACCTCGATGTTGAGGATTGGAATATCGCCCTCATCAATCACCGTATAGCCAAGCGCTTCCAGTTTTAGATCAACGTCGGCAATTCGAAGAGCCGACGGACCCATATCTACTCCTCGCCTATCGGCGCCAAGATCGATGGGAAATCCAAGAACACGGATGGTAGTTGATTTACGCATAAGGGGAGAGGAGAGATACGGAGATACGGAGATATTGAGATACCGAGACAGCAAATTACCTCATTGGCCAATTATCCTTTTATCTCATGAGAATTGCTCCATTAATCCCCGGGCTAAAGCACACATCTGCGTATCTAGCTCTTCCCGCTCATCAAATGCGTAAGCAGGGTAGCAATCTGTTTCTTGAGTTCTTTTCTATGTGTTACAAGATCAACGAAGCCGTGTTCGAGTAAGAACTCTGATCGTTGAAAACCTTCGGGCAGTTTGCGGCGAATGGTTTGTTCAATAACGCGCGGGCCTGCAAAGCCGATGAGGGCTTTTGGTTCTGCGATGATAACATCGCCCAACATTGCATAGGAAGCTGATACGCCACCTGTAGTAGGGTCGGTGAGAATTGAGATATACGGTAGACCGGCCTCTCCGAGTTCAGAGAGAAAGGCGCTGGTTTTTGCCATTTGCATGAGCGACAGTGCCGCCTCTTGCATACGCGCACCGCCAGATGCGGAAATGAAAACAAAGGGCATCTTTTGATCGAGTGCTCGGCGACCCGCTCTAACGAATTTCTCGCCTACAACGGAGCCCATAGAACCACCGATGAAGCCGAAGTTCATGCAGCCGAATGCAATTGGCACTCCATGAACGGCACCAGTGCCGGTTGTTACTGCGTCGGGCAAATCAGTCCGCGAGTATGCTTCTTTGAGTCGCGCTTTGTATGGACGTGTATCTATGAACTCCAATGGATCTGCTGAGCGGACCTGTCGGTCTGTCTCTACCCACGTTCCATGATCGATGAGCACGTCTACATACTTACTGCTGCCAATGCGAAAGTGACTGTCGCATTTTGGACACGTATACGCGTTTTCTTCGAGCTCTTTGCGGTAGATAATTGTTGCGCACTCTGGACACTTCGTCCACAGTCCGTCCGGCATCTCCCGAAGCTGTTGCTCCGTGGTGATGTTTCTGTTTTTTCTAAGGAACCATGCCATGTACAAAAGTAACGAATCGCGAGGCCTAGAGCATCTTTAGGCGCTTGATCGTGTCGGGAAACTTCTTAACCAGGAGGATTAACAAGGTTGCCTGGGCATTCGGCACTACACGACAACTATTGCTTACGGCACCACGATTACTCGTACGTTCACATAGCCAAGATGTGCAACATAGATGCCTTCTGGCAAGCCGGCTACATCCTCGGGCGATGTTGCAACAATGCGCCCCCGTAGATCAAGGATGCTGCATGGCTTATGAGCGCCCAAGCGCAATGGTTGTCCACGCTCAACAACAAAGGATTGCTGAGAAGATGCATCTGCATATCGCTCACCTGCAACTGATGTTGGCTGCACATCAATATTGTTGAATGTGATTGCTCCAACACCCGTTGATGTTACAAGCCAAGGGCCTTCATATACAACGGCGGTGTTGACGTAATTTTTATCAGGAATGTACGACACTCTTGTTACGGGGCTGGCGAACTGAAGCTCAACCGCATCGGAGGTTACGCTCACTGACAGAGGAAGCATTGTTGGGTCGCCATTGGCATAAAAGGCATCGCGTGCGGTGCGCATGGAGCCCCCTACTGATACATCAGGAGTCATTCGCAGTTGATCGGCACGTCTGAACTGCAGACGTATGTTGTTGCATGGTTGGTTTGTGCACGTTGCAGCAGAAATTGTTGGGGCAGATACAAATCTTCCGGGCTGCAATGACAGTTCGTTAATACGATAGATGTTAAAGAGCTGTTCACCAAGAGCAAAATATCCGTCACTACCATAGTGACAGCCATCATGAAAGGGCAGGCCGGATGCTGCATGGACAATCACATCTGTATGCCGGTATTCTAGCTTGCGCTGTGCATCGCGAATTTTTTCGTGCCCATTTGGACCACACCCCGGACGGATCTGAATCACTACTACGTATTGCAAGTTTGGCAGATCAATCTTCCAAGCTGAATAGAGTTGATCGAACAATGCGAGGTAGTCATCGTTGTCGCCGTTGGATTCCCCTTGATACCAAAACAGCCATCGGATGCGTTCGCTGCTTCCGCTGGTGATAACGCGGTAGAGCCAACTGCCATAGATGGTGCTAAGGTTGAGGCGGTTATCTGGATCAGGCAAATGCTGCTCGATACGAGTGCCCCCTACTCCACCGTTAATGACAAGAGTGGGAACCTTCATCGTCTCAGCGATACGGTTTTGCAGATACAATCCAAACGCACCTACATCTGGTCCACCACCGAAGCCGTCTGCAGAGCTTGGCTTGTAAGCAGTATCAGCGCGCTGCGCCGAAGAGTTGCTTCCATAGGTACGCGCCCACGGCGAGGCAACAGTGCCCGGCGCGCCCCAAATTGAATTGGATTGTCCAGTGATTGCAATCACCTCTCCACAGGTAATGTTGCGGCTATTCAAGGCTGTATCGCGAACTACTCCGCCGGTGTCGAGCGTCACAACAACATTATAGAGATGCTGACCTTGTTGAACAAAAAAGCCTGCGTTAAAAGAAGAGCCAACAATAACACCAGTAATATTTTTTGACGAAACCACAACACCATTCGAATCAACAATGATGTTAACACTTCTCACTCGTGTCGAATTCACTCTGCCCTTGATAAAAAGGGAGTCATTACATTTTGCAACAAGCAGACTCTGCGGCAATACATCAAACACAACGAGTGGTGGAAGCGGATCGGGTACTCGCGGCACAGCATATCGTGCATGCAGATACATATCGAGTGCTATAAGGTCAGCCCCTTCCAATTCTCTTTCATAAATAAGCACTTCCGAAATCGCACCCGTAAAAAAGTTGCCGCGCGCATAGGAGCCAATAAACACAACACTGTCTGTGTTCGCAGGTATTGGATCTGCAGCACCCTGGAGATTGTTGACGGCAAGACGCGCAATCCCCGTTGCATTGTTGTAGCGCACACGCAGGATTGAAAGCTCGTTCATTGCAACCGTGCTTACGGCTTGTTGTCCAAAGTTTCCGTTGTGCAGCATCCGCGGGTTTAGCGAATTGTTCAACCAAAACGCTCTGTTGTTTCCCGAGACAATATTATTTGCACCTACAGTGTTGTTCACTTTCGCTACAACAACAAGTGTATAGTCGGCTCCAACAGGCATCATGGAGGGGGCTTCAATGTACCCTGCGCCATCGAGCACAAATGCGCTTCGTCCGTTTATGGTTGACGTTAAGACCGGCGTTGATGGCACAGGCACAATTGCGCTGCGCAAATCAACAATGTTCTTCCACGTCACAAGCTCACTCTGCGCATTCTTCTGCACCAGAGAATCTGCACGTAGCCAAAGCTTTAGCCCTGATTGTGGAACCTGGGCTTGCAATGCGGCACAGGATAAAGCGAGGATACAAAGGGCGAGTATTTTCATCCGCCTAAAGTAGCAAAAATGAGATGATGAATGCACGCCAATTCATCATTCATTGCGTGCGTGCTTCTACCCCTTCGATACCTTCAGCACCTCATACTTGATCACACCGGCAGGGACCTTCGTCTCAATAACGCTACCAACAACGGTGCCGAGGAGTGCTTTGCCGAGGGGGCTTGTAACGGCTAGCTTACTTCTTTCGAAGTCTGCCTCTTCTGGTGACACGAGAAGGTATTCGATTTCTTTGTTGGTCTTCTTGTTCATCAGGGTAACGCGACTAAGGATATAGACTTTGTCGTCTGGAAAGTCACTGGCACTGATAACCTGGGCCTTACCCAAGATGGTCTGAATGCGTGCAATACGGATCTCGAGCATCTCTTGAGCGTTCTTTGCAGCATCATAGTCTGCGTTTTCTGAAAGGTCGCCATGTGCACGTGCATCGGCAATCTTTTGTGCAATGTCTCGGCGACCTACGGTCTTGAGTTCGTTGACTTCAACCTGTAGTTCATTCAAGAATTCTTTTGTGACATATACTGATTCGCCAGCCATAACATAACTCCAAGGGAAGATCGATTTTTGACGTGTAATTAAATAGGCTCTTACAGATGACGCAACAGATGACCCATTTTGTCGCGTTTCGTTTCGAGGTAGCCTTGATTGTCAGTTGTAGCCGGTACTTCAAGTGATACGAGATCAACAACCTCGAGTCCATGAGATTGCAGGCCCACTCGTTTTTTAGGGTTGTTCGTCATCAGCCTCATCTTGCGTACACCAAGGTGATGTAGGATCTGAGCTCCAATGCCGTAATCACGAGGGTCTGCAGGAAAACCCAGATGCGTATTTGCTTCAACGGTGTCCATGCCTTGCTCTTGAAGAGCGTATGCCTTGATCTTATTCACGAGGCCAATGCCCCTTCCCTCTTGACGCATATAGAGGACAACTCCGCGACCTTCTTTTTCGATTTGATCAAGAGCTACATGAAGCTGCGAACCGCAATCGCATCGGCGTGAACCAAAAATGTCGCCAGTGAGACACTCACTATGCACACGCACAAGCACGGGCTCCGCGGTTGTAATGTCGCCCTTTATGATGGCAACATGTTCCTTACCATCAAGATTATTTTCGTAGATACGAAGAATAAAATCGCCATACTCACTTGGCAGCTTTGCTTCGGCCAACATGCGCACAAGTGTTTCATGCTTCCTGCGATATGCAATGAGATCCTGTACAGAAATCATTTTCAACTGATGCTGCTGTGCCATCTCCAAAAGGTCCGGCACACGCGCCATTGATCCGTCCGACTTCAGAATCTCACACAACGCGCCTACAGGTTTGAGTCCAGCAAGAATCATAAGATCAGCTACAGCTTCCGTATGCCCCGCTCTTCGTAGCACTCCCCCATCCACAGCAATCAGAGGAAAGATGTGACCCGGCCGTGCAAAATCTTCTGGGCGCACGTCATCGGCAGCCATTGCCCGCACTGTTGCATTCCGATCACTTACAGAAATTCCACTCGATGTGCCGTGCACGTAATCAATGCTTACCGTAAATCGTGTACCGTGAAGCGCAGTGTTCTCCGATACCATAAGGGGCAAGTCTAATGCGCGCGCGCGATCTTCCGTGAGACTTACGCAGATAAGCCCCCTACCTTCCGTTGCCATAAAGTTGATGTTCTGCTCCGTGCAGAGTTCTGCAGCGCAAATCAAATCACCTTCATTTTCACGGTCTTCATCGTCAACAACGATGATACATTTCCCAGCCTTGAGTTCTTCAACGGCTGATTCGATGGAGTGGAGCATAGTGCGAATGTCTTAGAGAGCGCGTGGCGGACGGCTTATGAAGCCGAAACAGAGCCGATGGCGCTTTTGTCGAATTTTACGTTGGTGTTGCTGGCAATCGTAACTGTTACAGTAGCATCATCAACATCAGACACAGTACCGTGTATGCCGCTAGCCGTTACAACTTTATCGCCCCTTTTAACACCCGAGAGAAGTTTCTGGTGCTCTTTTGCGCGCTTTTGTTGAGGGCGGATCATCATGAAGTAAAAAATGGCAATAACGGCACCGAACATCACTACAGTTTGGATGAGCTGTGAAGTTGAGTCTGGGGCGCCGCCGCCAGATGGAGCAGGCGACATGAGGAATAAAGCGAGCATTGATTCTCCGTTAAAAAGGACTTATGGACGTGGTGCGTTTAGTTTTTCAATTGTCTCTGCGGCCCAAGGACGAAATGTACCGTCAAGAATTTTCTCGCGGGCGGTTCGCACAAGCCAGAGATAGAGAGCTACGTTCTGTATTGTGGCTAACATGAGTCCAAGGATCTCGTTAGCATGGAACAGATGGCGAAGATACGCCATGCTGTAGTTTTGACTGCTTTCTGCGCCGCAAAGCATGTCAATTGGCTCATCACCCTGTTTCCACCGCGCATTTTTGATATTCACCCGCCCAGTAGTGGTAAAAAGGGTGCCATTACGTGCATTTCTTGTGGGCATAACACAGTCAAACATGTCCACGCCCAGGTCTATCGCCCGCAAAATATTCTCCGGAGTACCCACTCCCATGAGATATCGAGGCTTGTGCATGGGCATCACCTGGGTTGAGGCCTCCGTCATGGCATACATATCCTCTGCCTGCTCACCCACACTCAAACCTCCAATGGCATAGCCATCAAAGTCCATCCCAACCAGCTCTTGCATGCAGCTTGTTCTGAGGTCTGCATACGTGCTGCCCTGACCGATGGCAAACTGAAACTGTTTGTGTCCATAGAGGAAGGGGCTCTGCAGATGGTGATCACGCGATCTCTTGGCCCAGCGCGTTGTGAGCTCCATAGAGGTACGGGCTTCCGTATACGTTGCCGGATGCGCCGTGCACTCGTCCAAGACCATAAAGATGTCGCTACCTATAGCCCTCTGAAATTCGACAACATTCTCTGCCGTAAAAAGATGCTTTGAACCATCGAGGTGCGAGCGGAATTCTACGCCCGCTTCACTCATTTTACGAAGTTCACGAAGTGAGAACACTTGAAAGCCACCGCTATCTGTAAGGATGGGGCGGTCCCAGTCACTGAATTTGTGAAGTCCACCCATTGCCGAAAGCGTCTCTACACCCGGCCGCAGGTACAGATGGTAGGTATTGCCCAAAATGATCGGCGTATTCAGTTCGCGCAATGACCGGTGGTCCATGGCCTTTACCGCCCCTTGAGTACCAACAGGCATGAAGACCGGGGTTGGAATATCTCCATGCTCTGTGTGTATCACACCAGCGCGCGCCATGCCCGCAGGGTCGGTTGCGTGCAAGCTGAAAAACGAATTTGTGTCAGTCATTGTGGGTGCAAAGCTAGGGACTTTTTAAGTGCCTCGTTGAGCACCTCGTTGAGCGCCTTTTCAAGTCAGAGTCGTGTTTCCCTTTCTACCACCAAATGCAGGAACGTAAGCCACGTCATCCCGAGTGCCGTAGGCGGGCTTGTCTTTAACAAAGCGAGATACGGGACCGAGGCCCAGCTCTCGTAAACCCACTAGCGTATGATCCCGCCCCCCACTACCTCATCATTTTCGTACAGCACAACGGACTGCCCTCGTGCTATTGCTCTGCGCGGTTCATCAAAGTCTACGTGCAGGATACCCTCTGCGTCTGTGTGGCACATAGCTTGAGCGCCCTCGTCCTTGTATCGAATTTTGACAGTGAATGGTCGGGGGTCTCGTAGGTCTGCATACTTCTGCAGGTTTACGTTATCTGCGGTTAGTGTGGTAGCGTCGAGTTTGTCGGCAGTGCCAAGCTCAACGATGTTTTCTGACGGCAATACATTGAGAACAAAAAGGGGCTCTGGGTGGCTAATGCCGAGCCCTTTGCGTTGACCTACGGTATAGTATGGATAGCCTTCGTGCTCACCAATGACTTCACCATCGAGCATGATGTTGCCCTTCCCGATTTGCTCGTCAAGGTTGGGCACGGCATCACGCAAGAAGCGGCGATAGTCGTTGTCAGGTATGAAGCAGATTTCATACGACTCTGGCTTGCTTGCAATGCCCAGGTTTAGTCTATCTCCTTCACTGCGAGATTCGGGCTTCGTAAAACCTGCCAGCGGAAATATTGTACGCGCAAGATGTTCTTGGCGGACGCTCCATAACATGTACGACTGATCTTTGTTGGGATCTGGGCTACGGCGTATCCATCGTCTGCCTGATGATTCATCGTGCATGATACTTGCATAATGTCCGGTAGCAATGAACTCTGCACCCAAGGCATCTGCCTTGCGCAACATCTCGCCCCATTTAATTTGTCGGTTACATCGAACACATGGATTAGGCGTGTTTCCCGCGATGTAGTCTTCAACAAAATAGTCGATGATATTTTTCTTAAATACTTCCGTGAAGTCAACAGTATAATGCGGCACGCCCAACTTTAGCGCAATTCGTCTGGCATCATTGATTCCATCGAGAGAACAACAGGTGGAATCATTTCCAACGTTACCGCCCACGTCTTCGTATTTATATGTCTTAATGGTGATGCCAATCACGTCGTAACCCTGCTCTACAAGCAGACCTGTGGCTACGCTGCTATCAACGCCGCCCGACATGCCAACAATCACACGATTTAAATTTCGTTCCACTGTGGTAGCTTTCCAGAAAGCACAAAACTAACAATGCCAAAACTGTTCATCCCTGCCAATCCCGATAGGCTCAGTAAAGTCTTCTGGGGTTGTTACTTTGAGCGCTCCGTAAAGCGTCACTTTCAGCGCTGCCTCGTTACGGGTGAAGAACATCTGCAGCCCACTCTTGTAAGGGACTCATCAGCCCCCTACCCTACGATCATAGTGTGCACACATGGGTCGTGGTGGGACGCCGCGGTTACAATTGTGATGAGCCTGCGCACGTATAATCTTGATGCATATGGACTTATGGAACATCGCCAGCTGGCAAAGTATCGATTCTTTTCTCGCATTGGTATGTTCAGCGTCATACGAGAAAATGCTCGAAGTGCCTTGTCTTCGCTTCAATACGCAGCGTCACTGCTGCGCGGATCTGATCGAATACTGTGGATGTTTCCACAAGGAACACTTATTAGCCAAGAAACAGCAATTATTGAATGTGAAGCTGGGATTGCAATTCTCGCAAAGATGTTAGGAACAGTGCGCATTGTACCGCTTGCTCTCCGATATGAGGTGTTAAGAAACAAAAAGCCCACGTGTTGGGCTGCATTTGGGGAGCCCCTTCTTATTGATTGGACTCCCGCATCAACCATTGCGCAGGTTACCGGAAAAGTTTCACACGCACTCACCATACTCTCTACAAACGTCCGCAATGATGCAATCAATGAAAACGATGCATCATATCGTTCATTCATCTAGCATCACGAATTTGTTCACTCATTTTCGATGACAACGCAAAACGTTGTTACTCTCTCACGAGTCTCACCATCCATACACTTGCACCGCTCTTGATGCGCACAATGTAAACGCCAACCGCATAACCTGAAAGACGGAGCTGGTATTCTTCCGCATCATCTTCAACGGTAGATGCAAAAATGATTTGTCCAGTCATACTCATTACTTCAAGTGTACGCCCCGTAATCGAAGGCATGGATACAACAGCAAGATCACTCGTAGGGTTCGGATGGATGCCCACAACTCTGCCAGCAGCCACGTCTTCTTCTACACTGGTTGGATTATACACGAATGTGAATTCATTCGAAGTTGATCTGCACTGCATTGCATTCTCAACACGCACGGAGTATTGTCCACTCGTTCGTGTGAAAAAGTCTCTACTTGTGGCACCTGGTATCTCTGAACCATTTTGCAACCACTGAAAAACCGTTATACCACCGAAGGCAGTTGACCGCAATGTATCAGAGCCTCGCAATGAAATACTAGGCCTTGAAGGTGCTTGCAATAGCGTAACAACTGTTGCAGTTGATAACGCGCGGCAGCCGTTATTGTCTTCAACGCTTACTGTGTATGTGCCCGTCTGGGCAATTGACTTTAGTACGATGCGGCGTGTCGTGTCGCCATTAGACCAACGATACGATGAGAATCCGGTAGATGCCTCCAGTATCACTGAATCGCCAGCGCATTTTGTTGTTGGCGTTAAGGCCTTTACTGAAGGTTGAGAAGCAGTACACTGCTGAATATCGATCTCCCATATTCCACGGCCATACGTTGAGACACGCAAGAGATTTGATGTTTTCACCACGCGCATTCCGCTCACTGCCACCGGCGGCAGGCCACTACCATACTGAAGCCAGAAGTCTGTGCCTTCATCATTAAAGAATACTCCAAGATCTGTTCCAGCAAAGATCCTCTTGGTGGTTCCATTCTGAAACGCCAATGAATTGCATGGCACATTAGGAAGCCCCTTACCCGTAATGTTCGTCACAACTCCATTGCTTACGTGAAGCACTTTTTGACCAGATGAATAGCCCCCTAAAGACACATAGTATTTTTTAGGATCCAGAGGGTTAACCTCAATGGACATAATCACACCAGAGAGTCCGGTCTGTTGCTGCCATGTAGTTCCGCCATTGCTTGTAAACCAAAGTGTGGTGTTATAGGCAACGTAGATATAGGCAGGATTGGAAGGGGCTACTGCAATCAACCGCAATGGAACACTGGTTGATATCTGAGAGATGCGATTCCATGTTGCGCCAGAGGTTGTGCTCTTATACACTTGACCGTAGCCACAATATGCTACGTTCTGATTCAGAGGATCAGCCACAATGGGCGCAGCCCAGGCCGCTAAGCTCTCTGATCTATTGCCAGCATTCGTTGAGAATATCCAGTTATTCCCTTGGTTGCTCGAGCGGTAGAACTGGCCATAGTACTGGCTAGCATACATCGTTTGAGGATCGAGGGCATCAATGGCAGATAGCATACCATCACTCCCAAGAACCTGTGCAAACGTAGATCCATTATTCTTTGTAATCGCAGTGCCGTTATCCTGAGAGCCCATGAGGGTCACACTTGGATTAATGTTTGACGTTGATAATCCATAGTACTGTTGAATGCGAAGTCCACTACTGATGTCTAACCATGAAACACCTTGATCGGTTGATCGAGCGATGCCGCCGTCATGAGCACTAAAAAGTCGATTCTGCGTTGGATGAAATTTAAAACTGTGATGGTCTGAATGGACGTACGGCGAACCTTCTCCATGCCAATTCGCTGACGGTATCCACGATTGGCCGTTTGTTGTTGTGCGCCAAATACTAATGCCCCCTACAAAAAAGTGATTTGCATTTGTGGGCGAGAACTCCATCGCAAGATCGTAGAAACCTTGACCTTTGTTGCCGGTGCTTCCTGTGCGCGATCCATCTGTATTCCAATTCAACAGATTCAATTCTGTTGGGAGATTTGCAAACGTGGCAGCAGCGTCGCTTGATTTATACACACCTTCTAGACCTTGGTCGAATGCCACAGAAGCAACAGCGCCAACAACATTTGGATTGGCTTTTGTTACAGCAAGACGAATACGATTAGCATTGGGCAATGAATATCGCTCTTCCCATACAACTCCGCCATCTGTAGAGCGGTAGATCTTTGCGCCTCCTTGCTCAGCATACGTAGAAGCATAGATCACGTCAAGATTGGTAGGATTTCCAATGAGATCACGGAAAAGTCCAACTGCATTTTTTTTCCACGTGGCCCCTCCATCTGTGGTGCGCATGATTCCAGAATATGTGGCGGCAAGAACGATATTCGAATTACGAGGGTCAATGCGAAGACGACTCACCAACGTGTTCTGCGTTGGATCAAACACAAGGCCTGTCATCGCCCACGTTACGCCACCATCTGTACTCTTTACAACGCCGTATGAAAACGATGGGTATACCGTAAAGTCGCCCGGCTGAGCGCCATCAACATCGCCGGTAGCAACGTAGATAATCTTGTCATCAAGGGGCGAAACAGCGATGTCACTTATACCAATCACAGGGATGATGGTGATATCCACATACGTCCAACTCGTGCCTCCATTAGTGCTCTTCCACATGCCACCTGCAGCAGTACCACAGTACATAAGATTTGCATTTTGACGTGAGAACTCAACAATGTTTACGCGACCAATGCCGCCCCACCCTGAGGATCCAGGTTGACTATTCGGCGCTGTGGGTCCGAGTTCTTTCCACACCTTCAGCGCCTGCACATTATCTGACGACTTCTGGCTCTGAACTCGGCTATGTTCTTGTTGGTAGAGACGTGGGCTAGGGAAAGATCCATCTTCCATAAGCCTACCTTGCCAAAACCACTCCCACCGGCGTAGTTGCGTACTTACCTTGACTGCCCCGTAGGCATCGGGCTGCTCAAGCACCTGTTGCAGCCGAGCACGTGTACGCTCATACACGGTGCTGTCAGCCCCCTGCAAAAGAGTGATTGAAGAAATGAGAAGGATTACGGCGAGGATAGTTCTTTTCATGCTTCCAAGAACGAAAATTTGACGAAATGAGTTCACGTCCACGAGCTTGACACCACAACATCCGCTTTGTTTCCGGCCACGGACAACAGAGAATGTAAATTTACGACCGATATTTGCCATAACCTTACGCATATGGAGCAAAACATGGACTCGGCATTTCTAGAAAGATTACGGACTGAATTAGCGTCGATCAACGAAGCTGGGTTGTATAAACGCGAGCGCATCATTACATCTCACCAAGGTCCAGAAATCACAGTTTCAGGCAGCTCCGATCCGGTACTCAACTTTTGCGCGAATAACTACCTTGGACTGTCTTCTCATCCAGAAGTAATCAATGCTGCAAAACGTTACTTGGATTCACATGGCTTTGGTATGTCGAGCGTGCGTTTTATCTGTGGCACGCAGGACATCCATGTAGAGCTAGAGCAAAAGATTGCGACGTTTTGTGGCACGGATGCCACCATCCTCTATGCTGCCTGTTTTGATGCTAACGGCGGCGTTTTTGAACCGTTACTTGCTGACGTTGACGCTATCGTCTCGGATTCGCTCAATCACGCGTCTATTATCGATGGCGTGCGTCTTTGCAAAGCAAAACGATTCCGCTACGAATCGTGCGATATGGCAGATCT